>QEVI01000286.1 GCA_003576855.1 Planctomycetota bacterium
GACAGCGTCCTGCTGACCGAGGCGACCAACCGCTTGCTCAAGCGACTGGACCGGCGCGAAAGCGAGGTCGTGGCGCTGGTGCTCGCCGGTCGCACCGTCGAGCAAGTATCCCGCGAACTGCGGCGCACGCAGCGGACCGTGCGCCGGCTGCTGGGCCGCGTCCGTCAACAACTCGAGCGGCTCGCCGGCGAAATGGATTAGTGCGCCGCTGTCCGGAGGCCCGGCTCATGCCGCGCAGTCATCCCACGCACCGCGACGAGCGCTTGGAACAGGTCGTCGAGCGCTTCGAGGAGGCCCACTGGGCGGGCAGGCGACCGGATATCGAGGCATTCCTCGCCGCCGCCGAAACGCCGGACGAGCGCCGCCGCTGGCTCGTCGAGCTGGTTCACGTCGACCTGGAACTACAGCTTGCAACGGGCCGCGAGGTCCGCGTCGAGGAGTACTTCGCGCGATTTCCGACGATCCAAGAAGACGACGGCGAGGCGCTGGAACTGATCACCGCCGAGTTTGAACTGCGGTCGCAACGCGACGCGCACTTGTCGTGGGACGAAATGCTGTCCCGGTTTCCCCGGTTCCGCGACCGTCTGCTCGAGCTCACGACCATCGGCCCATTTCGGCTGTTAGCTCGCTTAGGGGCCGGTACCTTCGGCGTCGTGTGGAAGGCCGTCGACCAGCGGTTAGAACGGCCAGTGGCGATCAAAATCCCTCACCCCGGCCGGTTGATCTTGCGGCACGACGCCGAACGGTTCCTACGCGAAGGACGCAGCCTCGCCCGGCTCCACCACGGCGGCATCGTCGCCGTGTATGAAGTCGGGGCTCATGGCGGCGTGCCGTTTCTCGTCTCGGGGGTACGTGCCGGGACCATCGGTCGCCGATCTGCTGGCTGAGGGACGCGTGGCGCCCGATCTGGCGGCCAGCGTTGTCGCGCAGGTAGCCGACGCGCTGGCGTACGCGCACCAGGCGACGATCGTCCACCGCGACGTGAAACCATCGAACATCCTGTTGCGTCGCCCGGTTGCCAACGGAACGGGAACCGGCTCGCCGACGGACGCCTGGCAGGCCAAGTTGACCGACTTCGGGCTGGCGCGGCGGACCGATGACGAAAGCACGCTCACCGGAGCCCACGATCGGCTCGGCACACCGGCTTACATGGCGCCCGAGCAATTCCTGGCGGCCCGCTCGGCCGACGCCCGCAGCGATGTTTACAGCCTGGGCGTCGTCCTGTACGAGATGTTGGCGGGCCGGCTGCCGTTTCAGGGGGATGCCGCCGAAATCGTGCGGCAGGTGCTTCACGATGAGCCGCCGCCGATCCGCCGCAGCTCCGCCGGTATTCCGCCCGACCTCGAGGCGGTCTGCCTCAAATGCCTGGAGAAATCGCCTGAACGTCGCTATGCGACGGCTGGCGAGCTGGCGGACGATCTCCGCCGTTGGCTACGGAGGGAGCCGACGCTGGCCCGTCCGACAGGCACGCTGGTGCGCGCGGCAAAAGCCGTGCGTCGCCGGCCGGCGCTGGCCGCCGCGGCGATGGTCGCCGTCATCGCCGCCGCCGCTGTCGTCAGCGTCAATCTCTTGCGGCAACGGCAAGTCAGTCAGATGGAAGCCCGCTTCTCGCGGCTGGAGACCGCGGCCGATCAGCAGCAGACGCTCGCCGTGCGGGCTGGCGATACGAACCGCCGCTTGCTCTACATCGCCAGCATCCGCGCGGCGCATCAGGCCTGGCGGGAAGGCGACGTCGCCCGTCTCACGGAGACCTTGCGCCGCTACGCCGACGGAACGCCCGATGCCGACCTGCGGCATTTCGAGTGGTATCACCTCAACTACCTGGCGCGTGTACCCCATCGGGCCCTTCCGGGACATGCCGGCGAGGTCTACGCGGTGACCTACTCGCCCGACGGACGCCTGCTGGCCAGCGGCGCCAAGGACGGCGCCGTGCGGTTATGGGATGCGGAGACGGGCGAGCTGCTCGCCACGCGTAAGGAGCATGCCAGTTGCATTAACAGCATCGACTTCTCGCCGGACGGAGAGGTATTCGTCACCGGGAGCTGCGACCGGTTTATCAAGCTGTGGAGCGTGCGCGACCGGCAGGTAATCCGCACCCTTCCGGCCCAGGCAGCGGAAGTCGACTGCTGCACGTTCGTCGACGGCGGGAAGCTGTTGATTTCGCTGTCGCGGGGACTGCCGCAGGCCGAGGGATTTCCGCTCCGCGAGGCGCGTATCTGGGATGTGGCGACCTGGTCGGTCCGCACCGATTGGCCCCCTCCGCAGCAGCCCGTCGTTTGGATGAGCTGGGCGCGGCCGGGCCGCACGCTGGTGACCTACGGCCACGGCCTGGCCACGGTGTGGAAACGCCGCGACGGCGGCTGGGCGGTCGCCCACGAATTCGCCCTAGATGAGCCGTTTGGCGGATTTTGTTCGCCTGACGAGCAGATGCTTCTCGTACCTGGCTGGCCCAGCCGCTTACGAACGTTCCGCTTGCCGGACGGCGCGGAGGTCAACCACCAGGACGCTCGAGGCACGGGCGTGAAATACGTCGCATTCTCGCCGGATGGGACCCGCTACGCCACGTGCGCCGAATCGCTGCGCGTGTGGCACGCCACGTCAGGCGCGGAACAATACCGTTTTTGTACGCCTTCCGATATCTGGCACGCCGCCTGGTCCCCAACGGGCGAGTCGATTGCGACGGCAGGCGCCGATGGCGTCGTGCGAATCTGGGAACTTCGCCGGGGGAAACCATACCTGGCGCTGTCGCCCCCGGCGGTGCATGGGCCGCTGCGCACGATCGCTCATGGGCACAAGGCCGGCCGAGCGATGGCGATCTATGGGCAACTGAGCGTCACTTGGGATCTTTCAACCGGACAAGTCGTCGCGCAGCATAATCGCCCTGGCGAACAAGTTCCTCCCGGGGCAAGTTCCTTGTTTATCGAAGGACCGCCGGTCAACGCGACCTATTCACCCGACCGCCGCCGCCTGGCGCAACTAGTGGACGGCGGCGCCAAAGGCATTGCCATCGTCGAGGCCGCTACCGGACAAGAACTTCTGCGACTTGAGGCTAGGGCCGGCGCTCAGCACGTCGTGTTCGCCGCAGACAACACCTCGCTGCTTTCCACCGACCCGCACAACGGCGACATCCTGTATTGGCCCGGCTTGCAATAAGCGGCAACGTGGCGACGCCAGCCGCCAAGGCGGCGCGCTCGGCCCGGAGCAATGGCCACCCGCGGCCGTCGATTTCAACGAAGGCCAGCGGCTGGCCCGGTGCTCGCGATACGAGGGCAGAAGATCCCCAGGACGTGGCTTAAGCACAGCCCCCTCAAGCCACCTAGAATTCTCCCACCTACCGGAAAACCTCGGCCGGAAAACGCCGGCCGCCGGCAGGGAACTTAAGTCCAAGATTAGCCGTGCCTTACAAACCAGTGGGCGGCACAAGACTCGAACTTGTGACCTCTACGGTGTGAACGTAGCGCTCTAACCAACTGAGCTAGCCGCCCCTTTGTGCGAGGGTGGCGACATTGTAACCGCCGCGGCGGCGGGCGGCTAGGCGTTGTCACGCTGGCATCTAACGCTCAAGCGCTGGACTTGTACAGGTCGCCGTTCGGCAGGAGTCAGCAGCTCGGCGTCGTGTAGAGCGGGTAATACGTCCTAGGGCGCCAGCAGAACATCCACCATTGTCCACTTACCACCTGCTCTTTCCGCCGTCCGTCGGCCGCTTTGCGTCTTTTCCTTTCTGCTCCGGCGGGTCGTTGACCCGCGGCTGGGGCTTTCCCGGGCCACTCCCTCTCTTCCGCCTTCCGCCTTCTGTCTTCCGCTCAGTCCTCCGCTCGGCTGCCGTCGCCGCACATTTTGACGATCTGCGGGTCGAATTGCGCGACGACCTCGACCAGTTCTTGCTGCGCCGCCATCACTTGGCGAATGTCCTTATAGACTCCCGGAACCTCGTCGGAGCCGGCCGACAGCACGTCGACGCCCCGCTCGGCCAGTTGCTTGCGAACCTGCGAGAAGCGGAACGTGTCGTGCGCCTGCCGCCGCGACATGCGGCGACCCGCCCCATGGGCGGCGGAGTCGAAGCTCTCGGCATGTCCGCGACCGCGAACCACGAACGCCGGGTCGGCCATCGAGCCGGGAATGACGCCTAGCACGCCGGCGGCCGCCGGCGTCGCTCCCTTGCGATGCACCACGACGTCGCGGCCGCCATGCCGCTCGCGCCAGGCGAAGTTGTGATGGTTCTCGACGCCGGCAATCACCTCGGCGCCCAGCAGTCGGGCGACGTTGCGGTGAATCACGGCATGGTTGGCGGCGGCGTAGCGACCCATCAGGTTCATGGCGGCCCAGTATTCCTGTCCGGCTTGGGCGTCGAGAGCGAGCCACGCCAGCCGGCCGAGCACTTTCAGCTCCGCCGGCAGTTGAGCCTGGGCAATAGCGCTGTAGGTGCTGCACACGGCGGCGCCTGGGCCGCGACTGCCGCTGTGGCTCAATAGCGCCACGTACTGGCCGGCCGGTAGTCCCAGCCCCTCGTCGGGCGCGGCCAGCGACAACACGCCGAACTCGACGAAATGATTTCCAGAGCCGCTCGTGCCGAGTTGCCGCCAGGCGACGTCTTTCTTTTCGCGGGTAATGCGGGTGACGTTCCAATCCTCATCCATCACCGCGTGCGACTGGGGCTGCTGGTACTCCGAGCCGACGCCGAAACGCGTCCCGCGTTCCAAGGCCGTGCGGTACTGATCCCGCCGCTCGTGGAGCGATGCGACCGGCGCGTCGAGGACCGACAGCTTCATGCGGCAGGCGATGTCCACGCCGACGGCATAAGGAATAACGGCGTTATCGCAGGCCAGTACGCCGCCGATCGGCAGGCCGTAGCCGACGTGGGCGTCGGGCATCAGCGCTGCGCCGACGACCGACGGCACGCGGCAGGCCTGCCGCATTTGCTCGTGGGCGGCCGAGTCGATGTCGTCGCCCCAGGTGCGATAGGCACACGGCTGGCGTAATTCAATTGGCTGGTAGCCGGCCAGTTCGCTGGCTAGGCGGCCCCAAATGGGATCGTGCAGAAAGGTCGCCGGCGAGGCGACGACTTGTTTCACCAGGTCCCGCGCGCGATGGCCCTTCAGTCCAAACCCCAGGTCCTGCGATGCGGCCGTACGGAGCGCGTCGATCGCTGCGGCGGCAAGCCGCGGGGGGACGCCCAGCTTTTGAAGTTGTCGGCGGTTCATTCATGCATTCTATAGCGGGGGGCGGGGGGCGGGGGGCGGTGTCAGGTGTCGGGTGTCAGGTGTCGGGTGTCAGGTTTTTTCGTGCCGCCTACTGCCTACTGCCTGCCGCCTACTGCCTACTGCCTACTGCCTTCCGCTCCGGCGGGTCGTTGACCCGCGGCTAGTGTGCCGCTTTCCGCGTTTCGCTTTCCGCTTTCCGCCTTCGAATTGCGCTTGCCTTCTGCTGCGTGGCGGCGAATATAATGCGTTTGTGGGTCGTGTACGCGCAACACGACGGGCAATTCCGGCCGCGATGGCTTCTCTGGCAGGAGTCTATTTGCCGCCTAAACCACGTAGTGAAGGAGGTGGTCCGTTGAATCCAAGTCATATACGCCAGTTCGGTGGTGTAATCCGTTGATCGCCGGCGGGCGTCCAATCGGAGACGCCACCACGTGCTTTCCAGCAGCGCCGACAGGCCCCGCGGTCGCCATCGTGGCGGCCCGCGGAGAGAGCGCCGCGGCGTGAGCTGGAAGCGATGAT
>QEVI01000011.1 GCA_003576855.1 Planctomycetota bacterium
CATGGTGGAATCGGCGATGGAGTACATCCGCATTTGCGAGAAGCACGGCTATCGTAACCTGATCCTCTCGCTCAAGGCCTCGCGCGTGCCGAACGGGCCCTCGGCATCGCCTCCCGTGCGGGAAGGAGCTGCGCGGCCAGGTAGTTGAACGTGCCGCTCAGCCGCTGGCCGGTCTTCACGCCGTACTTCAGGTCCTCGTGGCAGAACAGGAAGTTCACCGTGTTGACCTGCTCGTTCACGAAGGCCCCCGCCGGCTCGCAGACCTTGATCCGGCGGCGGTACTCCTTGATCTTCGCCTCCTGCTCGCGGAAGCCGCCGAAGGTCAGGCCCAGGCTGCCCATGCCCCGGTCGGCGGCGTCCAGCTCGGTGCCCGGGCTGGTGACCGCCACCCACATCGGCGGGTGGGGCTTCTGCACCGGCTTGGGGATGATCGCCCGCTCGGGCATCGAGAAGGCGCGCCCTTGGTAGGAGAAGCGCTCCTGCGTCCACATCTTGGGCAGGATGCGCACCCACTCGTCCCAGGTCTTCTTCGTCTCGTCGACGTTCGCCGAGAAGCCAAAATCTCCTGCACTTGCGGCGACTGTCGCGAACTCAAAAACTTCCTCGCCGACCGCGCCGCAACCGTGCACCGCTTTCCGGTGGCAAAGGACCGTCGGAAGCATCTCCACCAAGTAATTGAGGGCGCCCGCTGCGACCTGACCCACGTCACCACGAGGACCGGACGACCGTACACGCTCGTTTGCACCAAGACCATGGCGTCGTACGAAGCCGCCTGCCAGACGCATGCCAGTGACGTTGAACATCTCAAGCGTCTGCGCGACATCGAGAACAGCATTGCCCAAACGATCGATCTTCGCACGCGCCAGCCGTAGCCATACCGCGACGCCCTCGCTCGTCGGCCGGTCGCGCAAGCCGCCTATTGGCAGCCGCAGGCGCCGTTGGTCGCCGGGTCGCCCAACAGCTTTTCCATCGTCAAGCAGTTGCCGCGATCGTTGTACTGAACCCGGGTCATGTAGGCCCTGATGAGGGCCAGGCCGCGGCCGCCGATGACCTCCAGGCGATCGTCCCGGCAGCAGTCGGGTACTTCATCGGGCTTAAACCCTGCCCCCTCGTCGCAGACGCGGCTCCAAAACCGGTTTGGAGCCAAACGGCATTCGACCTCGACGCGTTTGGAGGCGTCCTCCTTATTCCCGTGTCGAATCGCGTTGGAAATCGCTTCTTCTAGCGCCAGGTGCACGCCGAACAGCGGCTCCTTCTCCCAGTTGAGCTCGCGCAACTGCTCAAGCACGGTCTGAATAAACGCATGGTAATCCGCCAAGTTGCTGGGGAGCGACGCGTGCAGCGTCCGTTCGGCGGAAGAGTGAGAGGCGGCCACGGGCGCTTTGCAGGGAACGAGAGAGGCCACGGCCAGCGGACGCGCTACAGCACCGCCAGGGCGTCGGCTTCGCTGTCCTTGATCTTGAACAGCTTATCGAGGTTGGTGATCGCAAAGACCTGGAAGATCTCCGGCGAGATGTTGGTAAGTATCAGTTCGGCGCCGATGCGCTTGGCCTTCTTTTCAAACGTGATAAGTTTGCCGAGCGCTGCGCTGGACAGAAATTCGACGTTGCGGAAGTTCAGCACGATCTTGCGGCGCTCGTCTTTCTCCACCAGATCAAACAGCTCCTGGCCGAGCTCCTGGATCGCCACGGGGTCAATGATTTTCTGATCGATGAAGCGAACGACCGAGATGTTGGCCGATTCGCTAACTTCAATGCGTTGAGGCTTGGCCATGGCGGCGTGGCGCTCCGACGCGAGCGCGGAAGGTAGGACGAGCGAGGCAGCGTCCTAAGAGTCCGGAGAGCTTCTACAGGCGTGGCACCATGGATGATATCCGTCCCCGTCTCAATGTCAAGCCAGCGAACGCCTTACGGCCGATGTGGAACCCCTTCGCACGCAGGGCGCCGCGGGCGAACGCCGCGACGCCTTAGCGCGAGTGCAGCGGCGCGACCTCGTCGGAGGCCGCCGCGGCAGGCGACCCGCTTGCTGCTATCGCCGGCTGGGCGAGCACCTCCGGCCGCCCCACGACTTCCGGCGGCGGCGGAGCGGTCGCCGACCGGTGGACGGCGCGTTTGATCAGCACGTAGTTGCGGCCGCCAAACTCGGTGATGGCGCCGCTGACGCTCCATACGACCGCCTCCGGTTCTTCGGCGCTACGCAACGTCCTCGCGATACGCTCCAAGTTCAGATTCGGCAGTCCAGTGATTTCGCGGTTCTGCGAATCGATGAAGACGAGCGCGTCGCCGCTTTGTCGGAAGCGACCTACGGCGTCAATGAGCTTCGATCCTTCACGAAGTTTGAACGCCGGCGCCGGTTTATCCGTTGCGGAACTGGAAGCGTCCAGCGCCGCGGCAGGGAGAGGCGGAGCGACCGCCGCTGCCGGATCGTCAGCCCTCACAGGCAGTATCAACCAGGCCCCTGCCACTCCGCTCAGCGTTGCCGCAATTATCACACGACGCATCGGTGCGTTCCATGGATCTGGCGTGGGTTAGTTCAATGTAGTCATCTCGCTTGCGAGATGCGATTCCTCTTACCGAGCAAGCGGACTACTTCGTTTTCCCCCTCATTGCGTTCACTTCCGGGCGCAGGCGGAGGGCGTTCAACAGCGCGCGGTTTGATCTCAGCTACCTGGCTTTTTCATGGCCAGGCTATGCAGAATAAGAACGCACCCCACGGACATCAGGCACCAGCCCAGCCACTCCGGCGGGTTGATCACCTTCTTCGGCAGTGCGCCAACGTCCGTTGAAAGGTTGAACACGGTGGTCTGGGTGGCAGAGTTCTGTGTGCGCTGAGCAAGGAACTTGGTCGCTTCGTGCGTCAGCGTATACGAACTGACCATCCGCAGTTGAACGCCGATCAACAGCACCACCAGGCCGATGAAAAAATACTGATTGCGATTGAGTTCCATGGCGCAGCGACTCCATCGGTTCGGCGGCCGTCCCGTTCAAGTCGCGCCGGGTGAAACCGCACACGCGGCCAGAGGCGAACCTGGGCGGGCTGCATCGCCATCCGCTGATATCGTGCTCAACGCGAAAACGGCTATAGCCCATTGCGTTAAATGCCGATGCGAGAGGTCCTGCGGGCGGCGACGCCGGAACCGCGGAAGAACGGGCGCCCCCGTGTGGCCCTGAAGACCGAGTTCTCGCGCCGGGCGAGTTGTCGCGGCTATTCCGATTGTGCGGGCGACGGCAGTATCCGGTCGATGCCGTTCCAAAGCGACTCGTTCGCCGCCGACTGCATGAGGTCCGTGCGATCGGCCTGGAACAGCGCGACGGCGACGTCCGCGTGTCGAGCCCAATCCGCCGGCGTAAACCCGCGGACGTCGACATAGGTTTCCGCCAGCGTAGCGCGGGCCTTCGGCACGAGGTGCAGGCCGGTAGAGGCATGGATCAGGTGATAATTAAGCGCGGCGTAAATAAGCAGTCCGCCCGCCGCCATGCCGAAGATGAACGTGGATAGTCGTCGCATGCCGTACCTTCCTTGGCCGCGCTTCGAGCCCAATCCGTACAATCAACATAATCGTTCGGAGCCGCCGTCGCCGCCGAACGGTTTACGAAGCAGGCCGCCCTTGGGTTCGTGCCCGAGCCGGTCGCCGACGGCTCCGCAGTTTAGATAAGTGCGAGGTTTTCTTGACAGTCCAGAACGTACTGTCAATTCTGAAGTCCTGCGGCCGAGGCCCCCGCCGACGCCGCCCGCCGGCGCCAGCGATTGCGGCCACTGGCCGCGCCGACATAGCCGCGGGCGACTCTCCTCCTGCCGAGCGACGTGTGATGTCCCACCGGTTCGACCAACTCGGAAACCTCCGCCGCATCGGCGCCCTGCTGCTAGCAGCGACGGCGGCCCTCGGCTGCAATCGGTTCACCGCCTCGCGGGTCGAACCGCCGCCGCCCGGCGCGGCTGCAGGGCCGCGTCAAGTGGTCGCACTCGGGCAGCTCGAGCCCGCTGGCGGCGTCATATCGATTAGTTCGATTCCTGGCGAGCAACTGCTGTCGCTGGCCCCGGGCGTCGTCGAAGGCGCGACGGTTGCCGCGGGCGACGAACTCGCACGCATGGCCAGTTACACGGTGCGGCAGGTGCAGCTCGATGCGGCCGGCGTCAAGCTGCGGCTCGCCCGGCAACAACGGGACCAACAGCGCGCGACCGCCCAATTACAGGTCGAACAGGCCCAGGCCGCGCTCGCGCAGGCCGAGGCCAGGCTGCAGGAAACCCTCTCGCAAGAACAGCAGTTGCAAAGCTTGGGCGAAGCCGCGGCCATCGCCCGCGACGACCTGGAACAACTCGAGCGTTTACGGCAGTCCGATCCCGAGTTGGTAACCGATCAGCAGCTTCGCCGACGGCGGAACGCCAGCGAACGCGCCGCGAAAGAGCACGAGTCGGCCGTTGCAGTCTATCCGCACGCGCTGGCGGCGGCCGAGAAGTCCGTTGAGGCCGCCAGGGCGAGCGTGCGGCTGGCGGAGAGCAATCTCCGCATGGCCGAGGAGGTCGATCAGACCCTCGCTGTGGAAATGGAGCAGGCCGCCGCGCAAGCGGCGCTTGAGCAGTCGGTGCTGCGGGCGCCCCTCGTCGAGGGGGGATCGGCGCAGTTCACCGTGCTGCGAGTGCTCATGCAGCCCGGCGAGCTTGTCGCACAAACGCCGGTGCTGGAGCTCGGCGACCTTAGCCGCATGGTCTGCGTCGCCGAGGTTTACGAAGCGGATGTCAAGGAAATCCACGTCGGGCAGGAGGCCGCCATTCGCAGCCCCGCGTTTGCCGGCAAATATGCTGAAAGGCCGGGCCAGTCGCCAGGGGCAATCAAGGGCCGCGTCATCCGGGTGGGCGGCGTGGTTTCCAGTCCAGGACTTACGAACCGTAATCCGCTTGCGCCCAGCGACCGTTCGATCGTCGAAGTGGTCGTCGCGATTGATCCTACTGATCGCGAGGCGACGGCCGAGGCGGCGCGGCGCATCGGGTTGCAAGTGACTGTCGAATTCGCTGAACGTTCAGAAGCCGCCGCTCAACAGCCGGGTGCATAACGACTTCGCGGCGACCCGCTGCCGCACCAGTGACAAGCCGCGTAGCTACCGCGAGTCATCGTGCGAGCGCCGCGCAGCATTGTGGCCTGAACGTACGGGTTCTTCGTTTTGTTTGGGATCACGCTCGCGACACCGCGGTGACCTGCAATGGCCGCCCCAGAGAATCGCCGACCTGCCGAGAGCCGTCGGAGAGGTCGGTCGGGCGACGCCATTGGCCGGGCCAGATCTGGTGTGAAATGAAAACGCCGCTCGCCTGGAAGAACGTCGTTCACAACAAGGTTCGCACGGCGGTGGGCGTGGCGGGCGTTGGATTCGCCGTGATCCTGATCTTCATGCAGATGGGTTTCAAGGGGGCCGTGCGAAAGACGGCGACGCAGATCTATGATGCGCTCGAATTCGACCTCATGCTGCGCTCGCCGTTGTATCTGCACCTGACGGAGCCGAGTACGTTTCCCCGCACCCGCGTCTTCCAGGCGGCGTCGATGCCCCACGTGGCCAAGGCGCGCCCCTTTTATCTCGGCCTGAGCGAGTGGCAGCGGCCGCAGAGACCCGATTCGCCCGCAGGACAGTGGCAAGGTGACTGGCGAGGCATCATCACGATCGGCGTAGACCCGCATGATCCGCCGTTTATTCCCGCTGAGCTCCGGAACAAGGCGGCCCAGCTCACCGACCCCCGGTTCGTGTTGATCGACAGCAAAAGCAAGCCTGAATTCGGGCCGGTCAACGGCGTACAGTTCACCGAACAAGACATCGGCGTCGAAACGGTGCTGGGTAGCGACCGGGTGAGGATCGTGGACGTGATCACTCTGGGAACGGGCTTGGCGGCCAACGGGGCATGCGTGGCGAACATCGAAGGCTTTGCCCGCGCCTGCCCCTGGCAGCCGCTCGACGAGGTCAACTTCGGCTTGATTGTGCTGCAGCCCGGCGTGAATGCCGCTACCGCCAAGCGGCAATTGCAGGCGCTGTTAGGCACGCCGACGACGTCCTCCGCCCCCTCGGCCAAGCCGGCCGACGTCGAAGTCCTGGCCAGAAGCGAAGTCGTCGCGCGCGAGGAATACCGCTGGGTCGTTCAGACGCCGTTAGGGCAGATCTTCAATTTCGGCGTCTGGATCGCACTGTTCGTGGGCGTGGCGATCGTCTATCAAGTCCTTTCCACCGATATTGCCAACATGATGGGGGAATACGCCACGCTCAAGGCGATGGGCTACTCGAACTACTACCTGGCGTCGGTGGTATTGCAGCAGTCGGTGCTGCTGGCGCTAGTGGGGTACGTGCCGTCGTTGGCGATCTCCTGGCTGCTGTACCGGTTGGTCGGCGCTCATTCCGGCTTGCCGATGATACTCACGTGGCAAATTGCCGCTACCGTGCTCGCGCTGGCGGTCCTCATGTGTGCGCTATCCGGGATGGCTGCGCTCAAAAAGCTTTTTCAGGCCGACCCGGCCGACTTATTCTAGACGACGCGGCTGGGCCCTCCGTCCATCACAGCAGCGAAAACATGCCGCTAATCACACGCACGCCGCTAGCCTGGAAGAACCTGACGCACGACTGGCGTCGGCTGGCTGTCGCCGTGGCCGGAATCGGGTTCGCCGTGCTGCTGATGTTCACGCAGGTAGGTTTCCAGAATGCGCTGTTCGACAGCCAGGTGAAGCTCATCGACGACCTGGAAGGGGACGTTTTTCTCGTCAGCCGGGCCAAGTACACGCTGGCGGCCGAAAAGCGATTCCCGATCGAACTGATCAATCAAGCGCGGGCCTGCCCCGGAGTGCTCGACGCGTTTCCGCTCTATAGCGAGTTGACGCTGTCTCGCCTGAAGAACCTCCAGCAGGGGAGCTCGCGCAAGGCCTATCCGATCCGCTCCATCGGTTTCCACTTGGAAGACCAGATTCTCCGTTCGCCGGAAATCAAGGCGCAGCTACCCAAACTGCGGGCGTCGAATACGGCGCTCATCGACGTCCGCAGCAAACCCGAGAACTTCGACTTCCCGCTGGAGGACCCCCAGGCTCTGGCGGCGGCGCCGGCGGAACTTGCCGATCGTCGGGTCACCCTCGTCGGCACGTTCGACATGGGCGCCGACTTCGCCCACGACGGCAACCTGGTCATGAGCGCCGAGAACTTCGCCAACTACTTCCCGCAACGGCAAGCCTTCGGCGATCCGCTGGCGGTCGTCGACCTGGGAATCGTTCGCGTCCAGGGGGGCGCCGATGCCGACGCTGTGCGCGACACGATCGACCAGATCGTCGATGATCAGGTCTTCGTATTCACGCGCAGCCAGTTCCGGAACCAGGAAATCAAGTTCTGGGACGACAGCACGCCGATTGGCATCGTGTTCAACGCCGGGAAAATCATTGGCTTCGTGGTGGGCATGGTTATCTGCTATCAGGTCATCTATTCGGATATCGCCGACCATATGCCGGAGTTCGCCACGCTGAAGGCCATGGGCTATTCCGCCGGATACTTTCTTCGCCTGATCGTCGCCGAAGCGCTGCTGCTGTCGATCATCGGCTATGTGCCGGGGTTGGCCGTGAGCGCCGCGCTGTACGGAGTGCTCGCCGACGCGACCGGACTGTTGCTGCGGATGACGCCGCAGTCGATGGCGCTCGTTTTAGGACTGACGATCGCCATGTGCATCGCCTCCGGACTCCTGGCGGTGCGAAAGCTTCTGGCGGCCGATCCGGCAAGCTTGTTCTAGCGGCGCCATAACCTTGTGCCACCCACGGTGGAGCGAACAGATGCCAGGCACGAAACCAATTCCCGCCACCAGCGGCGTCTTCACCGACGGACGCCAGGCGCCCAAATCCATTAAGGTTTCCAAGCTCAATCACTATTTCGGCGAGGGCGAACTGCGGAAGCAAGCGCTCTACGACAACAACCTCGAAGTGAAGCGCGGCGAGATCGTCATCATGACCGGACCGTCGGGTTCCGGCAAAACCACGTTGCTGACGCTCATCGGCACGTTGCGCACTGTGCAGGAAGGGAGTCTCAAGGTGCTCGGCCAGGAGCTTCACGGCGCCACGCGCGACGACGTCGTCCGCCTCCGCCGCGAACTGGGCTTTATCTTTCAAGCGCACAATCTGTTCGAGTCGCTTACCGCCTATCAGAACGTGAATATGGCCGCAGAATTGGCCGGCATGGACCGCAAGGTCGCCAACGACCGCATCGAATACCTTCTCGCCCGGCTGGGGCTTGGTCACCGAATACATTACAAGCCCAAGTCCCTCTCCGGCGGCCAAAAACAGCGCGTGGCGATTGCACGCGGGCTAGTCCATCAACCGAAGTTGGTGCTCGCCGACGAGCCGACCGCCGCCCTCGATGAAAAATCTGGCCGTGAAGTAGTGACGCTCTTTCAGGAACTGGCTCGCGACGAGGGTTGCACGATCGTCATGGTCACGCACGACAACCGCATCCTCGATGTGGCGGATCGCATCGTCAACATGGTCGACGGTCGCATCCGGTCCGACGTCGCCGTGCACGAGACTTCGGTTATCTGCGAGTTCTTGAGGCAGTTCCCGTTGTTCGCCGATCTCCAAACCAGCACCCTTTCTGAAGTGGCCGACAAGATGATGGTCGAAGACGCCGAGCCTGGCGACGTAGTTATCCGCCAGGGGGACCCGGGCGAGCTGTTTTATCTCATCCGCAGCGGACACGTCGACGTCATCGTCGAACACGATGGCGACAAGAAGAAAGTCGCCGAACTGGGCGAGGGACAATACTTCGGCGAGGCGGCGTTGCTCCGCGACGAGCCCCGAAACGCGACCATTGTCGCGCGCAGCAAATGCGTCTTCTACACCCTCGGCAAAGCCGACTTTAAAGACGTCCTTGCACGCAGCAAGAGCTTTGTCGAAGAGCTGCGGACTGTCCTCGCCAGCCGCACATAATCGACATCGCCGCGAGTCGTGCTCACAATCGCCTGCCTGCCCGGCGCCGACCTCCGCCGCAGCGTCTCAACCAAGGCGCCTTTACTCGCACGCCCGTCCGCAGCTAATGCCCGTCGGAACCTGCGGCCCAATCGATCGGAAAGCGGGCGAACGTGAGCGTTCCTTCCGTCTCGTACAGGATGCCAATTCGGCCGTCGCGCAGCACCGTCATGCACGAGTACATGCAGCCGCGGGGGTCGAGCAACCGGCCCGCGCTCCACGTGCGTCCGTCGTCGACGCTTGTGCGAATGGTCAACGCGATTCGCTTGTTGGGGCTGTTAGGGTTCGAAAACAGCAGCCGCCCCGCAGGATGGCGCACGAGGCTGGCCATGCACGTAGGATCGGGCACGATAAACCATGGGGCCGACCAGCGTCCCGCCGACGTCTCCCGCGAGCCGTCGTCGGCAGTCGCATCGCCGCTCGGCTGCGACCACTCCCACCGAGCCCACGCCCGGACGCCGGCTCGCGACTCGTTGCGCATGGTCATCAGCAGCGAACCGTCGGCGAGCTCGGCGAGCTGCGCTTCGCTCGTCGGAGGCTCGCCGGGAATAGCCGGTGGTGAGATCGACCACGTATCGCCGTGATCGCGGCTGTAGATAAAGCATGAATGCGGCGCGCCGGCAGCGTCGCGGAACTGCGCGGCAAAGACGAGCGTCCCGTCCTTGGTCTGAATCCCAGCGCCCGGCCCCTGAAAGCAAAGCCGCCACGCCGGGTCCTTGACCTGCGCGGTGATATTGATGGGCGGCGACCAGGTGTTGCCGTCGTCGGTGGACCGGGTGAGCACAAGCTGCCCGGTTTCTTCGGGTTTCATACCGGGACCGGATCCGTGCCAGCCGCGGTCGCCGTGAGACCACAGCGCAGCGATAAACGCGGCGCCAGTCTCACGATCGACGAAAATCGCCGGGTCGCCAACTCCGTTGCCGCAGGCATTGGGCGCTCGCTTGTCGAAGTTGAGCGCCCGCTGCATCGGACCCCACGATTCACCCGCGTCCGTGCTGCGCATCACGCCGACGTCGATGTCGGCCGGCAAGTCGCCAGGCCCGTCGTACCGGATGTCGAACACCGCCAGCAGCGTCCCCTGCAGCGTCGTCGCCAGGCCGGGAATGCGATAGGCCTTCGAGCCGTCGTCGCCGGGTCGGCGTAACACGGTGCGAAAGACTTCCGGATCGGCGCTGGCGTCGGCTTCCCCGGCGACGAGTCGAGCGGCGCTCACGGCGAGCGCCAACGCTGCCAGCCGGAAGGACAAAGCAAGATCTTCAGCATGATAAGAGCGGTTCATCACAACGACGGCTCCTCGCGGACCGCGCGGCGAGTGTGAATCGTTAAACCGGCCAGGTTCTTGGATCGGGCGGGGATCACCAGGCTTGCCGCCCACCCAACGCCGCAGCAAGTGAGAAAACCGATCGCTCCGTAAGTGAAAAAATGCAACGCCGTGATGCGGGCGTACGCCAGCGCCGCCACGCTTACGACAGCGCCGACGATGGCGCCGCGTCCGTGAGCACGTCGTGAAAAGATGCCCAGGGCGAACAGGCCCGCCAGCGTGCTGCCGGCCAGCGCGAGCATGCCAAGAAATGCGTCCCACGCCGATGCGATATTGTACTTCGCCATAATAAGCGCGATCGCCGTTCCGAGCAGCCCCGAGCCGATCGTGACAAGTTGAGCGACGCGCAGTCGCCTCGCGTCGCTCATCGCGGGCCGTAGGCGGACATGGAAGTCGTTGACCCAGGCCGTCGCGATGCCGTTGAGGCTACTGGTGGGCTGAGCGGCCGCGAAAATGCCCGCAACGACAAGCCCCCCCAGGCCTACAGGAAGCTCGTTGACGATGAACTGCGGGAACACGGCGTCGTTCTGCAGCGTGGGGTCGAGGTTAGCGGGGTGGATCTTGTAGAACGCGTACAACGCCGTTCCCACCGAAAAAAACAACAGGCTCGACGGCAGCACCATAATGGCGTTGGTCCATATCGCCTGCGCCGCTTGCCGCGCATCGGGCGTTGAGATGTATCGCTGAACGATATCCTGTCCGGCGGTGTACGAGCTCAGCGTGATGAACAGGTTGCCCAGCAGGATCACCCAGCCGGTGGCGGCCGTCAGTTCCGGGGTCCAGCGAAGAGCGCCGAACAGCTTGTCGTCGGCCTGGGCGATGCTCCAGATTTCGGCGGCGCCGCCGGGAATGCTCGCCACGGCGGCGACGAGCGTGGCGATGGCGCCCGCCAAAAGTATGATCGTTTGCGCCACGTCGGTCCACACCACCGACTCCAGTCCCCCTTGGAACGTCATCAAGATGCACAGCACGCCCATGATCGCGATGCACGCGTGGATTTCGATGTTGCTGACCGTCGCCAGCGCAAGCGCCGGCAAGTACAACACAATCGCCGTTCGACCCAGTTGCAAGGCGATGAACGCCGCGCTGGCGAACCAGCGGATGGCCAGGTTGAAGCGCAGTTCGAGGTACTCGTACGCGCTGGTGACGTTGAGCTGCCGAAAGAACGGCAGATAGTACGCTACGATGATCGGCGCCAAGAGCAGCACCGACGCGTTCGCCAACAGAAACGACCAGTCCGCGACGAACGACTTTGCAGGCACGGCCATGAACGTGATGCTGCTAAGCATCGTGGCGTAAATGCTCATCCCTGCGGCCCACCAAGGAATGCGCTGGCCGCTCCGGAAGAATTCGTCGCTGGTCCGCTGCGTGCCGACCGCCCATGCCACGGCGAGCATGATGATCGGGTACAGTCCCAGCGCGGCGTAGTTCCAGAGTCCGAACCTCGTCCGCCGCGACTCGGCCCGTAACGCCCAAGTTTCCGGCGACCGCACGCCCGGTCGCCGCTCGCCGCTCACCAACACCCAAGCGTCGTCCCAGCGAACCATGGGCGCCGTTACGCTCGGCGCCGGCGTGCGGCCAACTCCGGCCCAAACGTCGGTTACGGCGTTGTACGCCAGCACGCCCGTCGCGAAGCCTGGATGCGATTGCGGAGGCTGAAAGCCGACGTTGGCGCCGTCGTCGCCGCCAAGGATCAAGAACTGCGACGGCCCGATCGCCGGCGACGGCGACGGCGCGCCGGCCGCCGCGCGCGGCAGGTCCGCCAGCCGCGACCAGCCGCCGCCCGGGCGGTAGCGGTACGCGTCGGTCAAATAGCGGCGCTTCGGGGAACCGTCTTCGGCTGCCGACAGCTCGACGCCGCTGATGAGAAAAAAGCTGCCGTCTTGTACGGCGGCCACCGCCAGCATCCGTGGCGGACCGGGCCACGAATCCAGCGACTTCCACGCGGCGGTTGGACTCGCCAGATCGAGCGCGTAGAACGATCCAAGCGCCTCGACGGAGCTGGGCGACTCGCTGCCGCCGGCGATGTACAGCGTATCGCCCAACACGGCGCCGCAGGCATTGGCCACCGGTCGAGGCAGTTGCGGCAGCGGCCGCCGACGCAGCGAACCCTTCTGCAACGACAGCAAGAAGCAGTCGGCGTAGTGCCGCTGCGAATCACTGCCGCCGACGCACGCCACGCCGCCGGCCGTTGTGACGGATACGCCGTAAGCCAAGGGCCTGGGCAGCCGCCCGACCTGTTGCCAGGTTGCACGGGGCGCGTCGATCGTCCAGACGCGATCGTACCAGGCCTTCTGGCCCCCCTCCCAGGGCGCCCCTTCAGGAAAATTGGCGCCGCCCGCAACGAGCAATCGGTCGGCGCTGATCCCCGCGAACGCGCCGGCGACGCCGCGCGAATCCGGCACGGGCGAGAGCACCTGCCAGCGCAGCCCCGCTTCGCCTGCCTTGGGCTGCTCGCCCTGCACGCGAGTCGCCGCCACGCAACACGCGAGAACAGCAATCAAGCAATCACGGGTACGAGAACGCACGTCGGACATCGCTCCTCAGCCCGCGGTGCTAAAACTTCTCATCCACGATCGTCGCCGGTGCATGGCAAACACCGCGCACATTGCGGCGCCCAAGACGCACGCGCCCGGTTCAGGCACGGCGCGAAACCCCTGAAACGCCAAGTCGGCGACCGTGCCATCCCCCGCATGGCCGATCGTCCATCCCGCCGTCAAGCTGCCAGAGATGACGACCTGGTGAATATTGGATTGCGCAGCGCCGCCAAGCCTGTCGCGCGAAACAAAGCCAAAACTGCCGTTGGACAGCTCGCCGGTGCGGTACAGCACATTTCCAGCAAAGTCCAGGAACGTTGCGACGATCTGGTCTTCCGGCACGACAAAGCCTACATCAAAAGCAACGCTGGCCACAGTCGCCAGGCGATGTGGGTTGTGCGGATCCACAAACGTAAAGGTTATCGCCCTGCCGGCAGGCGTGGCGCCGGCGGCATCACCGACGACCCGCGGCGGCGGCGGAGGCAAACCGACCGAACCGACGATCAAGTCCGACGATGGAAGTTGCGGGTGACGATCGCCAAAGGTAACGCGATTATCGGATGTTTCAACAAGCAGACCGACCTGCTGTTGACCGTTGACGCCGTCGACGAACCCCCGGAATTGCCCTTGCTGGACAAGGTTAGTACCCGGCAGCGGCCCGTCAACATCGGGAACGTAGTTGTCGAACACCACGCGGATCGCATCCGGCGCGTCGGCCACGGCTGAGAACCCCACGGACTCGACCAGAGGCAAATGCCCGCCTGCTTGGAGAAACCGCAGTGCGAACCTGCGGCCAATCTCAAGCTTCGCCGACTTATCGAAGTGTAGACCGTCATATAGCGATCCTGCCAGATCGAGGTTGGAGAAGTAATCGATCGTCGGATCCGCCAGCGCCTCCGCCGCTTGTCGCGAACGCACGAGGTCCCGCGTCGCACCCGGGGCCGCAATGCCCCCTACAACGGCATGCAGCGCAGCGGCTTGCGGAAAGTCGGCGCGAAGGTTGCCCACCAGCTCAGCCAGTCGTTGCCCGGAAATCGACGCCTCGGCAGCGCTGTCGCTTTCTCCCTGAAGATACAGCAGACCGGCGATTCTAAACGTGTGCCCGGCCCTGGCTAGTTCTGCCGTCGCCGCATTAACTGTATCGAGAACATGCTGATACATGTGGCCCGAAGCAAGGTTGGCCAGCAGCGCCGACTTCGACCACAGCGTATTACCGCCGCCGCCGCGGCTAGCCTTGATTAACATCAGGTCCGTGTGCCCAGCGTCGGCCATCGCCCTGGCGAAGCCGAACTCCGGGCCCCAGAATTCGGTATTGGCGCGGCCATCGCCCTGCTGCACTTGCAGCGTCGTAATCGACCCCGCGGAGCTGCCATACAGGTTGCTGATCGGATAGCTGCCGTTGGCGGAGGAGACATTGCTCCAAAAGAACCGCGTCGACGCATACGCTGAACCGCTGCCCGGACTGCGATCCGACTCCTGCGGATCGGCCGTCGTGCCCAGCATATTAGACTGGCCCGTCAGCACGTACACGTCGATTTCAGCCGCGTTGAGCGCGCAGCCGCGCATCGCCAGCACGTGCGATGCCCAGAGGCACGTTATGGCGCCAAAGACCAGCCGCCGGCCGTTCAACGCAGCGCTGCTCAAACGGTTCATGGTGCAGCCCAAGCAGCGGTTGTTTGGAAACGGCTGGCTCGCGATAAGCATCCAACCGAGCAACCAATTGAAAACTCGTGGGCCCTCACCTCACGGTACACAGCGAGCGATCTGTCGACCGCCGACCACGGCGATTGCGTAGAGGGCGAACATCGCCCGGCCTCCTGGCTCCGGCACGGCCCGCAGCGACGCGAACGCGTTGTCGCCGTTGGCGGCGTTAAACAGCACGACGAATTCGGCGAAATCGGCCAGATCCACCAGACCGCTCGAATTGAAGTCGCCCTCGCGGCGCCGTTGCTCGCTCGGCAAAGCGCTGGTGTCGAGCCGCATTCTGCCGCGAAAAACCGCCCAGTCTTCCGCCGTGATCGTCCGGTCCCCGTTCAGGTCGCCCAGCACATCCGGCAACGACACCCCCGTGTCAACGACGACCGCGTCGAACGCCGAGCCGATTCGCAAGCCATCCACTAACCAGTCGGCGCTTACGCCCGCGGAAAGCCTGATCTGCTCGATCGTTTCGGCGCTGTTCTCCGTAGTCGTTCCGACGAGCTGCCAGTCGACTTGCGCTTCCGCCGCGGGCACATCGGCGGGGTCGCCGTACCAGGCCAGTGAAATCTGATCCGCGTTGGCCCCGCCAGAGCCGTCTTGAGCGACGATTCGCACGAGCAAAAGGTAAGTTCTATCGCGGGCCAAGGAGTCGGCCGGAGCGCTGACCACGGCGCCCAATTGATTGACGAAAAAATTCTCACCGCTGCCCACGCCGAATGCCGCCAGCGTGGCGCCGGCCGCATCCTGCAAAAGAATGTCCAAGAACTCGTTGCCGCCGGAGTCCGTCCCATCGACGCTGCTGTGCCGCACAAACAGAGAGGCGTACAGCGCATGATTGGCATCCAGGTCGAACGCGCCCGCGCCGAGCCGTCGCGTCAGGCTCGCGCCGCGGAGCACCGCGTGTTGCTCGTCCCCGGCTGTGTAGTACCCGTCAAACTCCAACGCGCCGGCGGCCACGCTCGCGCCCGCATTCGTCCACGCGCCTGACCATCCGACGCCCCCTCGAAACGGCGCGATCGCGTTGCCGAAGCCGTCGTAGTGCGACATCGACGCAGGATGCTCGGCCTTCTCCAACTCGACTAAATCGAAGTTGACGTACCGAATGGTGTTGTGGTCGACTTCATAAACCAAGCCGATTGTCTCATCAGGCAGCCTTTCGATGACCGAATACGCGGCCGACCCGCTTTGAATCTGGACGGGATTGATGAACGTCCGCCCCTCGTCGTAACTGGTCCACACGCCAATATTGTCGCGTGAGTTGCCGGCGCCGGGCGTACTGCCCAGCGGCCCGGAGAACAGTATTCGATCGCGGTCGTCGCCGCTGCGGCGGGCCGAATAGCGCACCAAGCCGGCGTCCACGGCGGTGATCGTGATGTCGCCCTGATGGGGGTCGCTCCAAGTGTCGCCGCCGTCGCGGCTAATGAAGCGGTTCCGCGCCGCGCCGCCTGATTGCCGGCCATCCCACAGCAGGTCGCCGTTGGTCAGTTCAACCACTTCGGATTCGTCCGCAAAACCCGGCGTCGAGCCGCTGCCGTAGGTCCAAGTGGCTCCGCCGTCGTCGCTATGCAACGCAACGCCGCGGTACGACGGCGGCCGGTGATGCGCCGGCACGAGCAGCCGGCCGTTGCGGTCCGGCGCGCCGTCCTGCCACTGCAGTTGAATGCCGCGGCCCGGCCCGGTGTTCAACGACGCCCACGAAGGGTCCTTCACCTGGCCGTTGATGTTCGCCGGGCCCGACCAGCTTTGCCCGTTGTCGGTGCTTCTTTGGTGATAGACGACCGAAGAATTGCTTCCCAGGCCGACGGGAACTCCCGCTTGCCCCGTGTTCGTGGGCCACTGGACGTACTGCAGATGAACGTCGCCGCTAGTGCGGTCAACGACGACCCGCGGGTCGGAGTAGTCGAACCCATTGAGATCGTGCAACGCCGATACGCTCGACCAGTTTCGCCCGCCGTCGGTGCTGCGTGTGTAGACAAGATCGATGTCGCCGGGGCCGCCAGGGTCGCTCTGACTGGGCCTTCCTTCGGCAAATAGGAGCAGCGAACCGTCTTGTGCTACCGCAAAGCCGGGGATGCGGTAAACATGGTAGCCGTTGCCAGCAACCAGTGCGTCGGACTGGCCGAGGACCGCCGCCCAGCCGCTGCCGGCCAACGCCAACGTAGCGCACGCCAATAGTAAGTGCCGTACCAATGCCACCTGAAGCGTCCTCTCTGCGTTCCGCAAGACTGCGCCAAGCGCGCCCCGGACGACGCGATTGGCTTATAGTAGCGCTGCCCAACCAGCCGAATTCAATGCCCTGCGGCTGGATTAGCAGCGCCGCTACGCCTCCAGCGCTCAATCAGTTGTCAGCAAGCCGACGCCGAGCCATCTGCCAGGCGATCAGGCCGCACGCCAGCAGGGCCCCTGCCGAGGGTTCGGGAACCGGGGCCGACAGCAGCTCGAAGTTCAGCGCCAGCCCGACGGCGTCGAGCGCGGCGTGAACGATGTAGGCGTCGCCCAGATCGACGTCGCCGCTGTAATCCAGATCGCCTTGTTGCCGGGAGTTCCAGTCGCCGATTTGCAGGCCGTCGACGAGGAACGTCTTTCGCCAGTGCGACACAAACGCCGTCGCGTCGGCGGCGTTGATCACGCCGTTCAAATCGACGTCGCCGGTACTGGTTACGCCTAGGCTGGCAAGCTTCTGCTTAATCCAATCATTGTCCTCCGACAGGTTGAGCGTTCCCCAGTGGGCCCCGCCCAGGTATCCGCGAACTGTGTTGGCGTCGCCGGGGTCCCGATCGGCGTTCTCGCCCCACAGAAACACGCGGACTTCGTCGATGGCGCCGGCGTAGAAGTTGTCGTCGTGAGTCCGATTGCCACCGATCGACAGCCCGCTCGCGTCCGGATCGTAAAACGTGTTGCTGGCGACGATGGCGACGCCGTTGACCAGCAGCGCGCCGCCGAACGCCGAGTGCCCGCCGACCGGATCGTCCGCCCCCGTGAGCTCCATGACATGCACCCAGCCGTTGGCGTCCAGCGTCGCAGCGACGGAAACGCCCGAATCGATCGATCCGTTTTGCCGCGCGGTTGGGTTGCCGGCGCCGTTAGGCCCGTCGTATTGCAGACCCCACGTGTCGCCGGCGGTAATGAAAATGCCATGCTGATTCGAGTCCATCACCAGGTCTTGCCGGTGCGGCGTAGCGGCTCCGAGGCCAGTGGGCCGCGCCCAAAGCTGGATGCCGCGGCCGAAAACCGTTTGATAATTGTGTGGAAACGCCGGCGTGTAACTGGCGTCGCCGTCGGAACTGACGCCGCTGGTCGACGGCGCATCGTACAATCCGTCGTCGGCAGCGTCCGGCGGAATCAGCGCGGTGGGAAAGAACGCGGCCGTGTTGTACATGTGGTTGGGCGAGTTCAAGCTCACGTTAGTCGTCAACGCGTCGTCCAAGCCGTCGAACGCCGCGCCGTTGGCCGCGGTCGCCAGGCCAGGCCGATTCAGCCCGCCGACGCCGACGTTCACTGTGGTCACCCCGCCGTTGTTGACCAGATCCTGGTACGCGCCGCTGTTGATGGCTCCGGGAAACGCCGCGAGATGGACGCCCTGCGAGTCGTATCCAATGTCGGCCAGGTCGCCCAAGGTGTAATGGCGATCGTTGAACACGTCGGCTGACGCCCGATCGACAGGACCGGCGTGCGTGAAGCAAACCGCGACGGCGGCCGCCGCGCCAACTCCCAGCCGGCGGAGACGGCGCCAGGCAAGCATCGCCGCCGAGCCGAGCGCTAGCAGCACCGCCGGCGGTTCCGGGACGGCGGCCGTCGCAGCGACCGCCGTGCCGCTGCCCAACTGACGCTGCCATGCCAGGAAGTCGTTGCCGTCGCTATCGCCGTCGCCGTCGGCGTCGCTCCCGGCCGTCGCAGCGAAGTCACTCTTCCATGTCGCGAGGTCAACGCCATCGACTTCGCCGTCGCCGTCGAAATCGGCGGAAAACCCTCCTGCGACATACTCGACTGTGCCGTTGAGGACGGCGCCCGCCGGCAGGCCGTTGTTCGTGGCCGTAAAGGTAAACGCCAGGTCCTGGACGGCGCCCGGCGTGAAAATGCTGCCTAGCGACAATGGGCCGGCCGTCGTCACCGTCGTCGAGCCGGCCAAAAAGCCCTCGCCGATGAACGCCTGCCCGACATTGTCGAACTCCTCCCAACTATCGCCATTGTTCTTGTTGCCGGGCGTCGGGTCGCCGCCCACGCCCTGCTCTTCCAAGCTACTCCAGCCGTTGGTCTTAAGAGAACTTGCGCTGGTGATCGAGTAGCTGTTGATGCTGAAATTGAGCGCCGAACCTGGGTTGACGATCGACACGGCGCCCGAGGTGGTGTTAACCACTAGCTTCAACGAAGTCACCGGAGCGAACTCGGCGACGAACTCGTTCCCCCAATCTTGCTCCGCTCCCCCTTGCGTATGAATCTGGGCCGTGTCATTCAGCAGATAACCGGCGGCGTTGTCGCCCGTCCCGGTGTTGCTGCCGCCGGTGGTCACGCGATGGCGGAAGTTAGACACCTCGCCTTCGACGTTGTCCTCTGAAAACACGAACCAGTACTTGGAGCTTTTGGTCAGCAGCAAATTCGCGAAGTCAAATGAATACGTGGCGTTTTGGGTCGTCTCCGACCAAGCCACGGAGCTGCTCGACGATCCCACATAGCCGCTGAACAAGTCGGTGGCGCCGTTGAGCGACGTGTACACGTCTAGAAACACCGGCGTCGTCGCGGCCGTCGTCTGGCGCGTGCCGGCGCCGAAGCTGGGCGTCGTCGCGTCGTCCGGCCGCTTCAAGGTGATTTTCTGCAGTACGAATAGATCCGTGAGCGAGCCCGGCGGGCTAACGCTCGCCGGGAACGTGCCGCCATCGCCCCGAAACGCAAAAGCCGACGTCGTGGCCTTATCGCCGGCGGCGGCGGTCCCCGGGTTGGTGATCGTGTTGGTCTGGGCGGAAGCGATCGACCCGCCGCCGATCCCCGCGACGACGCCCATCGCCGCCAGCGCCCAAAGCCGCCCTGTGCGCGTCCGCGCGTGCTTGCGTCGAGTCATGATGTAAGTCGTCCCGCAGATTACCAGGAGAGTGGCCGTCGTGGGCTCAGGAATAGCCGCCAACGCGCCGATGCCGTTAACCGCGTCGTAGGCCGCCTCGAAGACCGCGAAGTCCGCCAGCGAGTAAAGCCCATCCGCGTTCAAATCGCCCAAGTTGTAAAGTTCGGCGCGATGCGACGCAGGGGCTCCGACCGCCGCCAGGTTGCTCCCGTGGAACTTCGACTTGAAAACGGCCCAGTCGGCTGGATCAACGTCGCCGTCGAAGTCCAGATCGCCCGTGGCGAACGGCGCGCCGCCGTTGCCGGTATAGCTAATGACGAAGTCCGAACCGGCGTTGCTCAGAATCGAGCCGTCGTCCAGCAGCAATTCCATCGCCACGTCCTCAAACGGCGACTTCCGCCAGGCATTGCCGAAGTTCCAGGCGCCGGTCGTCGCCGGGACGTCGCCGCCGTTGTCGTCTCCCGTCGAGCTGAGCACGGCTTCCGCCACTTCGTTCGACGTACCTGCCAGCGTCGTCCACTGGTCGTTGTCGTTCGACAGGTTCGAGCCTGTCGATTGCTTGTCCCAAGCGGCCGGATTCAGGCCGCCGGAGCCGCTCGTAATGGTGTAACCGATGATGTTGCTTAGCGGTGCGCCGGTCGTGTTCCGGAACGTCATCGCGCTGGTGTTGCGATTGATTTCCAGCGTCAACACGCCTTGATCCGCGATCGGCGAAAAAGCGCCGCTCATATCGTAGCGCACATACTGAATCTCGAATGGATCGACCGGGTTGCCGAGGCTGGAACAGCAATCGCCGACGATCAGCCGCGTATTCGCGTCGGACGCTTGTCGGCTGACGCCCACGCCGGAAATCGGCACGTTGTCGCGCCACACGTGGTAGGTCCCCGTCGGTCCCGCGGTCAGGTTATTCGCCTCGTAGGCGATGCGATACGTATGAAACGCGTCGGCGTTGTTGACTCCGCTGATCAGGTCCGCCCCCGTTTCGCCATAGCCTACCGCATCTTGCGCAATGCGGACGATCAGGCGGCTTCCGCCCACGGCCATCCAGAGGACGAAGTTGTCGTTCAGCGAGCTGGCTTCGTTCACCTTGCCGCTCAGCTCGATCGTCCAGTTGCCCGTGCCGAGTTCCCAAGGCGTCGAACCGGTGTCCTGCTGTAGCCAGCCGTTGTTGCCGGCGCCCGCGGGCGTGGTGATCAGCGAGTTGGTGACCCGCAGCGCCGACCCGCTTAGCGACAGCGCCGGCAGCGGATCGCTCCCCGCGGCGTAGCCAGCCTGCGACCAGCCGTTCTGAAACGCGCTGCCGTCCCAAATCTGGTTGCCGTTGTATTGGTGCGCGAACGTGCTGGAGCTCACGTTAAAACCATCGAGGCCGTGCGCCCACGACGCCACGCTGGCCGCCAGCGCCACAGCAACGAGTAATGCCGGCAGCCTCGGAACTCCGCTTTCCGCGGCGATGATCGATAACCTGTTCATGTGGCTCAACCCTTGTCTCAAAGGCATGGTGCACGCCCACGTGCATGGTAAGAACGACCGGCTCGAATTATCGCGGTAACCACAGCTCGACCTGCCGCAGCTCACAATCGCGCTTAATCGGCTACGCCTCCATGCAGCTCTCTCCGCATACTGGCGCAGCAGCATCCATCAGCGCGTCTGACGCCGATTTGGCAACTTCCTCCGATAAGGTTCGCGCTGATTAGAAAGCTGCAGCGAGCGTGCCGCCGACGGCCGCGGCCGGGCCGTCGGCGGCGATCTGCTGCTGCTCCTACTAACGCCGCGACCGAGACCGCGTCGCGGCCGTCAGGCCGACGGCCGCCAGCGCCAACGCCGCCCCCGACGGCTCAGGCACTGACGTGAACTCCACGACGTACTCCGCGGCCCAGTCGCGCGAGTTGCCGCCCTGGTCGAGAATCTGAAATGCGTCGCTCACCAGGTAGCCCTGGCCCGGTCCAGCAGTGGCGTCATTGCCGCTGGTATTCACGCGGAGCCGGAAGTTGGAGAACTCCCCGTCCACGTTGTCCTCGGAAAACGCAAACCAATACTTCGAGTTGCTTTGCAGCGGCAAATTGGCGAAGTCAAATGAGTAGCCTTCCCCCTCCAGCGGCATGTCCTGCCAGGCGATCGAGTTGGTCGAAGCGCCCAGGAATCCGCTGAAGCTGTCTGTCGCCGAGTCCGCGGCGGCGTATACCTCCAAGAAGACCGGCGTCGCCGCACTCGTCGTTTGGCGAGGCCCCGTGCCGAAGCTGGGAGTCGTCGGGTTAGTTGGATCCGAACTCGCCGGCCGCACCAGCGTGACCTTGGTCAATTGGATGTGCGGCCTGAGCGAACCCGCCGGATCGATGCTGGCCGGATAGTTGCCCGCGTCGGCCCGGAACGCAAAACCCATGATATTCGCCCGATCGCCGGCGACGCCCGACCACGGATTGGTAACAGTCGCCGCCCGCGCCGAGGCGACTATGCCCCAGGTCACAGCGACAGAAAAGACAAGCTTGTGCATCATTAGTCGTCCCCTTTCGAGCAGCTAAAGCAGAGTTGAATCCGCACGTGCGGAGGAAAAGAAGCCTGTATTGACGAGCAGTCCACAGTGCGCCGCGCCGGCGCCTTGGTCCCCTTGGGCAGTCAGCTCGCACTGCCGCGGAGATTGAAGTCCTCTATCTGCGGGTTCTGTTCTCCTGTGACGGTAATGATCAGCCCTGGCCGAGCGTTGTACTCCGGCGGCAGGAATTGCTCGCGGCCTTCAAACCGATAGACCGGCAGCGACGTCTTCTGAGGCCGACCGCCCGCCGCCAGCAGGTCTCCCTCAGCCGCTCCCTCTGCGGCCGCCCCGACGCCTTCGATAATGAACGCCCGCAGAATGACTCGATGCGTCCCGATCGGCACGCCGCCCTTCTGGCCGATGTGATACTTGCCGTCCACGATCGGCGCCGTCGACGCGACCCCCGGCGTGCCGGCCTCGGGTTCAAGGCGAATGTCTCCGTTGACGACTTTTTTGCCATTGAACGTGACGGTGCCTTCGACCGGAACGCTCTGCGACTTGCCGCTGCAACCGGCAGCCGCCAGCAGCGCGATCGCGCCCAACGCGGTTTTGGTAAATACTGCGCTCATACGGTTAAAACAAAGTGCATGTCGACTGCTAACGCATGGTCGTGATCCGCGAACGGAGTAATGGCGCCTCACCGCGGCGGCGGTGCGCCCGGCGTAACCGGCTTCCGGTACGGAGCTCCGCCCTCGACGTCGCCGCCGTCGCGCGTGGTCAGCACGCCGAGGAGGTTTTGATCGATGCTGTCGGACAAGAACTGCACGCTGGCGTCCACCATGGCGAAGTGGGCTCCGCCGACGTGAAAACTGGAAAAGCCAGCTTCGTCGAAGTACTCGTAATGGCGGTTGCCGCCGTCTCCATCGAACGGGTCGGTCCGGTCATCGCGGCCGCCAGGGACGCTTCCGCTGCCGTTGATCCCCGCCGCCGTATCTTGAACGTTCCACGTGACGTACATGTGGCCGATGTACGCCGCGCCGCCGGAGGGGTGGAGTCCGCGGCCGCCGGTGACTTCCCCCACCATCAACGTGCGGCTCGTGCCGTCGCCGACGCGCTTCAACTCGACGGGAAAATAATTGAACAGCACCCCTCCGCCGTCCGCGACCGGCTGCGGGTTCGAGTAAAAGGCGTTAAACGCATCGGCTACTCCCGCGAAATTGGTCTCGCGGAAGTCGTCGTTCTCGCCCTGGCCGTGCTGCACGCCGCTGCAGCATTCGACCCAGTGATCGGTCTCCGACGGCGCGGAGGGACAAAGGTACGACGAAACGAGCGTCCCGGCGCCGGCGCTCGCCGCGAAGTCGCCCACCGGCTTCTTCATATCCATCCGCGCGAAGGCGGCGCCCCCCTCCAAATAGGGCAAGATGAACGCGCCCCAACCATAGCCGTGCGACACCGTGCCCGGCGGCACTAGCGGATCATTGGCGAAGTTCATAATCGTGCCCTGCGGCAACGATCCCTTCGCGCTCTCATAGTTCAACAGCGCCAGCGCCGTCTGCTTGGCGTTGTTCTGGCACGCCGATCGGCGCGCCGATTCCCGCGCAGCTTGCACGGCCGGCAGCAGCAGCGCCACGAGCACCCCGATGATGGCGATCACCACCAAAAGCTCGACGAGGGTGAATCCCCGCAAAGCGGTTCGGCGCGAATCCGGCGAACGATGGCGGCGGCACATGCCAACTCCTCCTACGAGACGAGTTCCACGAGTAGTCGCAACGACAGGCGACGGCGCGACCCATCGCCGCGAGGTCGGCGGTTGTCGGCGTTACCGCCGGCGCTGATCGTCGTTTCCGTTACGCCGATCGCCCGGCGTTGCCGGATACTGAAAATGGACGGGAATCAGGATCGACCGCAATTCGTCCTGCTCCTTGCGCGAGGCGGCGGTCAGCACCTTCGAGACATGCTCGATCTGTGCGGCCAGCGACATGCTCGAACAGACCCGAGCGAACGGCAGCGGGCCGTCGGGCGGTGCATGGCTTCCGCTCACGACGCACGGCAACCGGCGGCTGCCGCCCAGCTCTTCGCACACAATGTTCGCGTAAAAATCGTTGCGGCACAGGAAGCCGTCCGGCGGATCGGCGTCGGCCAATATTTCATGCAGCGATTGCTCGACCACCTCGCGCTCGGCGGGAAGGCTGCGGATCTTCAATGAGTCCAGCGCTACTCCAGCCGCGCTGAGCGTCGCCGTCGCCGAGTCGATCATGGCATGGTCGCCGAAGCGCCACAGCGCGTGCGTCAGAATCGCAAATCGCTTCGCCCCTTGTTGCCGCGCATACTCGGCGATCATCCGCCCTACCGAAACCTGATCGTGCTCCACGCACGGCAGGTTGACTCCTGGATACGCCTGGCCAAATACCACGGCCGGCAGGCCCGACTCGCTGACGCGAAGCTGGACGTCGCGCGAACAACGAATCAGCACGAAACCCTCGCGCGTCGACTGGCCGATCCGCTCGATGACCTGATTGATGTATCGCTTGGCGGCCGCGTCCAGAATGTGATGCACCTGAACCGTCACGCCGGACAACGTCTTGCTGAATTCATCGACCAGCACATCGCTGGAGAAGGTCTGCGTGCGGTGATAGTCCATGGCCATCACCAGATGAAGCACGTCTAGGTCATGTCGCATCTGGCCCGCCGGGTGAAACAGGGGACCGACGAACGTGCCCCGGCTCCGCTGCCGGACGAGTATCTGCCGCTCCGCAAGCGTTTGCATGGCGCGGTGCATCGTCATCGGCGCGACGGAGAAGACGTGGCTCGCCTCGGCCGCCGTCAGGTAGCGATCGCCCGGCCGCAGGCCTTTCTGACGCATATCGCCTTCGAGCTGGGCCGCCAGTCGCTCGATCGTCGTCGAAGGTAATACGCCGCTGCCCATTTGACCCAACATGCCTGCAGTCGTGCGGCAGGAGCTTCAAAAAGCCGCGAGAGAACCTAGTAAAGGGCCGGTCGCTCGCGTTGCACGTTGCTGAATTTAGTAGAAGCTGTTGAAAATTTCAAGATATTTACCATCTATTTTCAGAAAAAACCAGAAATAACACAACTCCTTCAATAACAGATACTTAAAACAACAGTGCCACTCGTATTCGGAGCGAAATGTCATAAAGCCAGCCGCCTTGTAACAGCATTTGTCGCCGCCGACCGCGGCCTCGGCAGGCTTTCCAGCGTGAACACCTGCGCCCCCCGCTTCCCATCGTCGGCAAGCGGTTGAGATCACCCGTCGTGCCGCATTTCTTCGAGAATCTGCCAGCACGTCAGTTGCATTCGCGGCAGGTGGAATGGGCCCTTCCAGAGACTCCCCTTCAGCGACGTACTGAGGCGACCGTCGCGGTGCAGGTAACCGAACCACTCCCCGTACTGGCGGTCGGCGAAGTGCGTGTACGACCAGTCGTGCACCTGCTGGTGCCACGAGGCATAGCGGCGGTCGCCGGTGAGCCGGTAGGCCAACAGCGTAGCGATAATCGTCTCGTTGTGCGGCCACCAGAACTTCATGTCGTGCCAGTATTCCTGTACGGGCAAGCCGTCCACGCCGACGAAGTACAGCATGCCCCCGTAGCACGGATCCCAGCCGCGACGCCACATCCAATCGAGCATCGTCGCGCCCATGGCGATCAGTTCGGCGTCGCCGCGCCGCTGGCCTTCCCGCATGATGAACCAGGCGCCCTCGATCGCGTGCCCCGGATTGAGCGTGCGGCCATCGAAGTGGGGAAGGATCTCCCCTTCGACGCCGACCGTTTCCATGACGCACTCGATGTCGGGCTTCATGTGATCGCGACGAATCGTCTCGATGCTGCGATCGATCAAAGCATCGGCCTCTGCAAGCCCGATCGATTCGCGCAGCTCCTGCGCGACGGCGATCGTAATCATGGGGAACCCGATCGACTTCATCGGCCTGACGTCCGTGAACTTGGCGTCGACGCCGCGCGGCTGAAGATGGTGATCGATGAAGCGCTGGAAGACGCGCCGGGCCTGCTCCGCGAAGCGAACGTCGCCGGTCGCCTGCGCCAGTTCGCCGTAGGCGATCGCCGCAAAGCTCTCCGAATACGCGTAGCGCCGCTTGCGGATCGGCCGGCCTTCGCGCGTCACGTGAAACCACATCCGGCCATCCGCCGGATCGAAGCAGTGGGCGTCCAGGAATTCGGCGCCGCGAAGTGCCAATTCGAGCCACTCCCGCCGCGGCTCGACGTTGTTGTAGAGTTCCCCCAGCAGCCACGTGGAGCGCCCCTGCTGCCACACGCCCTTGTCCGTGTCGACGATCGAGCCGTCGCGATTGAGCGACGTCATGACGCCGCCGTACTCGCGATCGACGCCATGAGTGATCCAGAACGGCAGCACGTCGTCGAGCAAGCCGTCGCGATACACGCCAATCAACTCGTCAACGCGATCGCAGTCCATGTCCCCACCTCGTGCGCAATCCGCGGCGCGCGGACCGGCGGCAGCATTGCGGCGGCGACGGCGCACCAGCCATCCGCCCGCCAGTTCGCCGTCTAAACCCGCTCGTGGCGAGCCGTCGCCGCGTGCGGCAAACCGGCCGCAGGCGCCAGCGGCTGCTGCTCTGCGCCGGCGTCCGTGCGCCGGTGCACGGACGGCGCCCGCTGGGCGTTCCACTGGAAAAAGCCGATTTCGTCGAGCGATCGCCGCAACGCCGCCGTGTCGGCCGCCGTCAACCGTCGCAGCGGCAGGCGGCACGGTCCGCACTGCATGCCCAGCAGGTTCATCGTCTCGCGGAGCGCCGAATGGAAGGGGTACGTCGAAAGAATGCGGATCATCGTCGATACCCGCGATTGCCACGCCCGGGCCTCGGCCAACCGCCCTTCCTGGACGGCGCTCATCACGTTGAGGTATGCCGTCGGGGCGATGTTGTAGGTGCTGCCGACGGCGCCTCGGGCCCCCGTAGCCATCGCCGGCAAAAGCATTTCGTCCACGCCCCACAGCATGTCGAACTTGCCGCCGCCGTATTCCTGGCAAAGCTGATACTCGTTGAGCGTCGCCATCGTGTACTTCAACCCGGCGAGACTCGCGATGCGGTCCTCCGCCTGGCGCAGAAAGTCGACCATGTCGAACTGCGCGCCGGTCAAGCCGGGAATGTGATAGTAATAAAACGGCAGGCTCGGAGCCCCGGCAGCCACCTGCGCCATGGAATCAACGAGCGAATCCAATCCATTGAGCGGAAAATAAGACGGACAGGTGGCGGAGATCGCGTCGGCGCCGTTCTCTTGCGCGTGTGACGCCAGTCGCGCCGCCGACTGCAGGCTGTTATGGCCGACCTGGATCATCACGGGAACGCGCCCCCGCACCGCGCGGATGTACGCCTCGGCGACGGCGCATCGTTCGTCGTCCGCCAGCGACATCCCTTCGCCCGTGCTGCCGCAGACGTAGAAGCCCTTGACGCCCTGTTCTAGCAGTCGATCAACCAGCGGCGCGACCTGCGGGAGGTTCAAGCGACCATCGTCGCACAGCGGCGTTACGGCGGCGGCGATCAGGCCCTCCATTCGAGATTCAATCATCGGTTTTCGGCTTTCGTATAGTTTCAACGCGGCCGTCGAGTTGCATCGATCGGCAAGGCGGAAGCCGCGGTTCGTGAGGGCGAGCTCTCGCCAGCACGGAGTTGACGCCGTCGCGGAGCCCTTACGCTCGATCTCCGGATGCACGGCCGATTTCGCGGCGGCGGTGAAGGTGATTAAGCACTGTCTTGCGACCGACCTTTATATGCTCGCTCATCAAGCGACGACAGAGCGCTGCGTCCCGCGCCCGCAGCGCCGCCAGCAACCGTCGACGGTCCCGGCAGGTCGTCTCGGCAACCTGGGCCGTCAGTAAACTTGGATCCCGCCGATGGGCGTCGAAGACCCTCGTGATCGCGCGGTGATCGCGAATCACCTTCGACAGCAACCGATTCCGCGCGGCGTCGACGAGAATCGAGTGAAAGTCTTCCTCGCAGTCGAGCCAGCGGTTGAGCAGGGCCGGCGTGGCGACCTTCGACCTCCGCTCTTCGATCGCCGCGTGGATGTGCTGCATCTCTTGCAGCCCCCGCTCCAGCTCGTCCAGTTGCTCCGCGGTGATGTGCAGGGCAGCCTCTTCGGCGGCGCAGCTTTCCAGGGCGTCCCGCAGCACGTACAACTCATCCAGATCCCGCCAACTCGGCTCGCGGACGAACGCCCCCGCGCCGGGGACATGTTCGACCACCCCTTCGCTAGCTAGCCGCTGGATGGCTTCGCGCACCGGGATCACGCTGACGCCAATCTCGCTGGCCAGCGTTCGGTTCACCAACTGCGTGCCGGGCGGAAATTCGCCCCGCGACAGCTTACGGACGATGTGGCGGTACGACTTTTCCGCAAGACTTCGATCCACGGTGCGCCGTCTCGTGCATAAGCGGGGCAGGGATAGACCCGGTCGGCCGACCGGCTGTCCGTATGTTATAACGTCGCATAGCGCGGCGTTCAAGAAGACGCCGCCCCCGGGCTGGCGCCGCTACGTCGCCCGCCCGATACGGAGAAGCTTGCGCAGACGGCGAACCGCCACTGGGCCAGCGGGATTCGCGCCTTGAGCGCTACGCCGTCGGGGCCCGCCTGGCCCGCGCGTACTCAACTACAGCCGGCAGCAGCGAGATCAGCACAATGGCGATGATAATCAGCGAAAAGTTCTCCTTGACGATTTCCAGCGTGCCGAAAAAGTAACCCGCGTACACGCCGATCACCACCCACGCAATCGCGCCGGTGACGTTGTACATCGCGAACCGGCCGTAGTTCATCTGCCCCACGCCGGCCAAAAACGGCGCGAACGTCCGCACGATCGGCACGAACCGAGCGATGATGATCGTCTTGCCGCCATAGCGCTCGTAGAAGGCCTGCGTGCGGTCCAGATGCTCGCGCTTGAAGAATCGAGCTTTCTCCCGATTGAACACCGCCGGGCCGAGATATCGGCCAATCTGGTAGTTCACCGCATCACCCAACACAGCGGCGACGGTCAAAAGCACTACCAGCAAGTGCGGATTCAAGGAACCCAGCCCGGCGATCGCCCCCGCGGCGAACAGCAGCGAGTCGCCCGGAAGAATCGGCGTCACCACCAGCCCGGTTTCGCAAAACACAATGATGAACAGCAGCAGGTACGCCCAGCCGCCGTACGCCTGCACGAGCTCCGCCAGGTGCTTGTCGAGGTGCAGGAAAAGATCGATGAACTGGCAAACGTAGTCCATGGGGAGCTCGCAGTGCGTGCGCAGCCGCACCGGCGCGGCTTCAGGTGTGAAAGGATAGCTTACGGGCGCACCCTGGGCGAGTCGCACCCGACCGCGGACGCCGCCAAGGATTTCCCCAAATCCGGCGTCGCGCTGCAGATTTCGCAGTCCGACCAGCAGGCCACATCGTTCTATCAGTAAAGGACGCCGCGCCGCCGGCCGGTCGTGACGAGACCGCAGTCCTTCCAGCGCACGCGACAGCGGCGGCGTCATGCAACCCGCCGCCGCTAGCGCCTGTTGTCGTAGCCGGCGCCGCTCCACGCCGCAGGCCTGCGATCGCGGCGCGTGTTTTCCCAGCGCATTCACGGGAAGTGGCCATGACTGCTGTCACCACGCGATGGGCCCTCTTTGGCGGCATTCCCATGGCGGTCCTGGTCATCGCCGCCGCCTATCGAGCGGAACTTGAAAGCCGACCGGGCGGCCATAAGCACCGGGCCGTGCTCGTGGCCGGCGGCGCCGACGCGCACTGGCGTCAAGTCATCAGCGGCGCCAGAGCCGCCGCCCGCAACGCCGGCCTCGATCTGGAGATCCAACTGCCCGGCCGTGGCGACCTCCAGAAACTTGTCCGCCACGACGGCCGCAACCCGCGCGACGAGCTGGCCGGGATGATTGTCGCCGCCGAAGTCCTCGGCGTAGAGCCGTTCCCCGCCGGCCTGCCTCAGAACGTCAAACTCATCACGCTCGGGCGCGATCTCGCGCCAGACAAACGCCATTGTCATGTGGGGCCGGGCGACTTCGCCGCCGGCCGCCTGGCCGCGAGCCTCCTGGGGGAAGCGTTGCCCGAGGGCGGCGCTATCGTCGCGCTGGCGCCCGATGATGAGCCTGGCCGGCGCCAGGTGTGCGGACTCCGCCATGCCCTCGGCGTCCTCAACCGAGCCAGTCCCCGGGGCGACGGTGCAATGCGGTACGTACTGGAAAGCGCGCTGATCGCCAGCAGCGGCTCGCCGTTGCCGTCGTCGCTCCGAAAGCTCATCGATTCACGCCCCCGGACCGACGTGGTGATCGACTTCACGGCCGCGCCGGCGCTGTCGGTGCTCGATGCCCTTCGTTCTCACCCAGCCGCCGCGGAAGCCGAGCTAATCACGCTCGATAATTCGGACGCAGCGCTGGAAGGCGTCGAGCGGGGCGACGTCTTCGCCGTCTTGGCCCACCAGCCGTATCACGTCGGTTACGAGGCCGTCGCCATGCTGGCGCGAATGCATCGCGACGGCCGGCTGGGGACCCCCGCGCCGGGCAAAGGGCTCATCAACGTATGCCCGCGAGTCGTTCGTCAGCGGGAAGCGGCGGCGTACCGCGCCGCGCAGCAGGCGCATGCGATGGACGAGGCGGCGTAAACCGCATCCGCCCTGGGCGCCGCTGCTCGCCCTGGCGCTCGACCACGCCCCGCGGCCCGGCCCGCTGCCGGTCCCGCTCAGCTTCAGCCCATGTGCTTGACGACGGCGGCGCCGAACTCGCTGCACTTCAACAGCGTCGCGCCGTCCATGAGCCGCTCGAAGTCGTAGGTCACCGTCTTGGCCCCGATGGCCCCGTTGAGCCCGCGAATGATGAGGTCGGCCGCCTCGGTCCAACCCAGGTAGCGGAACATCATCTCGCCCGACAGGATCACGCTGCCGGGGTTCACCTTGTCTTGGCCAGCGTACTTCGGCGCGGTGCCGTGAGTCGCTTCGAAAATCGCGTGCCCCGTGACGTAGTTGATGTTGCCGCCCGGGGCGATGCCGATGCCCCCCACGCACGCGGCCAAGGCGTCGCTGATGTAATCCCCGTTGAGATTCGTCGTCGCGATGACATCGTATTCCGCCGGTCGAGTGAGAATCTGCTGCAGGAATGCGTCGGCAATGGCGTCTTTGACGATGATGTCGTGGTTCAGTCCCGGAACCTTCCCCTTGCGGATGATCTGCCACGGTCCGCCCTCGAAGTCCTCGGCGCCGTAATACTCCTTGGCGACCTGGTAGCCCCAATCGCGAAACGCCCCTTCGGTGAACTTCATGATGTTCCCCTTGTGGACCAGCGTCACGCTCTTGCGCCCCTCCTTGACGGCGTAGCCAATCGCGCTGTGGACCAGCCGCTCCGTTCCCAGGTAGCTGATCGGCTTGAAGCCGATGCCGACCGCCACCGGCAGATCGCGCGGAGGGCTGCCGATGGACTCGAGCTGCTTGTTCCAGGCATCGGTCTTCTGCTTCGTCCCGAAACGAACCTTGTCGAACTCCTTGGGAAACTGCTGGGCCAGGAAATCGAGCACCTTTTGCGACTGCTCGCTGCCGGCGACATACTCGATGCCCGCGTATATGTCCTCGGTGTTCTCGCGAAAGATCACCATGTCCGTCAGTTCCGGGCGCTTCACAGGCGATGGAACGCCCGTGAAGTACTGCACCGGCCGTAGGCAGACGTACAGGTCGAGCAGTTGGCGCAGGGCCACGTTCAGCGACCGGATGCCGCCGCCCACCGGGGTCGTCAGCGGGCCCTTGATTCCCACCAGGTAGGTCCGAAAGGCGTCGAGCGTCTCGTCGGGCAGCCAGTTGCCCGTCTGGTTGAACGCCTTTTCCCCGGCGAGGACCTCTTTCCAGGCGATTCGCCGCCGGCCCCCGTAAGCCTTTTCGACCGCGGCGTCGAACACCAATTGGCTCGCCCGCCAAATGTCCGGACCGGTGCCGTCCCCCTCGATAAATGGAATCACCGGGACCTCGGGAACTTCGAGGCGACCCTGGTGCATGGCGATTGTTTGCGGCGAGGCGGACATCGACGACTCCTGAGGGCCTAACAGTAGGTTGAACGAGGGGACTGGCTCGCGGCCCCACTGCAAGAAGCGGCCAGAAACCGCGACGCAGCAGCGTGCCTGTCCCCTATTTCAACAGGCTGCTAAGGCGGCTATCCGTGGGTCCAAGTGCAGGCTGAAAACCTGCGATTCTCGCGGCACATGCGTACCCAGGTCAATGGGCCCCCGGCTCATGGCGGGCGGCGAGTCCGGCGGGCGGCGGCAACGGTGGGCTCTTGCTACCCTGAAGGGATTGGCGCCTTTCGTAGGGCCCCACGGTCGCCGAGAATCGGCTATACTCTGGCTCGGCGGGGCGCTGGTGCTTTGCCAAGGGAACCTCATTCGGAGCTAGTGCGGGCTATGAACGAACACATGGCGAGGTTTGGTCGGCGGCAATTTCTGCAGGCGGGGGCTGTCGCGGCGGGGGCGGGCTGGGCGGTAGCACGCATGGAAACCCCCTTGCTAGCTGCGAGCGGGAAGGAGCCGCTGTTCAAGATCTCCCTCGCCGAGTGGTCGTTCCACCGCACCCTGCAAAAAGGGGACATGGACAACCTCGACTTCCCGAAGGCGGCCAAGGACCTGGGCATCGAGGCCGTCGAGTACGTCAACCAGTTCTTCAAGGACAAGGCCGAGGACGAGCAGTACCTCGGCGAATTGGAAAAACGCTGTAAAGATGAGGGGATAACTAGCGTACTGATAATGTGTGATGGAGAAGGAAATCTGGGGGATCCCGATAACGCCAAGCGCAAGCAAGCTGTAAAGAACCACCAGAAGTGGGTTCACGCCGCCAAACGGCTCGGCTGCCACTCGATAAGAGTGAATGCACATTCCGAAGGGAGTCGCGAGGAACAGGCCAAGCTGGCGGCCGACGGCTTGCGGCAGCTTTCCGAGTACGCCGCCCCCCACAAGATCGGCGTAATCGTGGAAAACCATGGCGGCCTCTCCTCGCATGGCGACTGGCTCGCTGGCGTCATCAAATCAGTGGGCCTGGAGAACTGCGGCACTTTGCCGGATTTCGGCAACTTCTACGAGTACGACCGCTACCAGGGCGTCAAGGAGCTGATGCCGTTCGCCAAAGGCGTGAGCGCCAAAAGCCACGAATTCGATGACCAGGGGAACGAGGTCAGGACCGATTACCGCCGGATGATGGAGATCGTCCTGGATGCCGGCTACCACGGCTACGTCGGCATCGAATGGGAGGGCGACCAACCGGGCGAACGCGAGGGCATCCTTCTCACCAAGCAGCTCCTCGAGCGAGTTCGGGACGAGCTCTCGGCGAAGGCCTGATCCTGCCATTTTGGCATGCCACTGCCCTCTCGGCGTGAGAGCGGCGTGGGGGGATTTGCTCGCCGCGCTTGAAGTCACGCGACATGGACCAACTATGCTTAGGGCGATCCGCAAGGATCGCCCTTTTTCTTTGCCGTGCAACCACTTGCGCGTCGCAGAATAGCGGGATGCATCGATTGCCGCGAAGTGGACACTTCCGTTTTCGGGAAATCTGCGGGCGCCCAAAAACTAGGCGCCGGCGGCGTGCAGCTCCCTTGAGCAGGTGGCGCCGAGATATAGGCGCCCGTGGCCGTGCGACGTAAGTGCAAGCAATGCAAGGACCTTAT
>QEVI01000287.1 GCA_003576855.1 Planctomycetota bacterium
CCAATGTCCTCCGCCGATTCTGGAAACAACGCCCCAAGCGACTCCCCCGCTGCCGTTGCTACCACACCGCCGCGTAAAAACAAAGTGCGACTTGCACCCAAAACCGGGCAATTGTGGTTCAGCCCCTCGTGCCCTACGATGGCGCTCTCGGCAAGACCGCCTGGCTGGCGGGGGACGATCAATCTGCACGTTTACGATATTGAATTGCGTGGCATGAGAACACTCGGCTTCATTGGCGCCGGGCGCATGGCGACCGCTTTGGCCAACGGGTGCGTCCAGCGAGGCCTGGTCCCGGCGCCGGGCGTGCTAGCTAGCGACCCGGACGAGTCGGCCAGGCGGCGGTTTGCGGCCGAAATTGCCGGCGCCCGCGTCGTCGATGCCAATCCCGACGTCCTGGCCGGCGCCGATGCGGTCATTTTGGCCGTCAAGCCGCAGATGATGCCGCAGGTCCTCGGCGAGATTGGGACGCACGTTACTCCGCAGCACCTGCTGGTCTCCATCGCCGCGGGCGTTACGCTCGCGCGGTTAGCCAATTCGCTCCCCGCCGGCACGCGACTGGTGCGGGTGATGCCGAACACGCCGTGCCTGATTGGCCTGGGCGCAAGCTGCTACTGCCGCGGCCCGGCGGCCACGGCGGAAGACGCGGCGGCGGTCGAGCGGCTGTTGGGCGCCGTAGGCCGCGCCTACGAGGTCGAAGAACCGCAATTGGACGCCGTTACGGGGTTGAGCGGCTCCGGCCCCGCGTTTGTATACTCGGTGATTGAGGCGATGGCCGAGGGGGGCGTAGCGGCGGGGCTGCCGCAGGGGCTGGCTTTGGAACTGGCGGCGCAGACCGCCGCGGGCGCCGCCGGCATGATCCAGCAGACCGCCCTTTCGCCCGCTGAGCTGCGGGAGCAGGTTACCAGTCCCGGCGGCACGACGCTCGCTGGATTGAAGGTTCTCGCCCAGCGCGACGGCCCCGGCGCGTTTCGCGCGGCGGTCGAGGCGGCCGCCCGGCGCTCCGTGGAGCTGGGGCAGGCGTAGGCGATTCCGACAAGCTCGGCGCCCGGCGGAGCGGGTTAATCCTTCCCTACAGCGCGGCGTCCGCTGAACATTAAACTCCCAGTGGATGAACGGGGGACAAGCAGAGCGGAGGTTATGAATTCCCAGATGTCCATATTCTGCCTGGTAGATGACAAGCACGTTCCCCTCTATCGCGTGATGTGGATTTCGGCGGTGCCTCATTTCTGCGGCGAGGAAGATTGCCTGCGCGAAGGTTACTACGAGATTCGCCTCGAACAGGACGAATCGGTTTGGGCCAAAGCGGAAGAACGCGATAGAATGCTGGCTCAGATTGAAGCCTGGCAGGGAGATCCCGGGGACGAGGTCGGCGAAGACGAAGACCCGTGGTAATGCGTCGACGCCGCTCGACGGCCGCGATCGGCTTGGGAGTTGTCGATCGGCCGTCGGAGGCCGGTCTCCGCGGCTGGCGAGCCGTGATTGTTACAGGAAGACCTACGGAGTCCACATGGCGGGTAAACGCGGCAACGACGGAAAGCCTGCCAAGGCGCCCGGCGATGAATTGCTCTGGCTGGAGACGTACTTCATCGTGTTTCCCAGCAGTCGCCGGCCGACGCTGGCCCAGGTCGAACGAGCTATCACGCAAGCCAATCCGCGCTTCAAGCTGGAGAACCTGGCGGCCGACGACGACGGGTACTTCGCGTCCGTGCTTGTGGAGTCGCCTGAAGACAGCGCCGCGGTTGAAGTCAGCTACGAGACGGGCGAAGCCGTGATCGAACAGAACGTCGCCTGGGCGCGGCAAATCCGCAAGCGGATCACGCCGGCGCAGCATCAGCGGCTTGCCAGCGCCGACGCCCGGCTCGACGTGGCGCATTACGAGCGCGTGCAGGGCGGCGAGGTCTCCGCGGAACGGGACGACGCCCGCGACGAGCGTTTCGCCGATGACCTGGACGACGAATCGTTAGACGACGAACTGGCGATGGAGACCTTCGATCCGACGTGCTTGCTGACCGTCGTCGATGCGCTGGCAGCCCTCACGCAAGGCCTGACGTTCGATCCCGCCGCCGGCGAGCTGGTGTAGGACGCCACGGGCTCGACTCTTGACCCCAGTCGGGCGTTCATCGCACGACGGCGCCGCGTGTACCCGCCCAACCCCGACCTGGCTGGGTCGGGGCTGCAGCGCAAACCAACCCCATTCACCGCCTTACGCGCAAAGCCTCAAAGCCTCCCCATGCTTGCTAAAGACCTCAAGCCCGGCGGCATCATCAAGCACAACGACGCCCCGGTGATGATCGAATCGGTGACGGTCCAGTCTCCCTCGGCCCGCGGCGGCGCCACGCTCTACAAGTTCCGCGCCCGCAACCTGGTGAATAAGCAGAAGGTCGACCTCGTCTGCAAAGGGACCGACAACCTCGCCGAAGCCGACTTCGAAAAACGGCCGGTGTCGCTGATGTACAGCGACATCGACTTCGTCCACCTGCTCGACCAGCAGGATTACAACCAGTACTCGCTGCCGCTGGCGGACGTGGCCGACGAGATGCAGTACGTCACCGAGCATCTGGAGGGGATGTTCGCCCTGGTCTACGACGGCCAGTGCGTCGGCCTGCAACTCCCCGCCGCCGTGGTGCTGGAGATCATCGAATGCGACCCCGGCGTAAAAGGCAACTCCGCCACTTCGCGCACCAAGCCGGCCAAGCTGCAAACGGGCCTGACGATCCAGGTGCCGGAATACCTGAAGCAGGGCGAGACGATCAAAGTCGACACCCGCACCGGCGCCTTCCTCAGCCGGGCGTAACGGCCTGTGGCGGCGCGTCTCCGCCCGATGTGGCTGAGCGTCTCCGACGCTCAGACGAAACCGCACGGCGCCGCACCGTCATTCAACTCCGCTACAGAAACGAAGCAACCGCGGATCACGCGAATTAACGCGGATAAGGGCTCACGCTTTCATCCGCGCCCGTCCGCGTATTCCGCGGTTACTTTTTGCCGAATCACGAAACCGCTAATCCACGCTAACAGACGCTACTGACAACGGTAAGCTTGTCGTCTGTCTATCAGCGCCTCTCAGCGTCCATCAGCGAGGCTCTCACTTCTTCCCCTTCTTAGCCGGCTTGCCGGCGGTCTTCTTGGCCGACTTCTTCCCGGCGCCCTTCTTACCCGCCGGCTTCGCCGCGGCCTTCTTGCCGCCGCCAAAGATATTTTCCCAGTTATCCGCAAACTTTTTCGTCGATCCGACTCGCGTAATGCTCATGGCGATGGTGGTGAGTGTAGTAAGTGAGTAAGTGAAATCGGCCGTTGTCAGTGGTTAAGCGGTTGGCGATCGTCAACAACGGACCATGGACAACTGACAACGGACCATCGACAAATCAATGCTGCTGCAACTTCTTATATCTAAAGCGATGGGGGGCGTCCGCTTCAACCCCTAGTCGCTCGCGGCGCTGGCGCTCGTACGTCTCGAAGTTCCCTTCGCACCAGTGGACGTAGCCGTCCCCCTCGAACGCCAGGATGTGCGTCGCCAGCCGGTCGAGGAACCAGCGGTCGTGGCTCACCACCACCGCGCAGCCGACGAAGCTGGCCACCGCCTCCTCCAGCGCCCGCAGCGTATCGACGTCCAAGTCGTTGGTCGGCTCGTCCAAGAGCAGCACATTGCTGCCGCGACGCAGCAGCTTCGCCAGGTGCACCCGGTTCCGCTCGCCGCCTGAGAGCACGCCGACCTTCTTTTGCTGGTCGGTCCCGTTGAAATTGAACCGCGCGACATAGGCCCGCGAGCTGATCTTTCGACCGCCCATGTCGAGCTGATCGTACCCGCCGGAGATTTCTTCCCACACCGTGTGATCGGCCACCAGGTCGTCCCGCGACTGATCGACGTAGCCCAACTCCACCGTGTCGCCGATGAGCAGTCGCCCCTCGTCGGGCTGTTCCTGCCCCATCAGCATCCGCAACAGCGTCGTCTTGCCGGCGCCGTTGGGCCCGATGATGCCGACGATGCCGCCCGCCGGCAGGCGGAAGTTGACGTTTTCGAAGATCACGCGGTCGCCGTATGACTTGCCCAGATTGACCGCCTCGATCACCCGCTCGCCGAGCCGCTTGCCCGGCGGAATCTGAATTTCCAGTTCCTCCGGCTTGTCCTCGAACTGCTCGGCCGCCATTTGCTCGTACGCCTTCACGCGGGCCTTGCTCTTGGCCTGCCGGGCCTTGGGCGACATGCGGATCCACTCCAGTTCCTTGGCCAGCGCCTTCTGCCGGGCCGACTTCTGCTTCTCCTCGACCTCCAGCCGCTGGCGCTTCTGGTCGAGCCACGACGAGTAATTGCCCTCCCAGGGAATGCCCTTGCCGCGGTCGAGCTCGAGGATCCAACCCGCCACGTTGTCGAGGAAATACCGATCGTGCGTCACTGCGACGATCGTGCCGGGGTACTCGGCCAGGTGCCGCTCCAGCCACGCGACGCTTTCGGCGTCGAGATGGTTGGTCGGTTCGTCGAGCAGCAAGAGGTCCGGCCGCTCCAGCAGAATCTTGCACAGCGCCACGCGGCGTTTCTCGCCGCCGGAGAGCTTGGTCACGTCGGCGTCGCCCGGCGGCAGGTTCATCGCGTCCATCGCGATCTCGATCTGCCGGTCCAGCTCCCAGGCATTGACCGCCTCGATGCGATCCTGCAGCGCGGCCTGACGGTTCATGAGCTTTTCCATCGCATCGGAATCGTCGGGCACGTCGGCGTACTTCTCGCCGATGGCCTCGAACTCCTCGAGCAGCGCCCGCGTGCCGGCCACCGCCTCCTCAATGTTGCCGCGAACATCCTTCTCCGGATTGAGATGCGGCTCCTGCTCCAGCAGGCCCACGGTATAGCCGTCGGTCAGCCGGGCCTCGCCGTCGAACTCTTTGTCCTTGCCGGCCATGATCCGCAGCAGCGTGCTCTTGCCGGAGCCGTTGCGGCCCAAGACGCCAATCTTCGCGCCGGGGTAAAACGCCAGCCAAATGTCCTTCAGCACCTCGCGCTGGCCGATTTTCTTGGTGAGGTTGGCGATCTGATAGATGTATTTCTGCGACATGCGATCTCTCGGTCCGTACTCTTTGGTCTATCGACGACTGCGGCGAGCGTAAACGGCGCCACGGCCTGGTCCGCCCTCGGCGATTACGGCCTGGTCGCTTAAGCGACTCGTCCAAGCGGCGCCGCGGCAATACGCGGCTGCGGCGGAGGGAATGCCGCCCACCATGGCCTCGGTGGCACGGCGCAGCGGGCGATTCTATCATTCAACCTGTCCCAAGTGCAGGCGGGCGCCAGCTTTCGTCCCGGTACGCCAACACCACGCGGGCAAGCCTTCCATGGACCCCTGGCTCTACTACGCGCTGGCCGTCACGCTGGTGCTCGTCGGCGGCCTTTGCTGGCTCGCCAATCTCTTCAGCCTGCCTGGTAATTGGGCGCTCGTTGGCGTCGCGGCGCTGTTCGCATACCTCGTTCCCGCAACCGCCGGGCGGGGCATCGGCTGGAAGACCATCGCCCTTCTCGCCGCGCTGGCCGCGCTGGGCGAGATTCTTGAATTCGCGGCCGGAGCCGCCGGAGCGGCAAAGCAAGGCGCCAGCCGTCGTGCCGTCGTGCTCTCGCTCGTCGGCGCCATGGCCAGCAGCGTCGGCGGCCTCGGCTCGCTCCTCGCCGCGCTGTTGGGCGGCGCCGCCGGCGCCTTCGCCGGCGCCTATCTCGGCGAAACCTGGAAACAGCGGCCCCACGCCGCCGGCATGGCCGTCGGCAAGGCCGCCTTCGTCGGCCGACTCTGGGGCACGGTCGGCAAATTCGCCGTCGGCGCCGCGATGCTCGGCGTGCTCACGGTCGACGCGCTGTTTGTTTAGACTTGGGGCGCCGCACCGAATCACGACTCGCCCGGAGCCGCTTCGACCCCCAGTTGCCGACGGATCAGCCGACAAAGCGAATTGCTGATCTCTCGATGTCGTGGCACGGGCGCCTTCTTACCAGTGGCGGGATTCTGGTAAACGTCATGCCGCGAACCGTGCCGATGTAACTCGCATCCCGCCTGCTCAAGCTGGCGAATGAAGTCGACGCGTTTCATGCATCGATCAAGATCGTCTTGACGTTAGCGTCCGCCGGGGCCGGCTCTTCGTCCGCCACCAGCATCTGGTAAGCGTCACGAATGTTCTCCTCCAATTCGTCCAGCGTCATACCCTGGCTGAAAACGCCAGGGACGCCCCTTAACTGGCCAACATACCAGTCGCCATCCCGCCAGTACTGCAGCGTAAACGTTGATTGCATTGCTCGGCTCCCGCAAAGGACTACTCCCATTCTATCGTCGCCGGCGGCTTCGAACTGATATCGTACACCACGCGGTTCACCCCCTGCACCTCGTTGATGATCCGCGTCGAGATGCGGGCCAGCAGGTCGTAGGGAAGGTGGCTCCAGTCGGCCGTCATGAAGTCGTCGGTGTTCACGCACCGCACCGCCAAGGCGTTGTCGTACGTGCGGCTATCGCCCATCACGCCCACGCTTTGGACCGGCAAGAGCACCGCGAACGCCTGCGACGTCGCCCGGTACAGCCCGGCTGCCTTAATCTCGCTCACCACGATGAAGTCCGCCGCCCGCAGGACGGCCAGCCGCTCTCGAGTGACTTCGCCCAGGCACCGCACCGCCAGCCCCGGCCCGGGGAAGGGATGCCGCCAGACGATATCCTCGGGCAACCCGAGCTGCAGACCCAGCCGCCGCACTTCGTCCTTGAACAGGTCGCGCAGCGGCTCGATCAGCTCGAAACCCAGCTCCGCCGGCAACCCGCCGACGTTGTGATGCAGCTTGATCGTGTCGGCCGGCCCATCGGGCGCGGCGCCGCTCTCGATGACGTCGGGATACAGCGTCCCCTGGGCCAGGTACCGTGCGCCGTGGATTTTCTTCGCTTCCTCGGTGAAGCAATCGATGAACGTATGTCCGATCCGCCGTCGCTTCTCCTGGGGGTCGGTCACGCCGGCCAGCGCTGACAGAAACCGGTCCTCCGCCTTCACCACGTGCAGGTCGGTCTTGAAGTGCTTGCTGAACTCCGCGATGACCGACTCCTCTTCCGAATGCCGCAAGAGGCCGTTATCGACGAGGATGCACGAAAGCTGCGGACCGATCGCTTCGGCGATCAGCGCCGCGACCACCGACGAATCGACGCCTCCCGAGAGCCCGCAGATGACGCGGTCGTTGCCGACGCGTTGGCGGATTCGCTGGATCGTCTCCGCCGCGAAATCGCCCAGCTTCCAACTGCCGCTGGTCTGGCACGCCCGCTGGAGGAAGTTCTTGAGCACCGTGCCGCCGTCGGGCGTGTGGGTCACTTCCGGATGGAACTGCAGGCCATAGATCGGCCGCGTGCGGTGCTTGACCGCGGCGTAGGGGCAGGTCGCCGTGCGAGCCAGCGGCACGAACCCGTCGGCGATGCCCGTCACCTGGTCGCCGTGGCTCATCCATACCTGCGTCTGCGACGGCACGCCGGCGAGCAAGTCGTCGGCGACCAGCACCTGGCACTCCGCCCGCCCGTACTCCCGGGCTGGCGAGCTTTCGACTTTCCCGCCGAGCGCCTGGCAAGCCAACTGCATGCCGAAGCAAATGCCGAGCACCGGGATGCCGAGCTCGAACAACCGCGGATCGCACCTCGGCGCCGCGGGGGCGTAAACACTTGCCGGGCCGCCTGAAAGGATCAGTCCCGCCGGATTCAGTTCGCGAACCCGCTCGGCGGCGATGTCGTGCCGGACGATCTCGCAATAGACGTGCTGCTCGCGGACCCGCCGGGCGATGAGCTGGGCGTACTGCGAACCAAAGTCCAGCACCAACACGCGTTCCGCCGCGGCGCTGCGCGTCGGCGCCGAGACGTCAGTAAGTGTATTCATCAGGCGATAGCCGTTAAGGAAAGTGAAAACCAGCGATTATATCGCCCGCGCTACCCGCCCCATAGCCGCACCCAACGCCCACACCCGCGGCTCAACCTCAATAGCCGCGGCTCATCGGGCCGCCGGAGCGGCGCAACGAACCCTCGCAGCGGCCCAACGCCATTGCCGTACACCGC
>QEVI01000288.1 GCA_003576855.1 Planctomycetota bacterium
TCGAATGGCGGAAACGTCTCAGACTATACAGCTTCTGAATGCCAGTTCCTCCGCGTGGGCAACACCGTGACGGTGAGCGGGGCGAGTGGATGTGGTACCGGCGAATCCGAACGCCGCTACGACGCTACGCATCTCCTTACCGGTGGCTTCCAACTTGGGTAGCTTCGAGGACTGCTCCGGCACGGCCGCCGGTACGGCGTACGCCGCGATTCAAGGCGTAATCAGCGGCGTGATCTCCGGGGACGTCGCGAACAATGAGGCAAGCCTCCTCTTCTATGCGACCAACCCGGCGGTGGACCTAAATATGAAGTTCCACCTCAGCTATCAGGTTATCGATCCATAGGCCAATCGCCGCGAGGCTGCGAGCGAGCACGCCGCAGCGAACATGAACGTTGCCATGGCGGGCTCGGGTACGCTCGTCACGATCTCAAAACTGCGTACGCCAGTGGCGTCGCGAGGCAGATCGCCAACGAAGAAAACCGGTTTGCCGAAGGTTACGCCGACTTGTGACGTTGGCGCGATTGACGGCGCCGAGCCAGCCCATTCAAAAGAACCGTAGGTCGCACTGATCATGACCCAGTACTTCGTGGACGCCGCCAGGGATATGGGCGTCGATGGCACAAAGTTGAACTGGCCGGCGGCGTTACTGCCGGAGGATGGACTGATAAGCAAGCTCCCCCCTAGCGTTCCAGGTAAGTCGTTGCCGTTATCGAGATATAATCCGACCTCGGCTGCGTCCCCAGCCGCCGTGTTGTACCCCCGAAATCGGAGCGCTACATGCTGGAGCGGATAGGCCCGCGTGGGCATGGTAAACGAGATGGCCGGGCGGTTCGTCTGCGGGTTGAGGCCGTCGTTGGCTATTCCTGCGTCAACGCTGGTCCCGGACGCGTCGTTCGTCGCGGGCAGGTTGCCGAGGATGATCAGGCCGGCTGGGGAGATGTTCGGGCTGAGGGAGAGCAGCAAGAGCGTCAATGCGACCAGGCGGGCCGGCTTCATGAAACGAGTCCTTCAATAGATAAGATAGTTGTCGACGCCGTTTTGATTGCCCCGCGCCATTGTAGCCGCGCGGGCGCCTACCCTCAAAATGAGCGGCCGATGCCGGCCGGTCGATCCTGTTCACCGGCGGCGCGCTGGCTGGGCGGGTGGCCAGCGTGCTGAACTACGAGGACGGGTCCGCCCGTCGCCTGTTATCGGCCGGGCCACGCCGGGTCGGCGGGCTGGGAGCTGCGCAGGCTGCGGCTGTCGGCGATGGGAACGAGTTATCGGATGCGCGCGTACGTCTCTTCGGTAGCAGTCGACGCCTTGGCGGCGTGCGTTGTGCTCCGCCTTGCCGGGCGACGAAGCGGCTCAGCCGGGCCTTTCGCGGCGGTCGGGCTCGACCTAGAATGCTCGATTCGCTACGCCAGTCTTCGATCAACCGTTTGTCTGCCGACCGCCGTGCAAGACGCCATTGAAAAAGCCGACGTCCTGATCGAGGCGATGGGCTGGATCCGCCAGTTCCGCGACAAGATCACCGTCATCAAGCTCGGCGGCAGCGTCATGGAAGACCCCGCGGCGCTCGATCACTTGTTGCTCGACATCGTTTTCATGGAAACCGTCGGCATGCGGCCCATCGTCGTGCACGGCGGCGGCGCGGCCATCAGCCGGGCGATGGCCGAGGCGAACCTCCAGCCGCGGTTCATCGAAGGCCGGCGGTACACCGACGAGGCGACGCTGCGGATCGTCGAGCGGGTGCTGGCCCGGGACATCAACGAGTCGATCGCCCAGCGGATCGAAGCGTTCGGCGGCCGGGCGATGCCGCTGAACTTCACCGGCGAGACGAACAACAACGTGCTGTTCGGCGAGCGGCTGACGCTGCCCGCCCGCGGGGGCGGAGGGCCGATCGACCTGGGCTACGTCGGCAACGTGACGCGGGTCGACCGCGAGACGCTCGACAACTTGTGCTACGCCGGGCAGGTGCCGGTCATCCCCTCGATGTGCGAGACGGAGTCGGGCGAGCGGCTGAACGTTAACGCCGACACGGCCGCCACTGCGGTGGCCCAGGCGGTGGGAGCGGAGAAGCTGGTTTTCTTGAGCGACGTCAACGGCGTCCGGCGGGATAAGAACGATCCGGAGTCGCTGATCCATTCGCTGACGGCCGCCGAGGCGCGGCGGCTGATCGCCGACGGCGCCATCGAGGCCGGCATGATTCCCAAGGTGGAAGGCTGCCTGGAAACGCTGTCGAAAGGGGTGCGGAAGATCCACATTATCGACGGCCGGCTGCGGCACTCGCTGCTGCTGGAAATCTACACCAACCGCGGCGTGGGCACGGAGCTGATCGCCGAACCTGCATAGTGCTCTTGGCGTCTCTAGAGCGCTTCGCTTTCTGCACCACGTATACTTCATGAAAGGACCTCTCGCAGAGGCGCAAGGGCGCAGAGACGTGCATGGAAGTTGTTAGGGGCGTTCCATGTCGCCTCGGCGGCTCCGCGCCTCGGCGAGAGTTGATTCTACCGGGCATCATGGCTGCCAACGCTTCCGACCACGCTGAATCTGCCAGGATGTCGCCGGAGACGGCGGCGCTGTTTGAGCGGTATGTCATCCCGAATTACCGGCGGTTTCCGATTGCGCTGGTGCGCGGCGAAGGGTCGTGGGTGTGGGATGACCAGGGCAACCGCTACCTCGATTTCTTCCCCGGCTGGGGTTGCAACCTGCTGGGCCACTGTCCGCAGGCGGTGGTCCGCGCTGTGCAGGAGCAGGCGGCTAGGCTGATCCACGTGCCCAACACCTGGCACATGGAGGCCCAAGGTCAATGGGCCAAACTGCTCAGCGAACGGAGCTTCGGCGGGCAGGCGTTTTTCTGTAACTCCGGCGCCGAGGCGAACGAAGCCGCGATCAAGCTGGTACGGCTTCACACGCCGCGCGAGCGGTACAAGATTATCACGTTCGAGGGCGGCTTTCACGGCCGCACCTATGGGGCCACCAGCGCGACGGCCCAGCCCAAGTACCACGACGGCATCGGGCCGCTGGCGCCGGGGTTCGTCTATGCCCCCTACGGCGACTTGGAAGCAGTGCGGGCCAAGGTCGACGGCGAAACGGCGGGCATCCTGGTCGAGCCGATCCAGGGCGAGGGGGGCATTCGCATCCCGGCCAAGGAGTTTCTCGCCGGGTTGCGCCAGATCGCCGACGAACACCAGCTCGTGTTGGTCTTCGACGAGGTCCAAAGCGGCTGCGGCCGGACGGGTCGCTGGTTCGCGTATCAGAACTTCGGCGTCGAGCCGGACGTGATGACGCTGGCCAAGAGCCTGTGCGGCGGCGTCGCCGGCGGGGCGATGCTGGCCCGGCGGGAGATCGCCGCCAGCCTGCGGCCGGGCATGCACGCCGCGACCTTCGGCGGCAACCCGCTGGCCGCCCGCGCCGGAATCGCCACGATCGAGACAATCGAGCGCGAAGGTCTGCTGGCCAAGGTCGAACCCCTGGGGGCGTTGTTCCGCCGGTTGCTTGAGCCGCTGGTCGAGCAGTTGCCCGTCGTGCGGGAGTTTCGCCAGCTTGGCCTGATGATCGGCGTTGAGCTCGCCGTCGAGGCGACGTCGCTGGTGCAGCAGGCGATGGACCGGCGACTGCTGATCAACGTCACGCAAGGCAACGTGATTCGGCTGCTGCCGGCGATGACGACGACCGAAGAGGAAGTGCACGAAGGATGTGCGATTCTGGCCGAGGTGTTGCGTGGATTCCGCCCATAGCCCGTAGCGCAAGCAAGGGCGAGCCGAAGCCGACCTGTACCAGAGCGATCCAGCACACGAGAAGCGAGGTGGTTGTGGAAACTGACGGTGTTCATATTGACCGCCTGCTTGTAATGAGGACGATCCACCCTTGCTAGCGCAGCGGGCTCTGGCGCTGCGGGCGCCAGTGCTGCGGGCTTGGACCTTGACGCGATTCACGCTGATGCGACACCTCATCAACGTTTCCGACTTGACGACCGACGAGATCCTGCGGATTTTCGCCATTAGCGAGGACCTGAAGGCCAAGTTCCGCGCCGGAGTCCGCGAACCGCTGCTGCCGGGGCGGGTCATGGCGCTGGTGTTTGAGAAGCAATCGCTGCGGACGCGCGTCAGCTTTCAAGCCGCCATGACCCATTTGGGGGGAGCGAGCATGATGCTCGGCGACGACGCGGGTTTCGGCAAGCGCGAGAGCCTGGCCGACTTCGCTCGCGTCCTCAGCGAGATGGTGGACGTCATCGTTCTGCGCACGAAGAAGCATCAAACGGTAAACGAAGTCGCCGCCCATGCGGCTTGTTCGGTGATCAACGGCTTGACCGACCAATCGCACCCGTGCCAGGCGCTGGCCGATTTGTTCACGTTGCGCGAGCAGTTCGGCGCGCTGCAGGGTTGTAAACTCGCCTGGGTGGGCGACGCCAACAACGTGGCTCGCAGCCTGGCCATGAGCTGCGCGCTATTGGGCGTGGAATTCGCCGTCGCCTGTCCGGCCGGCTATGAATTCGAGGAGGCGTTCGTCGCGCGATTGCAGTCCAAGGCGCCGGGAAGCAAGTTTCGATCGACGCGCGATCCCCTCGAAGCGGTGCGCGGGGCCTCGGCCGTGTACACCGACGTGTGGGCCAGCATGGGGCAGGAAGCCGAGTTGGAGCGGCGCCGCCGCGACTTCGCCGACTACCAGGTGAACGGTCGCCTGATGGCCGCGGCGAGCCCGACGGCCCGGTTCATGCACTGCTTGCCGGCCCGTCGCGGCGAGGAAGTCACCGACGAAGTCATGGACGGCCCGTACAGCATCGTCGTCGAGCAGGCCGCCAACCGGATGCACGTGCAGAAGGGGATCCTGGCGTGGCTCTTGGGCGCCCAAGCGTGAGGCGCCGTCCTGCGACCGTAGCTGCGCCGCGGCGTCGCCGCGCGACCTTCCGTTTCCATAACCTCTGGGATGCCTGATGGACATTCGCCCCTCGGACGCCTTACGAGATTGGACGATTGAGCCCGCCCCGTACGGCGCTGCGCCGGGGCGCGTGATCGTCCGCGCCGGACGCACGACGGTTCTTTGCACCGCCAGCGTCGATGCGAGCGTGCCGCCATGGCTCGCCGGGCAGGGCAAAGGCTGGGTCACCGCCGAGTACAACATGCTTCCCGGCAGTACGGCCCCGCGGAAGGCCCGCGAACGCAGCGGCAAGATCGATGGCCGCACGACGGAAATCCAGCGGCTCATCGGCCGCAGCCTGCGGGCAATCGTCGACCTGGCGGCCCTCGGCGAGCGACTAGTCACCGTGGATTGCGACGTCTTGGAGGCCGACGGCGGCACCCGCACGGCCGCCATCACCGGCGGGTACGTCGCGCTGGTGGAGGCCCTGCGGGCCGCGATGCCGCCGGACGCCGGCACCGGCGTTCCGATACGCGACAGCGTGGCGGCGGTGAGCGTGGGCATCGTCGGCGGACGGCCGACGCTCGACCTGGACTATGCGCAAGACGCCGCGGCGACGGTCGACATGAACGTCGTGCTGACCGGGGCCGGCCGCTACGTCGAGGTGCAAGGCACGGGCGAAGAGGCGACGTTCGACGCCGCTGAGCTGGAACAGATGCTCAGCCTGGCGCGGCGCGGCATCGAGCAACTCGCGGAACTGCAGCGCG
>QEVI01000289.1 GCA_003576855.1 Planctomycetota bacterium
CCGCATCATTAGCGGGCTGGCGATGGGCACGATCGTCGTCGAGGCCGCCGACCGCAGCGGGGCCCTCATCACCGCCCGCCACGCGATGGAGCAGGGCCGCGAGGTGTTCGCCGTCCCCGGCCCGATCGACAGCCCCGGATCGGCGGGGCCGCACCGGCTCCTCCGCGACGGGGCGAAGCTGGTGACCTGCGTCGACGACGTGCTGGAGGAGCTCGGCCCGCTGGCCGAAGCGGCGCCCGACCAGCGGGGCGGCTCGATCCGCGTGGCCGCGGAGCTGAAGCTCAACGAGTTGGAGCACGCCGTGCTGCAGGCCATCGAACCGACCGGCTCGCTGCTGGACGCCGTCGCCGCGGCGTGCGGCATGCCGATCCACCGCGTGCTGGCCACCGTGAGCGTGCTGGAGTCCCGCCGCCTGGTACGAAAGCTGGGAGGCAACCGCGTGGCGCGGATTTAAGGCGCTCCGCCCGGCGATCGTTCGGGCCCCTTTCCCTGGGGTCCTCGTTCGCGGGCAAGAACTCGACAATAACCCCGCGCTCCGCCTGTTCCCTTTTTGCGACTTTTTGCGCCTCTTCGCGGCTCGTCTCCATGTACGCCGGCTTGAGCCCACATCGTGGGCGGTGTTCTTTTCGCGGCAGGCGGTAGAATGGGCGCGGTGAACGCCGCTCCGGCGGCTCGTCCGCCCCGGCGGCTCGCCAGAGCCGCGGCTGGGGCGGGTTTGCACTTGGTGGCTTTCATGGCCAAGCGCGACAACCATTACGAGGCCGCCTTCGAGGCGTATCTTCGCGCGCGGCGCGTGGCGTATGTCGCCGTCGACGAGCAGCGCCGCAGCCGGATCGCCGCCGGGTCGCTGAAGAACGTCGATTTCCTCGTCTCGCCGGCCGACGGCGCGACGCTGCTGGTCGATGTAAAGGGCCGCCGTTTTCCCAGCGGCAGCCGCCACAAGCAGTACTGGCGGAACTGGACCACCTGGGACGACCTGCGGAGCCTCGCTCGCTGGCAGGATCAACTCGGCGAAGGGAGCGTCGCGCTGCTGGGCTTCGTCTACCACGTCGTCGGCGATCGTTCGCCGGTGGACCCGGCGCGGCTCTTCGAGCACCGCGGCCAGCGGTACGCGATGCTCGCGGTCCGGGCGGCCGACTATATCCGCTTCGCCCGGCCGCTATCGGCCAAGTGGCAGACCGTCGCGATGCCGACGGCTTTGTTCCGCCAGGCGGCCGCGCCGTTCGATGACCTGTTGCCGCCGCCGCTAGCCGACTTGGCCGCGGCGACCCTCGAGCCGATTGCCGCCGCGGCGCCCGCCGATTAGGCTGAACATTGCGAATTGGCCATTAGCAATTGGCCATTGCAAATCTCTGCTATTTAATATTTCAAATGGCCATTGGCCAATTTGCAATCCAGGAGCCTCGCCATGGCCTGGGCCGTCGTCTTGCTGTGCATCGTCTTGGGCTCGCTGGGGGCGTTGCGGCCCAGCGGTCGCTCGCACGATTTCCGCCGCGTGAAGGAAGAGGAGTGAGGGATTGCGAATTGGCCATTAGCAATTGGCCATTGCAAATCTCTGCTATTTAATATTTCAAATGGCCATTGGCCAATTTGCAATTCTTAGGCGGCCCGCGCGGCCGGTTTCGCCGCGCCGCAGAACTCGGCCAGGGCGGCGATGACCCGGTCCTGTTCCGCGGCCGTCATCTCGCCGTAAATCGGCAAGCTCAGCACGTCGTCGGCCGCCTGCTCGCTCGCCGGCAGGTCGCCGCGGCGGTAGCCCAGCGCTGCAAAGCAGCTTTGCAAATGGAGCGGAACCGGGTAGTACACCGCCGCGCCGATCTTGCGGTCGCTAAGCCACTTCAACAGCTCATCCCGCCGCCCTCCGGTCACGCGGACGGTGAACTGGTTCCACACGCAAGCGCACCGCTCGTCCACGCGCGGCAGCAGCAGTTGCCGATCAATTCCCAACCGCGCGAACTGGGCCGCGTACCGCCGGGCGTGCCGATCGCGGGCCGCGGCGTAGCCGTCGAGGTGCGCTAGCTTCACGCTCAGCACGGCGGCCTGCACGGCGTCCAGCCGGCTATTGAGCCCGACGAGCGAATGATGGTAGCGAGGCTGCTGCCCATGGTCGCGCAAGACGCGGAGCTTCGCCGCCAGCACCGCATCGCCGGTCGTCACCAGCCCGGCGTCGCCCCAAGCGCCGAGGTTCTTGGTCGGGTAGAACGAAAAGCAACCCGCGAGTCCCAGGGCCCCGGCCTTCACGCCGCGGTACTCGGCGCCGATCGCTTGGGCCGCGTCCTCGATGATCGGCAAATCGCCGCACGCGGCTCGCAGGGCTTCCATGTCGGCGCACTGGCCGAACAGGTGGACCGGCAGCACGGCCTTGGTGGCGGGGGTGATTTTGCGGGCCACGTCCGCCGGGTCGATGTTGAACGTTTCCGGCAGGATGTCGGCGAAGACGGGCCGGGCGCCCAGACGCCAGACGGCGCCCGCCGTGGCAAAGAAGGTGAACGACGGAAGGATCACTTCGTCGCCGGGGCCGACTTCCAGGGCCATCAACGCCAGCAGCAGCGCATCGCTGCCGGAGGCGCAGCCGATCGCGTGCGCAACGCCGCAGTAGGCGGCCATCTGGTCCTCGAATCGCTGGCAGGCCGGCCCGTGGACAAACGCCCCGCTACGGGCGACCTCGCCGATCGCCCGCTCGAACTGGGCCGACAGCGGCCCGTTCTGGCGGTTGACGTCGAGCATCGGCACCGGTGCGATTGAATCGGGCGTGTTCATGCTAACTGCTTCCTGCAGAGTAAGTTACGTTCGCGGCGAAGTCGGCGGCCGGCGCACGGTTTCGGCCGGCCGAGAGAGTAGGAATCGCGTTGGCGAAAGTCAATGCCGGCGCAGAGCCCTAAAACAGAAGCGCGGGAGCGTTTGTTAGCCGGGAAAAGGCGCAAGTGGACGCTACAAGGGAAAATGGTAAGACCTGCGAAATCGCCGCGCCTTGGTCACGTCCCAAGAAACATCCGCATGGAACGAAAAACCACCCAGCGTGGTTCTTGACCCTCTTTTGGCGTCTTTTGCGCCTTTTCGCGGCCGCCTGGCTTGCCCGGCTGAAATCGGCGGCCAGTCCGGGTACATTGGCGGCTATGCCGCTTTCGGCTCATGAGGGAGCCCTGCTGACCACCTTCGCGGAGGAACATCATGCGTCTGCTGATCGCCCTGGTTGCCCCCGTGGCGCTGCTGGTTCACGTTTCCCGTTTCGCCGCCGCCGAAGAGGCCGCACCGGCCGACGACAAGCCGCTGCAGCTTTTCAACGGTCGGGACCTGGAAGGGTGGACGTACCACCTCGACGACGACAAGGTCGCCATGGAGGACGTGTGGAGCGTCGAGGAGGGCGTGCTCCGCTGCACCGGCCGGCCCGCCGGTTATCTCATCACCAAGCGGAACGACTTCGCCAACTACGTGCTGACGGTCGAGTGGCGGTGGCCTGGCAAGGGGGGCAACAACGGCGTGCTGGTCCACGTCTCTAAGCCGGGGGCCTTGGGCGTGTGGCCCAAGTCGCTGGAGGTGCAGCTCGGCTCGGGCGACGCCGGCGACTTCTGGGTCATCGGCACGGAGATCGACGTGGAGAATGAAGCGGAGCGGAAAGAAGACCGCCGCCACGTGAACCTCACCGACGACAGCGAAAAGCCGCTGGGCGAGTGGAACACGATGGAAATCACCTGCCGCGGCGACGAGGTGCTAGTCAAGGTCAACGGCGAGCTGGTGAACCACGCCGCCAACTCGAGCGAGACCCAAGGCGCGATCGCGCTGCAAAGCGAAGGGACGCCGATCGAGTTCCGCAAGGTGGAACTGAAGCCGCTGAAGTAATCCAAAAAAGGTGTCAGGAAATTTGCAACTGCTTTCGCCATGCTCGAACCTTCAGTGTCCCTCAAAGACTACCCTTTCAATTTCCCAGCAATCGCCGCAAACTGCTCCAGCGCATCCTGCAAGTCGTCCACGATCTCTTGCGCCAGCACGTCCGGGTCGGGCAGGCTGTCGCTGTCCTCGACGCTGTCATCTTTGATCCAGAAAAGGTCGAGGCTTAGCTTGTCGCGTTTCAGCAGCTCCTCGTAGGTGTAGCACCGCCAGCGGCCGTCGGGGGCGTCCTCGCTCCAAGTCGCTTTGCGCTTGGGAAGCGCGCCCGGTTTGTAGAGCTTCACGAACTCGTCGAAGTCGCGGCGGTGGATCGGGTTTTGCTTGGGACTGAAGTGCTTGTTCGTACGCAGGTCGTAGACCCACAGCTTCTTCGTCCACGCCTTCTCTTGCGGCGGTTTGCGGTCGAAGAAGATCACGTTCGCCTTGACGCCCGGCTTGTAGAAGATGCCGGTTGGCAGCCGTAGCAGCGTGTGGACGTCGCACTGCGTGAGGAGCTGATCGCGGACCTTCTGGCCGGGGCCGCCCTCAAAGAGCACGTTGTCGGGCACCACGACCGCCGCTCGGCCGTGAACCTTCAGCAAGTTGAAGATGTGCTGGACGAAGTTAAGCTGCTTGTTGCTCGTCGAGGCCCAGAAGTCCTGCCGGACGATCACCTCGTCCTCGTTCTCCAGGTCGCCTTCTTCGTTGACCGTCTTGAGGCTCGCCTTCTTGCCGAAGGGCGGATTGGTGAGCACCATCGAATAGTGCTGCGTCGGCGGCGTGTCGAGGCTGCTCTTGCCGCTGATGACGGGCGTCGGGCTCTCCGGGCCGAGGTCGACGCCGCCGATGCCGTGCAGGTACAGGTTCATCGCGCACAGCCGGGCCGTCTCGGGGACCAGCTCTTGGGCGGCGACGAGGCTCTCGCGAGCGCGGCGCTTCTCGTCCTTGTCCATCTGGGCGCCGTGCGTGTCGAGCACGTACTGGTAGGCGACGGTGAGAAAGCCGCCGGTACCGGCCGCGGGGTCGATGATCGTCTCGTCGGCCGCCGGCTGCATCACGTCGACCACCGCCTGGATGATCGGCCGGGGCGTGAAGTACTGCCCCGCGCCGCCGGTGCTTTCGCTCGCACTGCGGCTCAGCAGTTCTTCGTAAATGACCCCCTTCACGTCGAGGTCGAGGCTCAACCAGCTCTCGCGGTCGATGAGGTCGAAGATCAGCCGCCGCAGCTTGGCGGGGTCTTTGATCTTGCACTCGGCCTCTTTGAAGATGACGCCCAACAGCCCGGGGTGCGTACTGAGCGAATCGAGCGTGTCGCGGTAGTGCTGGTACAACTCGGCGCCGTCGCGCTTCAGGAGGCTGGGCCAGTCGAAGTCGATCGCCTTGCCGTTCTTGTCCTTACCCTTGGGGATGCGGTTCGGCTGGTTGTAGGGGGGCTTGGTCAGCTCGTCGGCCATCTTGAGGAACAGGAGGAACGTAAGCTGCTCGACGTAGGCCATGTAGCTCAGGCCGTCGTCTTTCAGGACGCTGGCGTACGACCAGACTCGGGCGCCGATCTGGCTCGCCGTGGGGGCCGTCGTTGGTTGTCCATTCGCTTTGCTCATGACTTCCGTGCCTTTTTCTTTGCCTTCTCAGCAGAATTCGTGGGTGAATTCTGGTTGGGGCAGATGTCCAAGTTGGTGATATAAGGCCAGTTCGATGGTGTCGAACTCGCGATAGCC
>QEVI01000290.1 GCA_003576855.1 Planctomycetota bacterium
ACGGAGCGGCCGGCAACATCAATCCGCGCGGCGTATCGGCCGGGCCAGAGGCCGCCATCCGTCACGCCGAGGCGCTCCACGCCGCGGTAGGTCGGGCCCTCGCTACCGCGGCCATCGATCCAGCGCCCGTCGTGGGCTTTCGGCGATCCGTCTGCCAGCTTCCCACGCGACTGCCGCGCGGGGAGGATTGCGGTGAACAGCTCACGGCTTCCTTGGCCGCCTTGCGACTGGGCGGCGCCGCCGTGGCATTCCTGCCGGGCGAGCCGTTTGTAGAAACCGCAATGGCGATCCGCGCCCGTTCGCCGTTCGAGTGGACGGGCGTCGTCGGATTTACGGAAGAAACGGTCGGCTACATCCCCACGGACGAGGCGTTTGCCGAAGGCGGATACGAAACCGGTTTTGGGCCCTGGTCCGTCCTGTCGCCCGGCAGCGAGCCACTGCTGCGTGAAGCGTCGCAATCGCTGCTGGAGGAGGTGTGGCAGGTTCGCACGCCGGCCGCCAGATTCGCGCCGCATGTGCACGGACCCGCGCATCGAGCCGCCCCAGCGGCGGCGAAGCCCCTGTCAACCGGGACCACAGCCGGCGGAGGAAAACGCGATGAATTGTAGACGCCGTGGATCTCTTCGAATTCTGACGGTGCTTTGCCTGCCTTGGGCCGTACTGGCCGGCGCGCGCCAACTTCACGCGGAGGTCGTCGCGACGGACACGCTCGTCGTATCCTGCGGGCCGAACAACGATCTCTACCAGGCGATGGTGCGCGGCGCGGTCAAACTGCAGCGCTTCGACTCGGCGGAGGCAGCCGTCGACGCGGCCGCGGACGCGGCCGCGGTGCTGGTGCTCGCGGACGACTATCCCCACAAAACCACGGCCATTTCCAGCGATTTCTACTCGCAGGCCGCGGCGAAGGGCCTGCGGCTCTACGTCGAGTACCCCGAGCACGTCCCGGGGTGCTCGCTCGGCCAACCGCGCGGCGTACGATGGGAGCGAGTCGTCGTGGCCGCGGAGGCGCCGAACCTCGGCCTGCCGAAGCTGCGCGTCCTGGCGGTGCATGACTGCCAGTTCCTGCCCGTCGACGCCGAGGCGCCCCTGCTGACGCTTGCGCGCGTCGCCGGGTACGACGAGGCGGTGTTTGGGCTGCCGCGCGAACACTATCCCGTTCTCTTTCGCGCCGCAGGCGGGGAGCTGATCGCCACGACGAAGCTGAGCAACTTCGTAACGGGCCGATACGCCCCGTCGGCCGACTGGCTCGTGTTATGGAGTCGGCTATTGGATGAGCTGCATCCGGCCGGAGCGCCTCACGTCCTGCGCGCCGAGCCGGCGGCCCGGCCTTCGTATAGCAAGAACGAGGCGCTGCCGGCGGACGCCGAACGGCAAGCGCTCGATCGACTGGCGGGCTGGTACGCCAATTCCCGGTTGTTGCTCACGGCCGAGCGCCTGAATGGAATCCGCGACCTGCTGCACGAGGGGCAGGAGACCATCCCGCCTCCGGATTCAAACCAACCCGGCGATGGCTCGCAGGGAATCCTGGAAGGCTACGCGTCGCAGATCCTGCCCGACGGCAGCCAGTTGCAGCGGACGCCGATACGCGCCGACTGCCAGGCGGAAACAGCCGCCGTATTCGCCCTGCACGCGGTCGCAGCGAACAATGCCCGCAGCCGGCAGACGGCGACGAACCTGCTCGACTATCTGTACTTCAACTCCGAGCTGTGCCAACTGGAACGGGGCAATCCCAAACATCCGGCGTTCGGGCACATCGCCTGGGGCGCCGTGTCGCCGGCCTGGCGCGTCGCCAACTACGGGGACGACAACGCCCGAGCGCTGCTGGCTACGATTGCCGCCTCCGCCTGCTTGGAGTCCGACAGGTGGGATGCATCCGTCTTGCGTGCGATGTATGCGAACCTGCGGACGACCGGCAAGCTCGGCTTTCGCGGCGATCGGATCGACATGCCGCAACTGGAACAGCAAGGTTGGCGGGCGTTCGCCGAGAGGGAAACGATCAACTATTCCCCGTCGTTCGAGGCCTATTTGTGGGCCTGCTACTTGTGGACCCACGCGCAAACCGGCGAGCCGGAGTTCCTGCAGAAAGCAAAAACCGGCATCCGCATGACCATGGAGGTCTACCCCGAAGGCTGGCGCTGGGGCGACCACCTCGACCGCTCGCGCATGCTCTTAGCGCTGGCGTGGTTAGTGCGCGTGGAGGACACGCCGCTGCATCGCCGTTGGCTTACGCAGGTCGCGAGCGACCTCCTGCAGCACCAACAGCCCTGCGGAGCGATTCCCGAGCAGCTAAGCGGGGCGACGACGGGCCACTTCCTGGCGCCGGCGTCTAACGAAGCCTATGGCACGAGCGAGACGCCGCTGCTCCAGCACGACGGCGACCCGGTGACCGACCAGCTTTATACTTCGAACTTCGTCCTCATCGGACTCCACGAGGCCGTCGCCGCGACGAACGATCCGAAGCTGCGCGAGGCGGAGGACAAGCTGATCGACTACATCGTAAGAATCCAGGTGAGTTCGGAGGCCATCCCTTACCTGCACGGAACGTGGTTTCGAGCGTTTGATTTCCAACGATGGGACTTTTGGTCGAGTTCGGGAGACATGGGTTGGGGCGCCTGGTGCGCGGAGACAGGATGGGGACCGGCCTGGAATGGAATCGTCCTCGGGCTGCGGCTCAAGCAAACGTCGCTCTGGGACCTGACGGCTAGTTCGTCGATTGAGCGGCAGGTCCTCGCCGTTCGCGGGCAAATGGCCGAGAACGACGGCGGGCCGTGGAACCCCGCCGGCGACGGGCCATGACATTCACGGGGTAATCCGGCCGTGACGAAATCGATGGAAAAATCGCTTGACATTGGTGCGCGGGACCATCAGAATGGCGACGCGCAGGACTTATGCCGTTTCTGGTTTGACCTATCGTTAGGTTATTACCCGAATCTCCTTGGCGGCGACTCCTTTTCCCTCAACTTCCCCTCAACTGACTTAACGTTAGGTTGCTCCGCCGTGTCTACGCCTGCCGCTCCGAACATCGAACCCTCCGGACGCCGGAAGTCTGTGCGGCTGATCGACATCGCCCGTGAAGCCGGCGTCTCGGTGTCGGTCGTCGGCAACGTCCTCAACGGCGGGCGCGGCAATAGCCGCGTCGCCCAGGCGACCGCCGACCGCATCATCGCGCTCGCCAAGCAACTCAATTACCGCCCCAGCCCGACCGCGCAGCAGCTTCGCGGCAAGCGATCGAATGTCTTCGGGTTGCTAGTCGCGTCCGCCGGCGATCCGCTCACCTCCTACCTCGTGGAGCACCTGGACGAGGAAGTCGTCAAACACGGTTGCCAGACCCTCATCGGCAATACGGCCGTCGCCCCCGGCCGATTCGAGGCCTGCGTTGACGAGATGGTCGCCCGCGGCGTGGACGGAATCTTCTGCATCGTACATTCAATCTTCCCCGGCGACCGGGCCAAGCTCCTGGCTCGCTGCCCCAATACCGTCTTTTACTGCGACCCAGGCGTCGCCGGCGCCACGTTCGTCGAAATCGATCAGATCGAAGCCGGACGCGTGGCCGCCGATCACTTGCTTTCTACAGGCCGCCGGCGCCTGGGATTCGCTTTGGTTGATCCGGCAGCCCCCTTCGGAGTGCAGCGAGTCAAGGGAATCAAGGCCGCTCTGGCGGCGCACGGCGGCGCCGCTTCGGACCTCGCCGTCTGCAAAGGCGCCCGCGGCTCGTCGGGCCCTGCTCGGCCCGACGAGCGGACTATGGACTGGCACACGCCGGAGGAAGTGCTCGAACGCATCATCGACGAGCTCGTCGTGCGTCATCGCGCGGAAGGCGTCATTTGCCACAACGATTTCATCGCCAGCGCGCTGCTGAAACAGCTTCGCAAGCGCGGCGTTTTCGTTCCCGGCGACGTGGCCGTCATCGGCTATCTGAACCACTATCTGTGCGAATACGTCGATCCGCCGCTGACGTCGATCGATCTGCGGCACCATCAAGCGGCGAGAACGCTGGTGCAAGCCGTCCAAGAAATGATCGACGAAGGTCCCGATCATGAACCGCGCCAGCGCCGCGCTATCGCCATCAAGCCCATGGTGGTCGTGAGAGAATCCGCCTGAAGCCCCCGCGGCTTCGTGGTGGAGAGCCAAAGTGCCTATTCAAAACGCCCTCTACTGCAGGAGTACTCCTTATGACGCCCCGCTTTTCAATGGCCGTTCTTAGCGTCGCCTGCGTGCTGACTATCGCCAGCCCCGCGACCGCCCAAACGTACAGCGAGGTGATCCTGTCGGGCAGCCCGCTGTTCTATTGGAACTTCAACGAGTCGGGCGACGTCGATCCGGCCTTGGACCAGGTAGGAACGGACGCCGGAGACAACTTGCTGCCCGAAGGAACGGCGACTCGCGTGACGAGCACGTCGACGACCGGCGGGCTGTTTCTCGGCCGCGCCGCCAGCTTCGACGGCACTCAACTGACGAAGTTCTACTCCGGCGCCCTGACGCCGGCGACCGACCCGGACGCCTGGGCGCTGGAGATGTGGATTCGTCCGCAGGGCCCCGATCCGGGCGATAGGTTCGACTACTTGATCGAGGCGCGGGGCCCCGGATCGAACAATTCTCCTGGCATTCTGCTCGATTACGGCAACAACGATCGCCTGGAGGTCTTTCGGGCTGGCCAGCGCACAGGTACCAGCGGCCCGGTGCTCGCCAACGACGCGTGGCAACATGTCGTCATCGCCTATTTCGGCGCTGCTACCGACCGGATTGACTTCTACTTAAACGGCGCGGCCGCCGGCAGCGTCACCGGTTTCTCCGCGGACGCGCCGTTCGGCACCAATGCGATAGCCGTCGGGAACTCCGTGCCCGGTCACGCGGAGTTCGACCACTTCGCCGGGCAGATCGACGAACTGGCGGTTTACGACCTGACCGGTCAGTCCGTTTCGGCCATTTCCGGGAAACTGGTCGCCCTGGCCACGCATTACTCCGTCGCCCAGCCCGGCATGCCAGGCGATGCGAACAAGGACGGCGTGGTGAACGGCTTAGACTTCGAGCTGATCAGCAACAACCTCTTCACCACGCAGTCGCCCGGCGCCGGCGGCGACTTGGACCTCAACGCCATCGTCGACTTCGCCGACTTCCGCATCTGGAAGTCCAACGCGCCGCCGGCGATCGCCGCGCAATACGTTATCCCGGAACCGTCGAGTCTGGCTTTGTGCGCTTTGGCGGCATTGTGCCTGAGGCGCAGTCGCCGCATCGCCTAGCGAGCGCTGCTGCACGTCTCGCCTCTTCACCCACGCACACTATGCCCAGGTAACGACGATGAAATACACATCACGAACAATCATCACGGCTACACTGCTTTGTCTGGTCGTTCCCCGCGCCGCTGCACAGACCAACGTCAATTGGACCGGCGGCGTCGGCGCCTGGAACAACGGATCGGGATGGTTCAATGAATCGCTGGCCCAATCGGGTCTGCTGCCCAGCGTGGATTTCAATGAAATCGCGCGGATCGACGCCGGCGGCGTCGTCACGGTTAATACGGCCCTGGCTAATGGAACCGATCAAGGCGCGAGCACCAATCCGGGCGAAGTCCGC
>QEVI01000012.1 GCA_003576855.1 Planctomycetota bacterium
AGCCCGCCGCACCAGAACGGACTTCCCGGAGAGCTTCCGCAGCGCCCGGAGGTCGATCTCCAGTACGACCTTTGCGGCGTTGAAGCGGAGTGGCGGCCGGCTGGCGGCCAGCCGATGAAGACGTGGCTGCCGCACGTGAACATCGACGTGTCGCGGCAGTTCACGCAGCAGAGCGCCCTGCACGAGCAGATGTGGCGCGTGATGCGCGAACCGGGCGCGCTCACGCTGCGAACGAAGCTCGATTTGACCAACCTGTTGCGCCCCGCCGTTCAACCCGGGGCGAAGCTCGACTACGAGCCGGAGAACGAAACGATCACGCTCGGCATCAGGGCCGAGGGTCCCGTGCGGGCGACGCTCGACGGGCGGCCGTTTGAGTCGTTGATCAATGCGGGCTGGGGCGGAGAATACAGCACCGCCGTCGCCGAGGGGGACTGGCACGACCTGGTCATCGAGCTGTCGCACCTCGGCGGCGCCAAGCCGCCGGTGCTGGAGCTGTCGTACTGGAGCGCCAGGGACGGCCGTGCGCGACCGCTGGCGCTGCGCCGCTTCCTCCTGCCCTGGGCCCAGCGGGCCAGTGAAGTCGCGGAGCTGGCAGACAACCGCAGCCTCCCGGAATTGCGAGGCGGCGACTGGCTCCGCGGCAAAAAGGAGTTTTTCGGCTCGGAAGCCGGTTGTTCGAAGTGCCATGCCATCCGTGGCGAAGGGGGGACGATTGGGCCCAACCTTTCCAATCTGCCCCAACGCGACTACGCATCGGTGTTCCGCGATATCGCCGAGCCGAGCTATGCCATCAACCCGGACTATACGACGCAGACGGTGCTGCTCGCCGAGGGCCGGGCGCTGGCCGGCGCCGTGCGGACCGACGGCGACAAGCTGATCATCGCCGATCAGGAGGGCAAGGAAACGGTCGTCGACCGCGCATCGGTCGAGTCGATCGAACCGGCGTCGCACTCGATTATGCCTGAGGGCATTCCCAAGGCCTTGGGTGCGGAGCGGCTGCGCGATTTGATGACATTCCTGCTCAATGAACCGCCGCCCGAACCGGCCGAGGGTTCAGCCAAGGCGAACCAATAAACACCCGCGAAACACGCGAATCAATGCGAGAAGAAAGATGCACGGCGACTCGCGTCTCTAGGCGGCCGATTACTGGCGAACTGTCTTCAACATCGTCCGCGTGATTGACTGCTTGAGTTTGAAGAACCCCTTCCAGGGGTCCTTGAATCCGCGCTTGAGCCGGTCGTGGATGTTCGCCACGTTGAACTGGTCGGCTCGTAGCTTGGCAGTCAGTTCGTCCCAAGAAATGGGCGTCGCGATGGGAGCGCCCGGCCGGGCGCGGGTCGAGTACGACGCCACCGCCGTCGCGCCGCGCTGGTTGCGCAGGTAATCGACGAAGATCTTGCCCTGGCGTTTGGCTTTGCTCATGTTCACGACGTATCGGTCGGGCGCGGCGCGCTGCAGGGATTCGGCCACGCCGCGGGCGAACTGCTTCAGGTCGTCCCACGTGTTGCGGCGGGAGAGGGGCGCCACGACATGGAGCCCTTTGCCGCCGGAGGTTCGCAGAAAGCTTTTGAGTCCCAGAGCTTCGAGGCTTTCGCGAACGTCGCGGGCCGCCTGGACGACGGCGCTGAAATCAAGACCTTCGCCGGGGTCCAGATCGAAGACGAGCATGTCGGGGCGCTCGATCTTGTCCTCGCGGGCGGGCCAGGGGTGGATTTCCAATACGCCCATCTGCACCAAGGATATAACGCCGGCAATATCGGCGACGGCGACGTAAACGTCCGTCGAGTCCTTCTCCTTGATGGTCACGCCGTGGAGCGCCTTGGGCATCGCGTCGGTCAAATGCTTTTGATAGAAGCACTCGCGAGCCTGGCCTTCGGGGCACCGGACCAGCGTGAGGGGCCGGCGCTCGACGAAAGGCATGATCCACTGTGCGACGCTTTCGTAGTACCGCGCCAGGTCGAGTTTCGTCACGCCGTAGCCGGGGTACATCAGTTTGTCGGGACTGGAGATGGCCACGCCGGCGACGATCGCCTCGTCGCTTCGTTTGGCCGCCGGACGCCTGGCGGGCGTCGCCGGCCGGTTGGGCTTCCCGTTGGACGCAGCAGTTTCGCCGGGCATGCGTTGTTCCTTCTCCCGCACAATGAGCTTAGGGGATTTGTCGTCGCGGAGGCCCTGAAACGACGGGTGGCGCAACTGTCCGTCCTCGGTCCATTCGGTGAACTCGACCTCGGCGACTAGTTCCGGCCGGACCCAGGCGACGCCGCGAACCGTCGCCCCGCGCGGCGGCGAGTCGAACGGCGGCCCGCCGGCGCGGCGGGCCAGCAGCTCGCGATGCACGTCGCGGAGCGATTGGGCGGTGAACCCCGTGCCGACCTTGCCGGCGTAAAGAAGTTTACCGTGGTCGTAATAGCCTAGCAGCAGAGCGCCGAAGGCGATCCGCGAACCGCTGGGCGGCGTATAGCCGCCGATGACGAATTCCTGCCGCCGGGTGCACTTCACCTTGAGCCACGCCGGGGATCGGCCTGGCTGGTAGGCCGCGTCCATGCGTTTGCAAATGATTCCCTCGAGGCGACTACGGCAAGCCTGGCGCAAGACCTCCGCCCCGTTGCCGACGATGTGTTCGCTGTAGCGTAGCAGGCCCTGCGAGCCGGCGCCCGCGGCGGCCAGCACTTGCTGCAACAACTGCTTGCGGTCGACGAGCTTCGCGGCGGTCAGGTCGTATCCGTGGCAGTACGGCAGGTCGAACAGGTAGTAGGCGAGCGAATCGACGTCGCCCCGTTTGAGCTGGTTTTGCAGTTGCTGGAAGTTCGAGACGCCGCGGGCGTCGAGGGAGACGACTTCGCCGTCGAGCACGGCGCTATCCACGGGTAGCTGGGCGAGGCGGTCGGCGATGGCGCCGAAGCGAGCCGTCCAGTCGTTTCCATTGCGGGTGACGAGCCGAGCGCGGCCGTCGCGGAGGAAGGCCAGCATGCGGTAGCCATCGAACTTCAGCTCGTGAATCCAGCGCTCGCCCGGCGGCGGGTCGGCGGCGAGCGTGGCGAGCTGCGGTTGCAGGCCGCTCGGTAGCGGCGCGCGGCGGGCGCCGGAGAGGGCGGCGGCGTCCTCCGTCGGCGGTGGGGCGGGGTTGGCTTTTTTTTTACTGGCGGCGCGGCTTCGGCGGGTCGCGGGCGATGAGGGCAGCCTTTTTTGGGGGGCGCTCCGGCGGCTCGTTGAGCCGCGGCTTTGGGTGGTTGACCAGGTGCGGTCGGCGGCCTTGGCGATCTGCTCGATGGTGCGCTTGGAGACGACGCTTTTGGGCTTCTTCACGGTGACGTCGTACTGCGACAGCGGCCGGGCGGCCTTGTCATCGTGCTTGATCAATAGCCAGTTCTTGCCGTCTTCGCCGGCGCGGCCCCCCATGCGGACCAGCGCCCAGCTTCCTTTGAGTTTTTCGCCGTGGAGGGTGAACTTCAGCCGGCCTTTCTTGTAGGCGGCCGAGGGGTTGTCGTCCTCCGGCGTCCACGTGCCGCGGTCCCAGACCATAACTGTGCCGCCGCCGTATTGGCCTTGGGGAATGAGACCTTCGAAGTTGGCGTAGTCGAGGGGGTGATCCTCGACGTGGACGGCCAGCGCCTTAACGCTGGGGTCGAGGCAGGGCCCCTTGGGGACGGCCCAGCTTTTGAGGGCGCCGTCGAGTTCCAGGCGGAAATCGTAATGAAGCCGCGAGGCGGCGTGCTTCTGGACGACGAAATGCAGCGGGCCGGCGGAGCGAGCGGCCTTGCCGGCCGGCTCGGGCGTCTTCTTGAAGTCGCGTTTGCGTTTGTATTCCTTGAGACTCATCGCCGGTGGCAGCCTGGATCGGGGCGTCGCACGAGCGCGGGCGGCGAGCGGCCACTTAGCCAGCCCGCCGTTTCTTCGCCGCCTTCTTCTTCGGCGGCGCCTTTTTCTTCGCCGCCTTGCCGCCCGTCGCTCGTTTTCCGGAGGCGTGCTCCACGCTCCGCCTGAGGACCTCCATGAAGTTGATGGCGGGCGGCGCCTCTTCTTGTTCCGGAGCCTCTTCGTAGTGCTCGACGGCTTGCGTCTGGCCCGAGTTGATCTTCCGCTCGATCAACTCCATCAGGGCGTGGCGATACTCGTCGTGGTATTGGGCCGGGTCCCAGTCGCCGCTCATTCCTTCGATCAGTTTGGCGGCCAGATCGATCTCTTGTTTACTCACCTTGTATTTGCGGAGATCTTGGTCCGGCAGGTCGAACTCCTCCAGCGGCCGCAGTTCCTGGGCGTACCGCAGCAGTTCAAGGATCAGTGCGTCGCCCTCGACCACCAGCGCCGCCAGGTATTGCCGGGCGCGAATCACCACGCGGCAAACGCCTGCTTTGCCCGCCTGGGCGATCGCCTGGCGCAGCAGCACGTACCCCTTCTCGCCTTTCGCGCCGGGCGCGAGGATGTAGGGGCGATCGAAATAGCGGAGGTCGATCAGCGACAGCTCGACGAACTGTTCAATCTCGATGGTACGCGTCAACTCGGCCGAGGCGTTCTCCAATTCCCCTTCGCTGAGCAAGACGTAGCTGCCGTTTTCGTACTCGAAGCCTTTGACGATCTTGTCCCACGGGACCTCTTCGCCCGTTTCCTCGTTGACGCGTTCGTACCGGACCCGCGCGGCATTGCGGCTATCGAGGAGCTTGAACGAGAGATCGGCCCGCGTCTCCGCGGAATAGAGCACGATCGGCACGTTCACCAGCCCGAACGAGATGTGACCTTTCCAAACGGGACGAGGCATGGCTGATTTGCCCTTGGAGCGGACGCCGCCGTTCTGGCGGCCGAGGGAAGCCGCCGCCCGATCGCCTGAACAAGCGGAGCGGGTTGCCCGGAGCGGCGCGACCGTGCTAGCACTGACGTTCTAGCAATTGTCGGGCCAAAGCGCGCGGGGCTCGACTACGCCTCGCGGCCGGGAGTCTCGGCCGGCTTCCACTGGCTCAGAAACCGGGCCAGGACCTTTTCGTCGGCAGCGAACAGCTTTTGCCGTCGCGGCTGAAAGCCCGCCAAGTAGTCGTCGAACGATCCGTCCTCGTAGCTCGCAATCAGGCCGGGATGGATGTAATAGTTCCGGCACACCGCCGGGGTGTTGCTCAGCAGGTTTGCCGCTTCGCAAATGGTTTCGCGGGCCAAGCGCTTGCGGGCGGTTTTGCTGGCCTTGGCGCCCGCAGCGTAGAACCTGCCCGCCGCCTGCGACGAGGCCTTCCAGGTGCGGAAATCTTTAGCCGTAACGGCTTCCCCGGCGACTTGCTGCAGGTATTCGTTGATGTCGCTGGCGCCGATGGGGCGCGGCTTGCCGCTGCCATCCAGGCATTGGAACAGCCGGGCGCCTTTGACTGCCGCACACTCCTGGATGAACTCGGCCAGCATCGCGTCTTCGACGAGCACCTCGCGATGAATACCGCCCTTGGCCCGAAAGCGAAGCTCGACGCCGCCTTGCCGGACGGCTATGTGCCGGTCGCGCAAGGTGGAGAGGCCGTAGGAGCCGTTTTCCCGGGCGTACTCCTCGTTGCCGATGCGGACGCCCGTGAGGTCCAGCAGCGCCACCATGCCGGCCAGCACGCGCTGGGGACTGAGCCGGTCGCCTGCCAGGGTGCGGGCGATCGAGCGGCGGAGCTTGGGCAGAATCTGGCCGAACTTGCCCATGCGGGCGAACTTCGCCAGGTTGGCGACGTACTGCCAGCGCTCGTGATACAGGTACTGCTTGCGCTGGCGGTCGTCGCGACCGGTGGCCTGGAGGTGGCCTTTGCTGGTGGGGCATATCCAAACCTCTTTCCAGGCCGGCGGGATGACTAGCGACTCGATGCGCTTGATCTTGCGGGGGTCGCGGAGGGCCTCGCCGCGGTTGTTGAGATAGACGAACCCGTGACCGTTGCGACGGCGGCTGAACCCGGGGCCTTGATCGGTGACGTAATCGAGGCGGGCGAACCGGGCCAGTGCAGCGGGATCGTTTACGGCGGACGGCGGCAGCGTGCGACGCATGGGCGGGACGAGCGGCGAGGGGATTCGAGGGGCGGTTAACGGGAGGGCCTTGCTGGCGCGGCGGTTCTTTGAGGCCTTGCTGGCGCGGCGGGCTCCTTGGAGTTTTTCTTTGCGGCAAAGTCGGGGAGCTTTTGGGCTACCAGGCGGAGGTCGTCAATCAATTCGCGGCGCATTCGGGCGCGGTCCTCGTGCTGCGGGGCCCGCAGGACTGCCGACGGGTGGTGCGTCGCAAGCGTCCACTGGGCCCAGGCGGTCACGAGAAACTCGCCGCGCTGCTGGGTGATGCGGAATTGCTTGCCGATCAGCGTCTGGGCCGCGGTGGCGCCGAGGCATACGACGATCCGCGGTTCGACGACCAGCATTTCCGCCTGCAGCCAGGGCTTGCAGGCTTCGACGTGGCGGGCGCTGGGGGTCTTGTGGAGGCGGCGTTTGCCCCGCGGCGTCCACCGGAAGTGTTTTACCGCGTTGGTAACGTACACGTCCTGCCGTGCGAGGCCGGCCGCAGCGATGGCGTCGTCCAATAGTCGCCCCGCGGGACCGACGAACGGTCGGCCTTGAAGATCCTCCTGATCGCCGGGCATTTCGCCGACCATGACGACCTGCGCGCGGCGCGGCCCCTGGCCGAACACGGTCTGCGTCGCGTGGAGGTAGAGATCGCAGCCACGGCAATCTGCGGCTGCCTCGCGGAGCGACTTCAAACTGAGGCGTGCGGGCAGATGATCGGCGGCCGACCTGGTTGCGGACATGACTTGCCTCGCCGGAGGGGCGGCCCGCTCGCGGGTTGTCGGGCCCCGGGCGAACGGGCGTAAGCCCGGTTGAGCGGCAGGTGCAAGCCGTGTGCCGCATTACACGGTTCGGCACGCAACCTGCATTCGCAGAGGCGTGCTCGTGCTGCGTCGAGGCAGTGCGCCGAGCGGTTAGCAAGAAACGCATCCCGGAGAGCTGGTTTGTGGCGAACAAGTCAAAACTCGGTGGTAAATCGAAACCGCGGAAGCTGCGACCCGCGCAGTCGCAGCCCAAACAGCCGGGCCAGCAGCACAAGATGTTGCCGGAGCCGGTCTCCATCCTGCCGGAGATGCGGGGCAGCGGAAAACTGGAGGGCCGCGTCGCGCTGGTCACTGGCGGCGATAGCGGCATCGGGCGGGCGACGGCGCTGGCCTTTGCCCGTGAAGGGGCGGACCTTGCGATTGTGTACCTCGAGGAGACGGTCGACGCCGAGGAGACGAAGCGCGGCGTCGAAAACGAAGGGCGCCGTTGCCTGCTGATCAAGGGGGACGTGGGCAAGGAGAAGTTCTGCGCAACCGCCGTGGAGAAGTGCGTAAAGACCTTCGGGCGGCTCGACGTGCTGATGAACAACGCCGCGGAGCAACACTCGCAAAGCAAGTTGGAAGACATCACCGAGAAGCAGCTCGAGGCCACGTTCCGCACGAACATCTATGCGATGTTCTTTCTGACGAAGGCCGCGCTGCCCCATTTGCGCAAGAGCGATTGGGCGTCGGTGATCAACACCACGTCGGTGACGGCGTACCGCGGCAGTGCGCACCTCGTGGACTACGCGGCGACCAAGGGGGCGATTGTCAGCTTTACGCGGTCGCTATCGCAAGCGCTGGCCCAGGACAACATCCGCGTGAACGCCGTCGCGCCGGGGCCGATCTGGACGCCGCTGATTCCGGCCACGTTTCCGAAGGAAAAAGTCGCCGAGTTCGGCAGCGACGTGCCGCTGGGCCGCGCGGGGCAGCCTTGGGAGGCGGCGACGTGCTTCGTGTTCCTGGCGTCCCGCGATGGAGCGTACGTCACCGGTCAGGTGCTGCATCCCAATGGCGGGGAGATTGTCAATGGGTGAGGGGCGCCAGGCCGCCAGCAGCGGTTACTTGAGTTTGGGATCGGATTTCAGCGGCAAGGGGACGCGCTTGCCGGTTTTGGCCGACTGGTAGATGGCGAGGATGATTTCCACGGAGCGCCGTCCCTCGCGGCCGTCGATGGCCGGGGCGCGGTCCTTGCGAATGGCGTCCACGAAATCCTGCAACTGCAGCCGATGTCCGTGATGGCCAATCGCCGCGGGGTCGGCGGCGCCGCCGCCGGTGCTCTTGCTGGTCGCCATCTGGCGGCGAACCGCGGCGTCGCCCCGGTTCTTTTTGGCGAAGTCCCAGGTTTTGACGTCTTCCTCTTCGAGGGCCGCGGACCCTTCGGAGCCATGCAGCTCGATCCGTTTGAGGTAGCCGGGATAGGCGGCGGTGGCGGCCTCGATGACGCCCAGGGCGCCGTTTTCGAACTTCAGCGTGGCGGTCGCGACGTCTTCGACTTCGATTCGCTCGTGGGCGAGCGTGGCGGTGTAGGCCTGCACCTCGGCCACCGGTCCCATGAGCCAGACGAGCAAATCGACCGTATGAATCGCCTGGTTCATCAGGGCGCCTCCGCCATCGAGGGCCCAGGTCCCCCGCCAGGCGCCGCTATCGTAGTACTGTTGGGTGCGGTACCACTTCACGTAAGCGTCGCCGAGGGCGAGGCGGCCGAAGCGCTGCTGGTCGACGGCTTGCTTCATGAGTTTGGAGGAGTCGTGGAACCGCGACGGAAAGATCGCCGAAAGCTTGACGCCGGCCTTGTCGCAAGCGGCGATGATCTGGTCGCAGCGCTTCAGGGTGATCTCCAGCGGCTTTTCGACGATGACGTGCTTGCCGGCCCTGGCCGCGGCGACGGCCGGCTCCATATGGGCGCCGCTGGGCGTGGCGATCGTCACGGCGTCAACCGCCGGGTCGGCGAGCAGGGCTTCGACGGACGAATACGCCGCGCACTGGAACTCGCGAGCCAGCGACGCGGCCCGTTCGGGGGCGCTATCGCAGCAGGCGACGAGCTTGGCGCCGCGGACTTCGGCGAGCGCCCGGGCGTGGAAGCGGCTGATCATGCCCGCGCCAACGATTCCAAAGCCGATCGGCATGTTTTTCGTTTCCTCAGAAGGGCTGTTTAACGTAGGGACGGTGCAGGCGAACTTGCGACGAGGCGGAGAAGGCTCGTATTATGCGGTCGGCGTCCGCTGGTCAGAAGGGAAGAAATCGTCATGATCGCTCCGGATGGTTCGGGGGCCGGCCCGGCGGCGCCGACGCCGCAGTATGCGCCGCGTTGCCATGTGGTGCTATATCAGCCGGAGATCCCCTACAACACCGGCAGCGTGGGGCGGACGTGCGTGGCGGTCGGGGCCAAGTTGTGGCTCGTACGGCCGTTGGGTTTTCGCGTGGACGACTACTACCTGCGGAGGGCCGGACTGGACTATTGGGAACATCTGCAGTGGCAGATCGCAGACGATTGGTCGGAGTTGGCCCGCTGTCTGCCCATCGACCGGCACTGGTATTTCACGAAGACCGCTCGCCGGGCGTACACGGATCCGCAGTTCGTCGAGGGCGACGTGTTTGTTTTCGGCCGTGAATCGCAGGGGCTGCCGCCGGAGCTTTTGGATCGGCGGCCGGAGCGCTGCTTGCGGATTCCGACTCGCCCGGAGGTGCGGAGTCTCAACCTGTCCAACAGCGTCGCCGTGGCGATGTATGAGGCGCTGCGGCAGTGGGGCGGATAGCCCGACGGCGCCGCAGAGGATGGGAAAGCTTGAGTCGCAGCGGGGTTTGATGGCTTAACCGTTAATCTCGGCGTGACTGCTGATGGGGTCGGCCTGGTGCGCCGACTGGTACTGGAAGGGAGACGGCGTGTTCGGACGGTGAGCGGCTGCGTAACATGTCGGGCGGGAAAACCGCTTCTGGCCATGGAATTCGGCCGCCGCGCCAGCAAAGTCGTTGCGTCGTAATTGACGTTTTGCGGCCCAGCGGTCACCATAAGCGCCTGCTACGCTGAGAATTGGTTGTCCTATGACCCTCGTAAGCGGCTTTGAAAAAATCGTCCGCCAGGGGGAGCCGTTGGCTCAGCGTACGTGGCTGCGCCTGGGGGGGCCGGCCGAGTTTTTCGCCGAACCGCACTCGGTGGACGAGCTGGCCGCGTTGGTTCGTCGCTGCCGGAACGAGGACGTTCCCATTCGTTTGCTGGGCGGGGGCTCGAATGTCCTGGTCCGCGACGAGGGCGTCAGCGGCATGGTCGTCAGCCTGACGAGCCCGATCTTCACGCAATTGCGGATCGCCGGCAACCGGGTGACGGCCGGCGGGGGAGTCAAGCTGGCTCATGCGATCAGCGAGACCGTCCGTGCCGGCCTGGCGGGGCTGGAACCCCTGGTCGGCATCCCGGGGACCATCGGCGGGGCGCTGCACGGCAACAGCGGCAGCCGCGCCGGCGACATCGGCCAATGGGCCTGCCGGGCGACCGTCATGACGCGGACCGGCGAGATCCTCAATCGCAATCGCGAGGACCTGGTGTTCGCCTACCGGCAAAGCAGCTTGGACGAGCTGGTGATTTTGAGCGGCGAATTCCAGCTTGAATCCGACGACCCGGCGCAGCTCACCAAGCGGATGCAAAAGCAGTGGATCATCAAGAAGGCGGGCCAGCCGCTGTCGCACCAGAACGTGGCGTGCGTCTTCAAGAACCCGCGAGGCATGAGCGCAGGAATGCTCATTGAACAGGCAGGGCTGAAGGGGACCCGCATCGGCGGCGTCGAAGTCAGCCAGCGGCACGCCAACTTCATCGTCGCCGGCGACGGCGCCTCGAGCCAGGACGTGCTGCGGCTCATCGACCTGATTCGCAGCCGCGTGGCGGAGCGCCTGGGCGTGGAACTGGAGACAGAGCTGGAGATCTGGTGAGCTGGCCGGCCGGATGAGAGTTCCGCCCGCGTCCGGGCCTTCGCACGACGGGCCGCGGAACGAGGGCAACGCAGGGAGGTGTTGCCATGGCTCGCGCAAGTTCGACGAAGCCGGCCGCCGCGGCCGGCGACGGTGCACCGCCCGCTGCGGCCTTCCGCCCCGCCGCGGCCAAAATCGGTCAGCTCGCCCGGCGCCGCTGGCGGGCGCTAAGCGTATTGGGCGTTGTGCTGGCGATCGGGCTGGGGCTGCGCGGCGTGTGGCTGCGGGTGTCGCCGCGGGTCGCGGCGAGCGAGCGGTACCTGATCGCGGCCAGCGCGATCGCGATTACGCCGCCGCCGGAGTGGATTGTCGCCGACGTACGAGCGCAGGCGATTCACCACGGGCAGCTCGACCGGCGGTTGTCGATCCTCGATCCCGCGTTCTTCAGTCAGATTCAGCACGCCTTCGCACTCCACCCTTGGGTGCTGAAGGTCGAGCGAATAGAAAAAAAGCCTGGCCCCGGCGTGCAGGTGGACCTCGTCTACCGGCGGCCGATCGCCGTTATTGAATCACCCCACGGGAACGGTCGCGAACTGCTGCCGGTCGACCGGACTAGTACGTTGCTGCCGCCGGAGGACGTGCCCCTGATTCGACGGCAGTACCTGCCGCGGATTATCAACATCGCCGGGCGGCCGCCGGTAGGTCAGCGCTGGGAAGACGGGCGCGTCGCTGGGGCCGTGGCGCTGGCCGAGCGGCTGGGCGACCTGTGGGAACCGCTGCACCTGGTCGAGATCGTTCCTTCGGCGCGGCAAGAGGTGCTGGGAAACCGGCAATACTTCGTCTATGAGATCGTGACGCGAGGGGGCACAAGAATCATCTGGGGGGCAGCGCCCGACGAACAGGTTCCGGGCGAGGCGAGTTTCACCGCCAAACTCCAGCGACTGAAAACGTGCGTCGAAAAGTACGGGCCGCTCGATACCGTCAAGGCGCCCGGCGCGGTGAATGTCCGGAGCGAGCTGCTGGTTACGCCCCGCATGGTGAAGAAACCGGCCGAGGCGGCCGCACCGAAGACGCAGGTAAAGTGAGGTTGCGCGTCGCCGGATCAAGCGTTCGTCCGGGGGCTCAATTGCCCGGCGGCCGCGGCCGCCTGTTCGGCCGCGCGGATTTCCAGCGCAAGCTCCTCGCGCATGACGGGAAGTTCGGCCGGGGCGTTAACGCCTAAGCGGACGGCGCCGCCGGCGACCTTGACGACCGTGATGACGATTTTATCGCCGATGAGAATGCGTTCGCCCGGTTTGCGAGTTACTACAAGCACGGCGGGGATCTCCCTCTCACCCGGCGCGGCCGGGAACTAACCGCAAGGCCGTATTGGCGTCACAGTAGTGGCGCCCCCAGCGGAATGCAAGCTACTTCGCTCCGGGGCCGGCGTTATTTGGGGAGGCCGCCGCGGGGGAGTAGCAAAACAGCGCAGATTAGGGAATCATCATTACTTGATTGCCACGGAGATTACCGACGCGCCGCTTCGGCCCCCCCTTCCGCTTTCCGCTTTCCGCCTGCCCCACGCCCTCCCATGGAGCATCAATTCGTCGAGTGGCTGTCGCGGCACGTCAAGCCGCTGCCTCGCGGGGCGATCGGCATCGGCGATGATGCGGCGGTGCTCCCTTGGCCAGCGGCTAGCGACGTGGTCATCACGACCGACGCAATTTCCGACCACGTGGATTTCGAGCTCGACGCGACCGACCCGCAATTGGTGGGACGCAAAGCTTTGGCCGTGAACTTAAGCGACCTGGCCGCCATGGCCTCGCGGCCGATTGCGGCGCTGGTGTCGCTGGTGCTTCCGCGCCAGGGCGGCGCCGGGCTGGACTGCTATCATCTGGCGGTCGAGTTGTATCGCGGCATCCTGGCGCTAGCGGAACGCCACAACGTGGCGATCGCCGGCGGCGACACGAACACCTGCGACGGGCCGTTGGTGGTTTCGATCACCGCGCTGGGGCAACCGGCCCCTGGCGGCCCGCTGACTCGCCGCGGGGCGCAGCCGGGCGATTGCGTACTGGTCACCGGCCGCCTGGGCGGGAGCATCCTCGGCCGGCATCTGCGGTTCGAGCCGCGGGTGAACGAGGCGCTGCGGCTGCGGGAGCGGTACGAGCTCCACGCCGGCATGGATGTGAGCGACGGCCTGGCGCTCGACGCCTCCCGCCTGGCCGCGGCCAGCGGCTGCGGCGTCGCGTTGCGACTGGATGCGATTCCCATCTCGGCAGACGCCGAGCAACTGGCACGGCAGTCACACAAGTCGCCGCTGGAGCACGCGCTAGGCGACGGCGAGGATTTTGAATTGCTGGTGGCGGCCCCGCCGGACGCCGCTCAACAGATCGTCAGGGACCAACCCATCGATCCGCCGGTGACGATCATCGGCCACTGCGTGGCTGACGCAGGGCTGTGGCAGACCGACCAACGAGGCGAACTACGACCGCTGGCGCCCACTGGGTACCAGCATTAAGCCGTACGGTTTTCGATGAATCCCTTTGTGTTTCATTCCGACAGCCTGGCGAGCACCGAGCGGCTGGGCCGCGCCTTGTCGGCGGCGGCGCCGCCGGGCGCCGTCGTGGCGCTGATCGGTACGCTGGGCGCCGGGAAGACCAAGCTGGTGCAGGCCTTCGCCGCTGCCCACGGCGTGCCGGACGACCAAGCGACGAGCCCTACGTTCGTGCTGGTCAACGAGTACCGAGGCCGCACGCCGATATACCATTTCGATGCGTACCGGCTGCGCGACGAGGACGAGTTCGCGGAGCTGGGACCGGAGGAATACTTCGAGTCGGACGGCGTGACGTTCGTCGAATGGGCCGACCGCGTCGAGTCGTGCCTGCCTGCCGAGCGGCTGGAAATTCGCTGCGAGGCGCTGTCAGAGACGGAGCGCCGTTTCGTACTGACGGGGACGAGCCCGCGCATGGCCGCGGTCGTCGAGGCCGTTCGCGAGGCGCTCGGCGCTCCATGAGCTTGCGATAGCAACTCCGCGTGTAGGCGATTCTCGAACGAATAGGAACGCTTCCGTCAATGGACTGGTCGCTTAAGCGACTAGTCCGCCGCGCGTGGGGTGGCCGAGACCGCGCGTTCGAATTCTTGACTGGGCGCGTGGATCGCGCCGGCTTTTTGCGTTCACAGGATGAACTTGCTGAGGTCTTCGTCTTGGGCGATCGACTCCAGCCGCTCGCGGACATAGGCGGCGTTGATTTCGACGCGGCCCATCTTCATGTCGGGGGCCTCGAACGACAGGTCTTCAAGCAGCCGCTCCATGATGGTGTGGAGGCGGCGGGCGCCAATGTTCTGCGTCGACTGATTCACGAGGTAGGCGTAGTCCGCGATGGCGTCAATCGCATCGGCGCCGAAGGAGACTTCCACGCCTTCGGTCTTCATCAGGGCGGCGTACTGACGGGTCAACGAGTTGTGCGGTTCGGCGAGGATCCTTACGAAATCGGCTTTGCCGAGGTCGTCGAGTTCGACGCGGATGGGAAACCGGCCCTGCAATTCCGGCATCAGGTCGGAGGGTTTGGAGGTGTGGAACGCCCCCGCGGCGATAAACAGGATATGGTCGGTGCGGACATAGCCGTAGCGGGTTTGGACCGTGGTCCCTTCGACGACGGGGAGCAGGTCTCGCTGGACGCCCTGTCGGGAGACGTCGGCCCCTCGGCCTCCTTCGCTGGCGACGACCTTGTCGATTTCGTCGACGAAGATGATGCCGGCGTCTTCCGCCAGTTCAATCGCCTGGGCGTTGACCTTTTCCTTGTTGATGAGGGCGTCGGTCTCCTGCTCGAACAGCACGCGGCGGGCTTCGGCGACGGCCATTTCGCGGCGCACGATGTTCTTGGGCAAGATCTTTTCGAGCATCCCTTGAAAGTCGATGTCCATCTGGTCGCCGCCGAGACCGACGCCGGGAATCATCATGGCGTGGGCTCGCTGCTCGATTTTCACCTCGACCGTGCGGTTCTCCAGTTCGCCGCCCAGCAGCATGGCCCGCATTTTTTCGCGGGTGCGCTCGTAGCGATCGGGCGAATCAACGCTCTCGACGCCGACGTCGAACGACGACGGCGAGGGCGCCAGCAGGTCGAGCAGCCGCTCGGTGACGCGGCGCTTGGCTTCCTCCTCGACGAGGGCCAATTCGCGCTGGCGAACCAGGCCGATGGCGTTTTCGACCAGCTCGCGAATCATGCTTTCGACGTCGCGGCCGTAGTAGCCGACCTCGGTGTATTTGGTGGCTTCGACCTTGATGAACGGAGCGCCGGTGAGACGTGCCAGGCGGCGGGCGATCTCGGTCTTGCCGACGCCCGTGGGGCCGATCATGAGGATGTTCTTCGGGGCGACTTCCTTGCGCAGGTCGTCGTCGAGCTGCTGCCGGCGCCAGCGGTTGCGGACGGCGACCGCCACGGCCCGCTTGGCGGCATTCTGGCCGACGATGTGGCGGTCCAGCTCGGCGACGATTTCTCGCGGGGTGAGATTCTTCACGGGAGCTCCTCGATCACGAGATTTCGATTGGAGTAGACGCAGATGTCGCCGGCGATGTCGAGGGCTGCGCGAACGATGTCGCCTGCCGCGAGCGAGCTGTGCTGAACCAGCGCTCGGGCGGCCGCCAGGGCGTAGTTGCCGCCCGACCCGATGCCCAGGATGCCGTCGGAGGGCTGGATGACGTCCCCGGTCCCGGAAAGCAGCAGGGTGTGCCTGGCATCCACGACGGCGACCAGGGCCTCGAGGCGGCGGAGCGCGCGGTCCATGCGCCATTCCTTGGCCAGCTCGGTGCAGGCTCGCGGCATGTTTGCCGGATAGTCCTTCAGCTTCGCCTCCAGCCGCTCCAGCAGGGCGAAGGCGTCGGCCGCCGCTCCGGCAAAGCCGACCAGGACTTGTCCTTCGATCAGCTTGCGGATTTTCACGGCGTCGCTTTTGACGATTGTTTGACCCATCGTCACCTGCCCGTCGCCGCCCATGGCGACGCGGCCGTTGTGTCGGACCGTCAGTATCGTGGTCGATCGGGCTTTCATGGCGGGGCGGGTGGCCGAGCGGTTGGTTCGGAGGCCTGCACAGTGGTTGCTCCGTTGCACCAGTGTTCCAGACGCCGACTTGCGGGACTAGGGGCGGGCGATCGGCCGAGGGATTGTTGGCGATGACCCGATGAGCGCTGGGCTCGGGGCAGGGCCCACCGACCGCGCGGCGGGCGAGGGGGAAGCCGCGTGCGGCGCGCTCCGGCGGCTCGTTGAGCCGCGGCTGGTGGGGGCGTAATTGCGCAATAGCGCCAGCGCTGGGTCGGCGTTGCGGGTCGGTGGGCAATGGAGCGCCAGAACGTTATTCTAGCGGCATGAGCGACGCTTCACGCGACGACGGCGACTTGCAGGACGAACCGCCCGCCCCCTTGCCGCGCAGTCCGCACCTGATGCGGCCGGACGATACGGCGCTGCTGGTCGTCGATGCACAGGAAAGGCTGTTAGCGGTGATTCCCGGCGCCGAGTCGGTGGTCTGGAATTGCCGGCGGCTGATCGACGCTGCGCGGATTCTTGGCGTCCAGGCGTCGGCGGCGGAGCAGAACCCCGAAAAACTGGGGGGCACGGCCGCTGTGCTAGCGGACCGGCTGACCGGCGCCCACGCGAAGCTGGACTTCAGTTGCGGCGCCTGCGGCGGCATTTTTGCAGACTGGCAGGCGGCGGGAATTCACCGGGTGCTCGTCTGCGGCATTGAAACGCATGTGTGCGTGCAACAGACCGCGCTGGATTTGCTCGCGGCCGGTTACCAGGTGTACCTCGCCGCCGATGCGGTGGCAGCGCGGTGGCCGCACGACCACGAGATCGCCCTACGACGAATGGACTCGGCCGGCGTGGTGATTACGACCACCGAATCGGCCATGTTCGAGTGGTGCGTGCGGGCCGGGACGCCGCAGTTTCGGCAGATCAGCGCCCTGGCGAAGGAGCGGCCGCCGGGCGGCGGGCGCTAGGCGGCCCGGCGGTCACGGGTTCTTGCCGTCGTCATCAGCGGCGTCCTGCAATTCCTCCTTGCCGCGCTCGACGCCGGCCTCGACGGCTTCGCTGAGCGCCTCGACGTTCTCCTGGGCGTCTACGGCTGCGGCCTGCGCCGCTTCGCCGGCGGCGTTGAGGGCTTCTTGCGTCTCCTGTTGAGTCTTCTCACTGCAGCCCGGCAGGACGAGCAGGCCCGTGAGCACGACAGCGATGGCGCGTATCATGTGTTTGGCTTCTACGGGTTCGTCGAGACACCGGAGGTTTCTCAGAACTCGGCAGAGCAGAAACCGTGCCTAACAGGCCGTCAAAGTCGCGGCTCGTACAGGCAGCAGTCATCGGGGCAGATGTCGTGACTGGGGCCAAGCTGGCCGAGGGCCGACCGTTGCGGCGCCTCGCTAAGCCGCTCGACGATGAGCTCGCGGATCATTTCAATGAAACGGCGGTGGTCGCCGACGGTTGCGGCCCGCTGCATGGGTACGCCTAACTTCTGGCAGACGGCCGCCGCCTCGATGTCCAGATCGTAGAGCACCTCCAGGTGGTCGGAGATAAACCCGATGGGGACGATCACCAGGTGCGGCAGCCGGCCGGCGGCGTGCAGCTCTTCGATGCGGCGGCAGACGTCGGGTTCCAACCAGGGCTGCTGGGGCGGTCCGCTGCGGCTCTGGTATACGAGTTCCCACTGGGCGGCGCCGGCGCCTTCCGCGACCAGCCGGGAAGCCTCTTGGAGTTGGGCCTGGTAGGCGCAAGCCGTTGCCATCGCCAGGGGTATGCTGTGGGCGGAAAACAGCACGACGGCCCGGTTCCGCTGGTCGCCGGGCAACTTCGCCTGGCAACTGCGGAGCGACTCGACCATCGGTTCGATAAACCCGGGGTGGTTGAAAAAAGCCCGCAGTTTATCGACCTGAGGCGCCGCCGGACCGACCTGCTGCCGGGCGGCGGCGATGTTTTCGCGGTACTGCCGGCAACTGGAGTACGAGCTGTAAGCGCTGGTGAAAAAGCCCAACGCCCGCCGGACGCCGTCGCGGGCCATTTGAGCCAACGCATCCGGCAACAGCGGGCGCCAATTGCGATTGCCCCAGTACACCGGCAGTCGGGGGCCGCAGGCATCAAGCCGTTGCTGCAACGCGGCCACGAGGCGGCGGTTCTGCTCGTTGATGGGGCTGACGCCGCCGAGGCGATAGTAATGCTCCGCGACTTCGAGCATCCGCTCGCGCGGCACGGGCTTGCCCCGGAGCACGTTCTCCAGGAACGGCAGCACCTCGTCCGGTCCTTCGGGACCGCCAAACGAGACGACGAGAACCGCGTCGTACGAGGCTTGCATATGGCTCAGGGTTCGAGGTTCAGAAAAAAAGACAGGAGTTCCTAGCGACGGCGTGAACCCCGAACCTCAACTGCTGAACCCTGCAAGTGACCCCGACGGGAATCGAACCCGTGTTACCGGCGTGAAAGGCCGGTGTCCTAGGCCGCTAGACGACGGGGCCGCACTTCGAAGAGCGATACATGCGCGCCTCGAAGCCAGACCGGTCATTGTGCGGGCGCGTGGCCGGCCGTCAAGGGCGAGAGTCGTGCGCGAAGCGGAGCGATCAACAATGGCGCCATGAAGGGGTTGGCGCGACGCCGCTCAGAGCGAAGAATGACGGAAGGTCGATTTGCCGGCGGCGACCTGCTGCTGTAAAGCAAAGAAAGGGAATCGGCGGGCGATCGAGCCCGAAGTGCGCGCGGGCCGAGGCTTGGGCGAAACTACTCCGCGGCGCTGGCGTCAGCCTGTTGGGCCGAGCCGCCAGCCTGCTGGTTCCGACGGATCGCCTCGTAGACCTCGTTGCGATGTACGGGTACCTCTTTCGGGGCCTCGACCCCTAAGCGGACCTTGTCGCCCCGGATTTCCACGACGACGATCGTAATGTCATCGTTGATGACAATACTCTCGTTCTTCTTGCGGGACAGAACTAGCATCGGTCGATTCCTTCGCTGAGTTTGGGCCGGCCAGCCATCCACTGTAGCCGCCGTCGCCTGCCCGGTGTGATGTGCTGCGGGGCCGTGCTTGGGGCCCGGAAACACTGCCCTGGCCGGGGTTTGCTGCGCATTCCCCTCGTTCCACTCTACGTGGTGAATGGGGCGAGTCAAGCAAAGCTACTACCTAGTCGGCCCATTTTTTGCTAGGCTGATGCGGTTTTTCCGCGGCGGAGGCGCCAATTACATCGATCGGAAGGGGCCGGCCAGCGGCGGAGGGGGACGACACAAGCCCGCTGCAAGCCCGTAAGTCTCGTAATAGAAAGCAGTTACGTCGCACAGCGGTCTCGCCGCCGGCCGTCTGTGCGTCGCGCCGGCTCCCATTTGGCTTCCATTCGGATATTGAGAGCCAATTTCTGCTGTGCGGAACGGCGCGCCGGCGGTGTGGCCAAACCGCTCGGTCTGCACAACCGGTCACGGCAACTCCGCGGCACTAAGACGGACTTCCAGAGAGCTGAGAGCGCCTAACTGCCGGCTTTGGGCGCGATCGTGAATAAGTCTTGAAGCGTTCGATGGCGTCGTTCGCCGCCCGGGCGTTGAGTGGCCGATCAAATGAACCGCCTGCTCTGGAGCGCGAGCCCTGCGGCGTGCTGCCTGACGTCGCGTAGCGGGCAAACCGAGTTAGCTATGGCGGCGAGCGACATGCGGCCCGCAGTCGCGGCCGGTTCTTTTGCCGCGCCCCCGCCAACGTGAGCATCGTCGAGCGAGGGAGCACGTTCGTAGCCGCCAACGCGGCGCGGGCCTGACGCTGCGGCCGGAGGATTGCAGCGACGCGGCCCCGGTAGCAGGCAGTAGCATTTGGCCGGCGCCAGAAGCGGTTGCGGCGGGGCCGCCCGATCATATAATTGCGGTTTCGACAGGCGCCGGCGGGCTTGATCGCAGCGGAAGCGGTGCAAGCGAGCGCCCAGCGGGGCTGCGGTGTTTCTTCTGTTTTGGCCGCCTGCCGTTCTCGCCACGGCGTGCTGGATGATGCCACCCAGGCTTAGAGTTCGCCCATGATTGCTCGGCTGAAGCGCGGTTTCCCGTGGTTAGGGAATGTCGTGGAAGCGATTGCCACGGTCGGCTACGGCATGTGGGTGACGCTGCGGACGTGGATCAAGACCTATCGCCCGGAACGAAAGACGTTCACCGAGCACTTCGCGTATCCGGAACTTCCGGCCCCGGTGGCGGCGCGCTACCGGGGGTTTCACCGATTCGACCTGACGACGTGCATCGCGTGCGACCAGTGCGCGAAGGCCTGTCCGGTCGACTGCATCTACATCGGCAAGGAGCGGGTGCAAGGGAGCAAAGGGTTCAAGGTCACCGGCTATGCGATCGACTACAGCAAGTGCATGTTCTGCGCGCTGTGCGTCGAACCGTGCCCGGTAGACTGCATCTTCATGGGTGCAAGTCTCGATCTTAGCTGCTACAGCCGCGATGGATGCATCGTGGACTTCGCCCGCTTGCCGCTGGAGGTGGCCTGGGGGCGCGCGACGCTCAATCCCACGGCCGTGGCCCAGGCGAAGGTGATCACCGACCCGGTGCATGGCGGGCCGAACCAATAGGATCGTTGTTTGGCCGTCGTCCGTAGCAGCGGCGTACGGCGTTCTCCTGTGAACAAGAACTGATAACAGACCACCGACCACGGACGCCCGCATGGCCACCCCCACCGCCATTGTCGCCTATCTCGGCCTGTTCGCCGGGGCCGCGGTGCTGTTTCTGTTTGCGAATTTGGTGATTGGCAAGCTGCTTCGACCGAAGGCGCCCAACGAGGAGAAGCTGGAGGTGTACGAGTGCGGCGAACCGACGATCGGTTCGAGCTTCGTGCAGTTCGACCTGCGGTTTTACGTCGTGGCGCTTTTGTTCATTATTTTCGACGTGGAAGTTGCGTTTTTCTTCCCGTGGGCGACGGTGTTCGGCAAGGCGACGCAACTGGCTTCGCCGAATATGCCGGTGCTCGCCTCGGATGTGGATCCGGCCGGCAGCCCGACGGAGCTGTCGCCGCAGGCGACGGAGCGGCTGCGGGAATTGGGCGTGAAGTCGCCGGCGCTGGCCGACCTGTCGGCCGAGCCAGCAGGGGGAGCGGCGGTTTCGGCTGAAGCCGGCGCCCAGGAGCGCAGCGTCGTGCAGGACGCAGCCCGGCGGATTGCCAAGGCGTCGATCTGGGACATCGGCGTGTTTTTCGCCGTGCTGATGGTGGGCTTCGCTTACGTGTGGCGGCGCGGCGACCTGGACTGGGTGCGCTCGACGCGGAGCCACCAGGGCGAAGTCGTCGAACGGGCGCCGGTGATTCTGGAAACGGAGCAGCGCACTTCGCGGCCGACCGGCTCGATACTCACGGCCTAGGCGAATCCGTCGGTTGTCTGTCGTCCGTTGTCAGTTGCGAAAGACGGCGGCCAGTTTAGCATCCGGCAACGGACCACGGACCACGGACCACGAACCACGGACAACCTCAATGAGCGGACCTGCCTTCGTCGACCGGCTCAAGCAGCGTTTTGGCGACCTGATCATCGGCGCCAACCTGGAGAACATCGATCCTTGGATCGAAGTCGCCCCGGAAGGCATCGTGGCGGTTTGTAGGTATTTGCGCGACGAACCGGACCTGGCGTTCGATTACTGCAACAGCGTCACGGCCGTTGATTATTTCCACGTGGACGAGAAGAAGGCCGCCAAGAGCGAGTGGTCGCCGCACCTCGAAGTCGTGTACCACCTCTTCAGCATGACGCACAAGCATAGCCTGGTGCTGAAGGTGATCTTGCCGCGTTGGAACGGCGAGCCGGGCGTGTTGCCGGAAGTACCCACCGTCTCGGGCGTCTGGAGCACCGCCGACTGGCATGAGCGGGAGTGCTACGACCTGTTGGGCGTCCACTTCACGGGCCACCCGAACCTGCGGCGGATCCTCTGCCCCGAGGACTGGGCGGGGCATCCCTTGCGGAAGGACTACGAGATGCCGCTGGAGTACCACGGTATTCGGGGAAGGTAGGGCGGGCGCCGTGGAGAGGCGGCAGGCGTCGTAGGTCGCGGTTCATACCAAGACCACCGCCGATTCATCCGCATTTCCGGCGCCTTCATATACGAGACCAAACATTGGCTTCGGCGAGCGTACTGTCGAAACCTATCAGCGCTGGCGCGGTCGAACGCCTTTGCCCGCTTATTGACGAATTGGCTCTAAAACTCAACAACTCCCTGTAGTCCCTCAGTAATCCGCGGATCGTCACATTCAATCGAGGGCGGCGGCGCCCCGCAACGGACCACAGATCACTGACCACTGACAACTAATCTCTATGGCCATCGTCGACGACCCGCGCACCATTGAATTCGACGTCCGCACGGACGAGATGCTCGTGAACATGGGGCCGCAGCATCCGAGCACGCATGGCGTGCTGCGGCTGGTGCTACGGACCGACGGGGAGATCGTTTCGGAGGTGACGCCGCATATCGGCTACCTCCACCGTTGCGCCGAGAAGATCGGCGAGAACCTCACGCCGCGGCAATGGATTCCGTACACCGATCGGATGGACTACCTCGCCGCGATGAACATGAATCTCGGCTGGGCGCTGACGATCGAAAAGCTTTTGAAGTACGAGCCCCCCGAGAAGGGCCGGCACCTGCGGGTGATTATCGCCGAGCTGGGGCGGATCGCCAGCCACCTGGTCGGCATGGGGGCCTACGGGCTGGACTTGGGCACGTTTAGCCCGTTCTTGTACGCCTTCCGCGAGCGGGAAAAGATTCTCGATCTGTTCGAGGAGGCGTGCGGCGCCCGGCTCACGTACAGCTACATCACCGTCGGCGGGGCCACGGCGGATCTCCCGCCCGGGTGGCTGCCGAAGTGCGAAGCCTTTCTCGACGAGCTGGAGCCGATCATCGCCGAGTACCACGCGCTGCTGACCACCAATGCGATTTTCATCAAGCGCACGGCCGGCGTGGGCGTCATGCCGGCGGCCCAGGCGATTGACTTCGGGACCAGCGGTCCGGTGCTTCGGGGCAGCGGCGTCGACCATGATCTTCGTCGCGACGGCGAGGAAATCTACACGGCGATGTACGACGGCTACGCCTTCGAGGTGATCGCCGAAAAGAACGGCCACTATCCGAAGGACCACGATTATCCGGCCGTGCCGAAGGAAGCGGTCCTGGGCGACTGTTGGCACCGGTTTTACGTGCGGATGCTCGAGGTCGTCCAGTCGATCGACCTGGTGCGACAAAGCATCGACCGCTACAGCCGCGCCAGCGGCAGCCACGGCGAACCGATGAAGTTGAACCAAAAGCTGCCCAAGGGGGAGGCGTACCTGGAAACCGAGGCCCCGCGGGGCCAGATGGGCTTTTACGTCGTCAGCAACGGCGAGGCGATTCCGTGGCGAGCCCGCGCCCGCAGCAGCTCGTTCTGCAACTTGTCGGTCGCCACCGAGCTGTGCCGGGGCTGCCTGATCGCCGACGTCCCGGCGATCGTCGGATCGCTTGACATCGTGATGGGGGAGATTGACCGGTAGCGAAGTAGCGGCGGGCGGACGCGAACACGCAAGCGGTGATTGGCGCCGGCTGAGCATGCGGTCCAATCGACCCGCCGTCACCGGTCCTCACCTCATCTGGGCGCTCTACGGGCATTGGCCTGGCAATGATTCCCGCGGCGGCTGATTGCACCGCCCTCATCGCCCCGGTTGAAGGCGAGACTGTAAAAAACCACGCGCCGGGGGGCTTGTTCCTGGGCCCAACTTTGTGCCATATTTCACAATCTTTGGTAGCACAGTAACTGCCGTTCGCTAAACGCCTTCTGCCGCAGGGGCGCGGCCTTCGCCATTCCGCCAGACCGCAGGAAGCCGTGCCGACTGCACGCGCGAGGATCGACTACCAGTGGGCGCGTTCCTAGACAACTATCTGCCGAGCTGGCTGGCGTACACGCTGGCCGCGCTAGTGCACATCTTCCTGCTGCTGAACCTGATCGCCGTCGGCGCGCTGGTGTTCATTTGGCTTGAGCGTAAGATCTCCGGCCGCATCCAAGACCGTCTCGGTCCGACGCGCGTGGGGGGCAAATTCGGCTGGCTGCAAACGCTGGCCGACGGGCTGAAGCTCATCACCAAGGAAGACTTGATGCCCGTCGGCGCCGATGCGCTGCTCTTTCGGGCGGCGCCGTATGTGAGCTTCGCCGCGAGCGTCACGGCGTTTATGGCGATACCGTTCGCCGGGGGCGCCTACCCGTGGGTGGCCCAACGGCTGAACACGGGCGTGTTCTTCGTCATCGCCGTCATTGGCCTGGAAGTGTTCGGCGTCATTTTGGCGGGCTATAGCTCCGCGTCGAAGTGGTCGCTGTTCGGCGCGATGCGCGAGGCGGCGCAAGTGGTGAGCTACGAAGTGCCGCTGGGCATGTGCGCGGTGGTGCCGGTGCTGCTGGCCGGGTCGATGGATTTGGTCGTCATCGGCGATCAGCAGGCCGGCTGGTTCACGAACTGGTTTTTGTTCAACGACCCGGCGACGTTCATCACGTTTTGGGTCTATTTCACGTGCGCCACGGCCAGCGTCAATCGGGCGCCGTTCGACCTGGCCGAAGCGGAGAGCGAGCTGGTTGCCGGCTTCCACACGGAATACTCGGGTCTGCGGTGGAGCTTCTTCTTCATGGCCGAGTACGGGTCGATGCTATCGGTGAGCTTGTTAGCGTCGATTCTGTTTCTGGGCGGTTGGCATGGGCCGATCCCCGTCGCGTCGATGCTCGGGTTGACGTATGAGAACGGAGCCGTCGCGGGCTACCTGGGCAATTTGCTGGGCTGCGTGAACATCCTGCTGAAGGGCGTGCTAGGCGTATCGGTGATGATGTGGGTCCGCTGGACGCTGCCGCGGCTGCGTATCGACCAGGTGATGACGACTTGCCTGAAGTACTGCACGCCCATTGCGGCGGCCATGTTTCTCGGCGCCATCATGTGGCAGTATTACCTGCCGCACCGCAATTTCTTCGGTCTGCTGCCCGCGAACGAGTCGGCCTACGCGGTTCATGAAGGGTGGGCCGACCAGGAGGGGATCTCCTCGGCGGGCGCCGTCAACATGGTCGAGGCGGCTGACGATTCGCGGGGGGGGTTGGCAGTTGAGGGCGCCGGCTCCGCGGCGCTGTTGTTCGATCCGGCGACGCCGAGTACATCGCATGTCGCCAGTGCAGAAAGGGGCGGCTGACCATGGAGCCCATCTACTGGCCGTCGTTCTTTTTTTACCTGTTCGCGATTCTCGCGTGCGGATTCGCCGTCGCGGTGCTGCTATCGGCGAACATCGTCCGCATGGCTTTCTACCTGGTGCTGTCGCTGGCGGCTACGAGCGGGCTGTTCTTCTTGGCCGGCCAGGAGTTCATCGGCGCGATGCAGCTCTTGATTTACGTCGGCGGCACGCTGGTGCTGCTGGTCTTTGGCGTCATGCTCACTTCCCAGGAGCGGTTCGTCAGCATGAAGACCATGAGCGGCGATTGGTTCATCGGGCTGATGGCCGGCGGGGCGTTGCTCAGCTTGCTGGCGGCCGCGGCGTTCAGCGTGCCCCAGTGGGGCAGCCCCGATCGCGCCGCCGTCGAGAACTTGCCGGTGCAGAAGACGGCCGCTCCGATCGCCATGGGGCTGCTGGGGGCTCGCGTCGATCAGCCGGGGCCGGACGAGCCGCAACGCGGCGTCATGTCTGGATACCTGCTCCACTTTGAGATCGTCTCGGTACATTTGCTCGTCGTCCTGGTCGGGGCCGCCTACTTGGCTCGGGCCAAACGCAAGACCGCGCCGGCGCCCGGCGTTTAACATCGCACACCAGCCGCCCTGCCCTGTCATGAACTCGACGTTCCATTTGGCCAACTTGCTGACGGAGCCGCCCGGCATCGCCCATTTCATGACGGTCGGCGCGGTGCTGTTCGTTTGCGGGGCGATGTGCATGGCCACCAAGCGCAACGCCCTAGGCGTGCTGATGGGCATCGAACTGGTGCTCAACGGCGCGAACATGAACTTCGTCGCCTTCGGCAGCCAGTATTTGCAGAATGGGGGCGAGTATTTGGGCCTCGACGGCCCGCTGATGGCGCTGTTCGTGATCGTGCTGGCGGCGGCCGAGGCGGCCGTGGCGTTGGCCATCGCGCTGAATTTTTACAACAACCACGACTCGATCGACGTCGATCGGGCTGACCAATTGCAGGGGTAGCCTCGAAACACTGATGGACGCATCCGCCCTACCCACGCTGCTGGCCATCGCCTGGTTGACGCCGTTGGCGTCGTTCACGGTGATCGTGCTCTTGGGCAAGTCGCTGGGGCCCCACGGCAAATACGCCGGCTACATTTCGGTCGGCGCGATCCTGGTGAGCACGGTGATGAGTCTGGTCGCCCTGTTCGGCGCCTGGCTGCCGAACCATCCGTTGGCCGACGCGTCGCATCACGGGGCGAGCTACGAGGCGGGCGCTCACGGATCTTCTTCGCCAAACGCCCACTCCGGCGACTCGCACGCCGACGGCCGCGCGGCCGATGCGCACGCTGCTGACGCCCACGCCGCCGACGAAGCCCATGAAAGCGAAAAGCCCGCCTACTACGGCGATTGGTACGCGCTGGGCCAGTGGGGCAAGCTGAAGCTCACGATCGGCTATTACATCGACGCCCTCACGGTGACGATGTTCTCGATGGTGTCGCTGATCGCCGCGTGCGTGCATGTCTATGCCCTGGGCTACATGCACGACGAGCTGCACGACCCGTACGTCGATCATGAAGTCCACGTCCACGATGGCGGCCACCTCCACCGCCCGGGGCGATTCCACCGCTTCTTCCAGTACTTGTCGCTGTTCAGCTTCAGCATGCTGGGGCTGGTGATCGCCGGCAACGTGGCGATGGTGTTCGTCTTCTGGGAGCTGGTCGGCATCTGTTCGTACTTTCTCATCGGTTTTTACATCGAGCGGCAGAGCGCCAGCAACGCGGCGAACAAGGCGTTCATTACCAACCGCGTTGGCGACTTCGGCATGCTCATCGGCATGATGGCCCTGTGGGCGAGCCTCGGCACGTTCGCCTTCGGCGACCTGACGACGCCCGACGGCCAAACCGAACTGGGCATTTTCAGTCGTCTCCGCACCGCGGAAAACGATCATCGCCTCGTGCCCCCGCCGGAGATGGTAGCCGAGGGGGAGCGGACGTTTGCGTCGACGGAAACGACCGGGGACGGCGGCAGTAACGCGGGTCATTGGCTGCTGTTCATCGCTGGGGTGGGCATCTTCTGCGGGTGCGTCGGCAAGAGCGCCCAGTTCCCGCTCCACGTCTGGTTGCCGGACGCGATGGAGGGGCCGACGCCCGTCTCGGCGCTGGTTCATTCGGCGACGATGGTCGCCGCTGGCGTGTACCTGGTGGGCCGTTTTTATCCGGCGTTTTCGCCCGAGGCGCTGTTGGTGATCGCGGTCGTCGGCTGCATCACGCTGACGATCGCCGCGACGATCGCCATTACCGCCGTAGACATCAAGCGGGTCTTGGCCTACTCGACCGTGAGCCAGCTCGGCTACATGATGCTGTCGCTCGGGCTGGGGGGCTGGGCGGCCGGCTTGTTTCACCTCGTCACGCACGCCTTTTTCAAGAGCCTGCTGTTTCTTTGCTCAGGATCGGTGATTCACGCCGTCCACAGCAACGACATGCGCGAGATGGGCGGCCTGCGCCGGAAAATGCCGATTACCGCTTACACGATGCTCGTGGGGTGCCTGGCGATCATCGGCGCCGGCATCCCACTCACCGCGTTCGGCCTCAGCGGGTACTACTCGAAGGACGCCATCGTCGAGCAGGCCTGGAGCTTCGCCGAGACCAACAAGGGCGCGTATTGGCTGCTGCTGGCCATGCCGGTGGTCGGTGCGGCGATGACGGCGTTTTACATGTTCCGCCTGTGGTACATGACGTTCGCCGGCAAGCCGCGGAACCATCACCGGTACGACCACGCCCACGAGTCGCCCGCGGTGATGACGCGACCGCTATTGCTCCTGGCGTTTTTTGCAATTGCGGTCGGATGGACCGTACCGCTGACCAATCTGAGCGTCACTAACCTGCTGCACCAGGCCGAGCCTGCTGGCATCGCCGCCACGAGCCACGGCGTGCTTTTGCCGTCGCTGACCGTCCCGGCCGAGGCGCTCAGCCACGCCCCGGAGATCAAGTTTAAGGCCGGGCTGGCCGCCTTCGGCGCCGCGATGACCGGCCTGCTGGCGGCCACGGTGATTTACCTTTGGAACACGTTGAACCCGGCCGAGATTCGGCAGACCTTTCAGCCGGTTTACCGGCTGCTGTGGAACAAGTGGTACTTCGACGAGTTGTATAGCGCGGCGTTGATTCGGCCGACGATGGCCTTGGGACGACGGATCGCGGCGTTTGACCGCGCCGTCATCGACGAGCTGATCCACGGGCTGGCCTGGCTTTCCCGCGGCGTGTCGAAGGTGTTCGGCGTGCTTTTCGACCAGACCGTCGTCGACGGCACGGTGAACACGTTCGCGGATTGGACCTGGGACTTCGGCCTGCTGCTCCGCCGCCTGCAGACCGGGAGCGTGCGGCAATACGTGTTATTCATCGTCGCCGGCACCCTGGTGCTGTTCGTCGCGGTATCGACCGTGCAATGGCTGGCCTATAGCTAGGGGCCAGCGGTCAGCTACGCCGAGCCTGACTCTGACCTCTGAACCCTGAACCCTGACCCCTGACCTCTGCGTCAATGAACCTCAGCGACCCCATAGCCTATCTCAGCCTGATGGTGTTTTTGCCGGCGCTTGGCGCGCTGGTGTTGGCGTTCTTTCCGCGCGGGCGGGAGGACGCCATCAAGTTCACCGCCTTGGGCTTCACCATTTTCACGTTCATGCTCACGCTCGGCATGCTCATGGAGGACGCCGGCGGAGTGAACTTCGAGGCTGGCGCCGCCGAGATGCAGAATCTGTTTTCGGCCGCGTGGATTCCCTCGTTCGGCATCCAGTACCTGATGGGGCTGGACGGCATCAGCTTTCCCCTGGTAGTGCTGACCGCGTTCCTGAGCGTGCTTGCGATGGTCGCCAGTTGGCCGATCACGAAGCACGTCAAGGCGTACTGCATTTTGTTCTTGCTGTTGGAAACGGGAATGATCGGCGTCTTCATGGCGCTGGACTTCTTCCTGTTCTACGTCTTTTGGGAAGTCATGCTCCTGCCGATGTACTTTCTCATCGGCGTGTGGGGCGGCCCGCGCAAGGAATACGCGGCGATCAAGTTCTTCCTGTATACGCTGGTCGGCAGCGTGCTGATGCTGATCGCGATTTTGATGCTCTACTTCAACAGCGACCTCACGCTGCTCAATTCGCAGCAACTGGCCGACGCCGGCATCTTCGCCGTCGCCGCCGAGGGCGGCAATCCGCAAACGGTCGAGCAGGCCTATCAGGCGTGGCTGGCTAGCGACGACGACACGGCCCGCCGGTTCCAGGAGATCCAGGCCGAGACGAACCCGGCTCGTCGGCGGCAGCTTCACACGTTCAACATCCTCGCGCTGCAGCAAATGGGGCAGCTTGAAAACAGCCCCTTTAGCCAGAACGTCTGGCTCGGCCGCAGCATTCAGTGGTGGGCCTTCTTGCTGCTGCTGATCGGTTTCATCATTAAGGTGCCCAGCGTGCCGCTCCACACGTGGTTGCCCGACGCCCACGTCGAGGCGCCGACGCCGATCTCGATGATCCTGGCCGGCGTGCTGCTGAAGATGGGCGGCTATGGCATCATCCGCATCTGTTACCCGATCTGCCCGGCGGCGGCCTACGAGCTGGCGTACGTCGTCTGCGGCATCGGCGTCGTCAGCATGGTGTGGGGGGCCTTCGCGGCGCTGGCGCAGAACGACTTCAAGCGCATGGTGGCGTACAGCTCGGTGAGCCACATGGGCTACGTCGTGCTGGGGCTGGGCGTCTGGAGCCTGGGCATGTGGACGGCCGGCCCGGGCGGTTCGGCCACATACAATGCCGATTACTGGAAGATGGGCGTCACCGGCGCCATGTACCAGATGATCGCTCATGGCATTAGCTCGGCCGGCATGTTTTTCTGCGTCGGCGTCCTGTACGACCGGGTCCATCACCGCAACCTCAACGAGTTCGGCGGCATCTTCGGCCGCATGCCGGTGTACGCCGGCATGGCCGTGGCGATCTTCTTCGCCGGCCTTGGCTTGCCAGGGCTGTGCGGGTTTATCGGCGAAGTGTTCGTCGTGCTCTCGGTGTGGAAGTACAGCCAACTGCTGGCGGTCGTCTCGGCAGCCGTAGTAATTCTGACAGCCGGATACATTCTGTGGGCCATCCAGCGGGTTTACCTGGGCGCGGAATACCGCGGCCCGCATGGCGAGGCTCTCACGCCGATGACCGTGCGCGAAATGGCGGTCGCGATTCCGCTGGTGGTGTTTGCGATCGTCTTCGGCGTGTATCCGCCGAGCCTGCTGAATTACATGCAGCCGTCGATCGACCGCCAGGTCGAAACGCTGGCCGCGTGGACGGAGCGGTACGACGCCGACCGCGAAGCGCTGCAAAACACGCTCAACAACGACCAGGAGCAAGTCGCCGCCAAATAAGCCGGCGCGACGATCGCCGCCGGCCGGCATCGCCCCCAGACATTTAGCCGCGGCGTTCACGCCGCGCCCACAGGCCCATCCCCCTAAGAGCCCCGCGCAGTGAACCTGCCTACGTTAATCGACTCGCTGATTTCCGACACCGTCCAGCGGAGCTTGCCGCTTTTCGGGCCGGAACTGGCGCTGTGCGCGACGATCGTGCTGCTGCTTCTGGCGCGGGTGATTCCGGTGGTCGATCAGATACCGCCGCTGGTGATTGCGCTGGTCGGCGCCGTCGTCGCCTTGGTGGCGGCGATACCCCGCGAAGGGATGGCAGGGCTCGCGGCGATTGAACGCCAGGAGCTGTTCACCGGCATGCTCGTCTACGACGCGCTCACGGTGTACCTGCGGCTCTTTCTGACGGCGTTTGCCGTGCTGTTCGTCATCCTGTCGCGGCTCACGGGCATTGCGGATCGGCAGGACGGCCAGGATTACTACGCGCTGGTGCTGGGCGCCACGATCGGCATGTGCATCATGGCGTCGGCCAATCACCTGCTCTCGCTGTTCTTGGGCGTTGAAATGGCGAGCGTGCCGTCGTATGTGCTGGCGGGGATCGTCAAAGGCCGGCGGCGCAGCAGCGAGGCGGCCCTCAAGTACGCCGTCTACGGAGCGGGCGCGGCGGGCATCATGCTGTATGGGGTGAGCCTGATTGCGGGACTGCTCGGCTCGGCCCACATTCCGACGATGGCGCAGCGGCTGGTCGAGTTCGACGTCGCGGCGAAGCTAGCCGACCGGGATTACACGGTGATGGTTCTCGCCTTGGGCGGCCTCATGGTGGGCGTCGGGCTGGCGTTCAAGCTGTCCGCCGTGCCGTTTCATTTTTGGTGCCCCGACGTGTTTGAAGGCGCATCGGCGGAGATCGGCGGATTTCTGTCGGTGGCGTCGAAGGCGGCGGCGCTGGCGCTATTGGTGCGGGTGGGCATTGGGTTCACCGAGGCGCCCCAGCACGGCGCCGAGCCGCCGCGCCAGCCGGTGGCCGCGGCCGCCGCGAGCTTCGCGACCCCGCCTGCCATCCGCATGGTTGCAGCAACTAACGGCGACGAGCGCTTGGCTCAAGCGGACGGGCAGGCGGGTCGTTCAAGCGACCAGACCATCGAACGCGCGGGTTCCGCCGCTGAGGGCTCGCCGCTTTCGCCGGTCCGCACGTTTTTTGTTTCCGTTGTTGCCGCCGTCGCGATCATCACGTGCACCTTCGGCAACCTTGCCGCTTACGGCCAAAAGAACATCAAGCGGCTCCTGGCGTATTCGACGATCGCCCATGCGGGGTACATGATGATGCCGGTGGCGGCGGCGATTGCCCTTGCCGGCGACAATCCGGCGGCCGCCTCCGATGCGATCGCCGCTCTGCTGCTCTATGCGACGATCTATTTGTTCATGAACCTCGGGGCGTTTGCGATCGTGGCGTTTTTGCGGAACGCGATGCAAAGCGAAGAAATCAAGGACTACGCGGGCCTGGTGAGCCGGGCGCCGATGATCGCCGTGGCGATGACGGTGATTCTGTTCAGCTTGGTCGGCTTGCCGCCGCTGGCCGGGTTCTGGCCAAAGCTGCGACTGTTGCAAGCGTTGTACGAGGCGGGCGGGTCGCTATTGATGTTCGCCCTGGTGGTCGCGGCCATCAACACGGCCATTTCGCTGGTGTACTACGCCCGCGTGGCCAAGACGATGTGTATTGACCCCCAGCCCGACACCAGCCGCCCGGTCCAACTGGGGTTCTTGCCGACGACCTTCGTGTTCGCCATGGCGCTGCCGGTGGCCATTTTGGGCGTTCTGCCGGAACTGGTGGCGCCGTGGACTCGCGACGCCGCCGCCGGGCTGTTCGGCGTTTGAGAGTCGATGCTTGGCTAATTGTAACCCCGCTCAGCGAAAAGACCGATCGTGCCTGCCGCCCTACTTGACGACGCTCGCGCCACCCGCATGAAAGCTGACGCCATCCATTGGCTGAATCGCCTGCTGGCCATTCACTGCAAGTCGTTTCCGCAGTATTTGCAGTGGTCGCGGCCGCATGTGCCTGCCGGCCGCGGCGAGGAGCTGGAAGCGATCCGTGCCATCGCCGCGGACCAGGATGCGCTGGCCGATCGGATCAGCCGGATGATCATCGACGCGGACGCCCTGCCCCGCAGCGGTGAATTCCCCATGGAGTTCACCGACATGCACGATCTGGACATCGACTATCTCATTCGTGCGGCGGTCGGCTACCAGCAGCAGGATGTCAAGGTGATTGAACGCCTGGTCGAACGTTTGGAGACCGCCCCGGCGGCCCGGGCGATCGCCGAAGAGGCGCTCGGCATGGCCAAGGGGCACCTCGAGACGCTCCGCGAACTGGCGAAGCCCCGCCCCCACAAGCCCGCCGGCGCCTAGCGGCGGCCGACGTGTGCGCCGCCACATGCGCTCGTAACAAAACGCGTCCCAGCCGCGCGACCTAGCCACGTCGGGGCCGTAGCACGCCAGCGCCATGCTCTTCGACACGCACGTTCATCTCGACCAGGATGAGTTTGCCGGCGACCGCGACGGCGTCGTCGAACGTGCGGCGGCCGCGGGCGTCGAAGCGATAGTCGCCGTCGGCACGACGGCGGCTTCCAGCCGCGCGTGCGTCGAGCTGGCGGCCCGCTACAGCTCGGTCTACGCCGCGGTCGGCATTCAGCCGAACTACGTGGCCGAGTGCGGCGCCGACGACTGGTCCGAAATCGAACGCCTGGCGACGCAGCCGCGGGTCTGGCCGCCCCCGGTGGTGCCCCGCCCGAACCGGCACCGGCGGCCCGCCCCGGACGTCGCGGGCGTCGCGGCCCTCGCATTGCGAGCCATGCTCGGCTACCGGATGATCGAGGATCTGCATCAGCTCGAATTCCGCAACGCGCGGATCGCGGAGACCCGGGCGGTGGCCCCCACCGACCGCCCGATCGGCATCGACTTCGCCGGCCCGCCGCTGGAGGATGCGGGACGGATCGCCGAGATCGCCCACGCCGTGGTGCGCAACCAGTCCCTCGTGCGCCAGTTCGTGCGCAATCCCGCGCCGTCCGTCGTCGCACGATTGATCGG
>QEVI01000291.1 GCA_003576855.1 Planctomycetota bacterium
GACCCCGCCGATTGCAGGTACGCGAACAGGTCAGCCACGTCCTCCAGCGCCAGCGGATTGAGCAGCCCCGTCGGCATCGCCGAGATGTTGCTGGGCTGGATGTCGTCGATCTGGTCGCGGGCCAGTTCGATCTTGTCGCCGGTCGCCAGCAACACGGTTACCCCTTGCTCGCCCCGTGGGGCGACCATCCCCGCGTACGCCTTCCCGCCCGACATGACGATGCGGCTGGCATACTGGTCGGAAATGACGTGCGACGGGTAGACGATCGACGACAGGATCTCCTTGCGCTGAAAGCGGAGCGCGACGGCGGTCAAATCCGGCCCGATGGATTCCCCCCGGGCGCCGACGCGATGGCACGCCGCGCATTGCGCATTGGCGAACACCTGCTCGCCGCGGGCGGCGTCGCCTTGCTTTCCCGCCGGGCTTTCCAGAAACGTGAGCAGTTCGTCGTAGCTCCATTTGTCGCGACCGGCGTCGGCCGGCAGCTCGGCCGGCGGATCGTTGGGATACTTGGCCGCGTACCACGCCTGCCAGCGGGCGAGTTGCGTCGTCCAATTGCCGCGGGCGCTGGCAGCGTCGGCCAGCGGCGACGCCCCGCCGGGGGCCGCGGCATCGACTCGCCCGTTCCAGTGCACCAGCAGCCGAATCGCCTCCTCGGCCCCGTTGTCCCGCAGCTTCAGCCCCAGCAGGATGACGCTGCGCTGCGACGCGGCGTCGGCCGGCCGCTGGTTGACCTTGGTGAGCGCGACGAGGATGTCCTGCGCGGCGACCCCCTCGGCCGTTCGCAGGGCGTCGACCAGGTACTTCCAGTTTTCGCCGTCGGGATGTTGCGCAAGGCTCATCGCCACGGGGTCGCGGTAGTCGGGTTCGTTGGCGTAGATCGTGCGGAGATGCTGCTGCGACGCCGGGTCGTCCGCCCCCCCGAGCACGGCGATGACGCCGACGCGCAAGCGGCGAAAGACGTCGCTGTCGGCGCACCGGGGGGCGATTTTGCCGTCGAGCTGGCGGACGGTCGCCAGCACCGCCGCGCCGGGGTTAGGCGGCAGGCTGGCGAGCGTGGAGAGCGCCGTGGCCGGCCACTTCTCGCCCCCGGCCAACAGGGAGCGTCGCTCTTCCAGCGACAGTTTCGCCAGGAAATCGCGGGTGAATGCTTCCACGTACTTCTCCACGCTGTAGCCGCCCGAAACCGTCCGGGCATGCTCGTAGTACCGCAGCAGGGCGAGCTTCGCGGGCGTGGTCCATCCGGCGTCCAAGCGGGCCGCATACGCGGCGATGTGCAGCTTTTCGGCGTCGCCAAGTTCCGGCTTGTCGAGCTCGGCGGCGAACTTTTCGGCGGCGCCGGCCGCTTGCAGGGCGACCAGCAGGCGGACCAACTCGCGGTTGGCCAGCACGTCGGCCGTCGGGTACATGGCCAAAAGCTGCGTCGCCAGGTTGGGAACCGCCTCCGCCTTCAGCTTGCCGTGGAACAGCGCCGTCTGGATGACGCGGAGCAGGTGAAGCCGCTGGTCGTCCGTCACGGGCGTTTCCAGCAGGCGTTGCGCCCGTTCGACGAGCGCTCGCGACGTGGCGGCGTTGCGCTCGACGCACGCCAGCGTAACGGCGCCGCGGGCGAAGACCAGCGGCCGCGTTTCAGCCATGACCGCCGGCGCCCACGTTTGGGCCGGCAGTTGTTCCAGCAGCCGGCGGGCGGCGAACGCCGTGAACCGGTCGTCGTCCGCCAGCAGCGGCACGACGGCCTCCGCCGGCGGCAGCGGGCCGCGGCGCATCAGCGACTCGCACGCCGAGCGGCGCACCAGCGCGTCGCGGTCCGTCAATAGCTTCACCAGGGCGGCGCGAACGGCCGGCGCATCGCTCTGGTACATGAGCCGCGCGGCCTTCGCCCGCACGATCGGTTCGGCGTCGGCGGCCAGGGCCGCGAGCAGCTCGTCGCTGGGCCGCGGGCCGAAGTACACCATCAGGTCGATCGCCTGGAGTCGCTCGCGCGGCGAGCGCGCGGCGTCGCGGGCGGCGGCGGCAAGCTGCGGCGCCCACTGGGCCCCCAGCGATTGCTTCACCGCGGCGACGCGGGCCCGCGCCCAGTCGGCTTCGATCTGCGGCTGCCGCAGCGCCCGCTGGAGGCCTTGCCCGAGGGTTTCAGCGGCCGTCGCGGCCGGCGGGGCCCCGCTCCAGCGGATGCGATACACGCCGCCGTCGGTGCCGCGGCCGCCGGTGCAGAAGTAGAGCGCGCCGTCGGGGCCGACGGCGATGTCCGTCGCATTGAGGGGACGGCCTTCGAGAAACACTTCGCTGCGGGCTTCGTAAGTCGCGCCTCGGCGCTGGAAGGTGATGGCGTGGATTTTGCCCGTCGCCCAGTCGCAGCCGAACATGGCGCCGCGGTACCGGGGCGGAAACGCGACGTGGTCGTAGAACTCGACGCCCGTCGGCGAGCCGGGTCCGACGTCGACGGCCGCCGGCAGGCTGTCGATGTAATACTCCGGCCACTTGGACCAACCGCTCCGCCAGCCCAGCTCGGCGCCGTCGGTCACGTGGTTCACCCGGGTCGGCCGGTACCAGGGGGCGCCGCGGTCCCATTCCATGTCGGCGTCGTAGGTGAACAGTTCTCCTTCGGGACTAAAGGCGAAGTCGTAGGCGTTTCGCAAGCCGCCGGCGACAAGCTCGACGACGCTGCCGTTGGCGTCGGTGCGGAAGACCGTGCCGCCCGGCGCCGGGATGCCGACGGCGTGCCCGCCCGGATCTTCGTACTTCGGGACCAAGTCTCCTTCGTACCAGTGGCGATACGGGCTGCGGGGGGCCGGCTCTCCTTCGGCGCGGGCGAAGTTGCCCACCAGCACGTACAGCATCCCGTCGGGCCCCAGCCGGACGGCGTGGGGCCCGTGCTCGCCCTTGGAACCGCGAAAGCCGACGAGCTTGGTCACCTCGTCGATCGCGCCGTTGCGGTCGCCGTCGCGGAGGCGGTAGAGGGCCGGCCCGTCGGGCCCGTCCCCCACGCAGAACACCCGCGTGCCGATGGCGAGGATGCCCTGGGCGTTTTCGATCTGGTCGCAATACTCGGTCGCCGTGTCGTGGATGCCGTTGCCGTCGCGATCGGTGAGGAGCATCAGGCGTCCCCTCTCGCGGGAAACGATGATGTTGCCGCGGGCGTCGAACGCCATGGCGATGAGCGAGCCGACTTCCTGGTCGCGCATGATGCGTTCGACTTCGAACTCGCTGGCGATGGCGAACCGGGCGCCCTCGCCATCGATCACGACTTCGTTGCCCCACGGGAGCGTGTCGCCCAGTTCGCCGTACACCTCGGCGGCGACCCAGTCGGCGTCGTTGAACTGCGGCAGCATCCACCCCTGGAACTGCCGGACGCTGGTCTTCCACGTGGCGTCGGTCGAGAAGCCGGCGTAGGTGTCGCCGGTCTGCTTGACGATGACGCGGGCGGCCAGGCCGGCGGGGCCCGGCTCGGTGTTGGTCGCGCGAATGGCCACCGTATTGCGGCCGTTGCGCAGCAACTTCGTGACGTCGTGGATCTGCATTTGCCGCCAGTCGACCCCCTTGGCCACTGGCTGGCCGTTGACGAACAGCTCCCACTGGTTGTCGGCCGTGACCTGCACCTGCGCGGCTTCGACGGCCTTTAGCTCGAACGATTTGCGGAAGTAGCAGTCGCCCACCGGGACGTCGCCCTGGGCGTGGGCGGGCGACCAGATCCACTCGGCTTCGCCGTCGGCGGCCTGGGCCGAAGGGCCCCAGGCGGCCCCGACGAGCGTGCTAGCGGCCAGCAGAACGATGCGGCGGAACGGACAGGGCATCGGACGAAGTCCTTTTCGACCGGAGGAGGTTTTCCGCAGGGCCGCCGGCAGCGCAGCCCGGCACGGCATGCGCGGGGCGGCGAGAATAGCAGCCGCCACGGCCGCGGGGCAAGCTCGATGGCGTGCCAGTTGCGGGGAAGCCGTGCGGACTGTTCGTTTAAGCGACCAGTCCCAAACAAGCGTGGGGCGAGCCGCATGCAGCGGGGCCGCGGCCGTGCGCTGCTCTCGACTCTCATTGACCGGCGTCGAAGAATTGGACTACGATCGGCGGCTTGCATTCGGCCCCGTCGGCGCAGCTCCCCCCGTTTTCCCCTGTGAGGCCTTTTGGCGATGCAAGCACGGCAGCGGTTCGGCTGGTGTTCGGTAGTTTGGGCGGCGAGCGTGCTGGGCGGCGTCACCGCGGGGTGTTCGTCGCAGGATCGCTCGCCCGACGCCGCGGCGCCGCCGGGTTCGACCCAGCAGGCGGACCAGAAGTCCGCCGCCGGCCCCTCCTCGCAGCCGTTCGTCCTGGGCAACGCGGTCGAGCCGTTCGACCCGCCGCCGCTGGAAGAGCTCGACAAGCTCCAGTGGGAAGACGGCCCGGTGGTCGACTCGCTGGAGCAGCTTCGGGCGGAGAAGGCCGAGGCCGGGCCGCCGCCGACGAGCGTCGAGGAGGCGCTTGCCCTGCGCAACGATTTTCCCAAGAGCCGCGAGAACAACGACAAGATCCTCGCAGCCCTAAGCCAACTGGCGCCGCCCGACGGCGCCGGCGTCGATTACGAACACACGTTCGTGCGGCACGTGGCGGGCGACCTCAACAGCACCAACCCGCTGTTCGGCAGCAGCGTCACCGACTACGAGCTGTCCGGCATGGCCGGCTTTTCCGTCCTGGCGTTCAATCGCCGCTTCGAGTACTTCGCCGATAAGGACATCGTCGTCTCCTGGCAGCGGAGCAAGGACAATCTCGTCGAGCGGATCGTCCTGCGGGACGATCTCACATGGTCCGACGGTACGCCGATCACGGCCCACGACGTGGAGTTCACCTACCGGCTGATCATGACGGACCATCCGGAACTGGTGATACCGGCGGTGCGGCAGGGGACCGACCAGCTTCGGTACGTGAAGGCGTACGACGACCGGACGATCGTCTATTGGCACAAGGAGCCGTTCGCCACCCGCACGGGCAACATGCTCTGGCCGGTGCTGCCGAAGCACATCTACGAGAAGTCGGTGGTCGAAGACCCGTCGATGAAGCGGAGCGAGCATCACCGCAAGTACGAGGAGCAGCCGGTCGTCGGCGGACCGTACGAGCTGGTCAGCCGCGTGCGGAACCAGGAGTTCGTCGTGCGGCGTCGCGAAGGCTGGTACATGCACGGCGGCCAGCAGGTGCGCCGCAAGCCGTACTTCAAGGAAGTCCGCGTCAAGATCATCGAGGACCTGAACACGGCGATCCTGGCGCTGAAGGCGGGCGACATTCAGTCGATGGAGCTGCGGCCCGAGCATTGGGAGAGCCTCACCGCCGGGGACGACTTCTACGCCCAGAACACGAAGGTGATGGCGCCGGAGTGGACCGAGTTCCACGTCGTCTGGAACGTCAAGTCGCCGTACTTCAGCGACAAGCGGGTCCGCTGGGCGATGACCTACGCGTTCGACTACGAGGAGCTGCTCAACACGATTTGCCGCGGCTTGTACGAACAAGGCCGGGGGACGTTCAATCCGGCCGCGTGGATGTTTCCCCCCGACGGCCCGCAGCCGGTGAAGCGGGACCTGGATCGGGCGGAAGACCTGCTGGAGTTCCAGCTCATGACCTACACGACCGAGACGGGCGTGCAGGTGGCCACGCTGTGGAAGGAGTCGCTCGACCAGATCGGCGTGACGGTCAACGTCAAGCCGACCGAGTTCGCCGTGATGCAAGACAAGACGCTCAAGCACGAATTCGACGCGTGCTTTGCCGGCTGGGGGACGGGCGCCGATCCCGACATGCAGGAAAACATCTTCGGCGCCGGCAAGCAGCGGAACTACGGCCAGTACGCCAACCCGGAGGTGGACAAGCTGTTCGAGCAAGGCCGCCGCGAGCTGGACCGCGACAAGCGCGCGACGATCTACGGCCAGATTCACATGCTGTTGTGGGAAGACCAGCCCTACACCTGGCTGTTCTACCGCAACGCGTTCTTCGCCTTCAACAAGAAACTTCGGGGTTACAACTTCAGCCCGCGGGGGCCCTACGACTTCGGGCCGGGATTCGCTGCGCTGTACGGCGCCGCTGAGTAGCATGACCCCGTGGCCGACGCTCGGCCGCCAGCGGCGGCGCGATGTGTGCCGGCCCGCCCGCGGCCCATCCCCCTGCCGCCCCCGCTTGGAATGACCAGCTACCTGATCCGCCGGCTCGGCATCGCCGTGATCACGCTCGTGCTGATCACCTTTCTGGTGTACGGGCTGATCCGCGCGATGCCGGGGACGCCCGCCACCAACCAGCTCGCGGTGATGGATCCCAGCAAGCAGCTCAGCCCTGAGGCGATCGCGCGGATCAACCGCCTCTACGGGCTCGACAAGCCGTGGTACGCGGCTTACTTCGTGTGGATGAAAAACGTCGTCGTCGGCGACCTGGGCGTTTCTTTCACGCGGAACATGCGCCCGGTGGCGGAATTGATCGTCGAGCGGGCGCCGGCGACGCTGATGCTGTCGGCGACTTCGCTGGCGCTGGCCTACCTGCTGTCGATCCCCATCGGCTTGTGGGCGACGGCCCAGGCGAACACCGTGGCCGAGCGGACGGTCAGCACGGTGCTCTACATGCTGTACTCGTTGCCGGCGTTCGTCGCTGCGCTGTATTTGCAGCTTTTGCTATACGTCAAGCTCGATTGGCTGCCGCTCTACGGCATGCAGTCGGACGCCTACGAGTCGCTCAGCCCCGTCGGCAAGGCCGTCGACGTGTTGCGGCACGCGGTGATGCCGATCGCCTGCTTCACCTACGGCAACCTGGCGTATTACTCCCGTTTCATCCGCGCGAACATGCAGGAAGTCGTGCGTCAGGATTACATCCGCACCGCGCGAGCCAAGGGCGTCGGGCCGCGGGCGATCCTCTGGAAGCACGCCTTCCGCAACACGATGATCCCGCTGGTGACGCTGCTGGGCCTGTCGCTGCCGGGGCTGTTCAGCGGCGCGGTGATTCTCGAACAAATTTTCCAGTGGCCGGGCATGGGCCGGCTCTATTTCGAAGCGATCGGGCAGCGCGACTACAACGTGATCATGGGTCTGACGCTGATGTTCAGCGTCTTGGCGCTGGCCGGCCAACTGCTGGCCGACATCCTGTACGCGGTGGTCGACCCGCGCGTAACGTATGGGTAATGACGAATTAGCGAATGACGAATGACGAATGACGAGTTAACGCATGATCTGCGCAGCGCGTATTCGTCACACGTCATTCCTTCATTCGTCATTTGTGCATTTAATCAATAGCCATGGACTTGCCTCCCAGCACGACCGGCGCGATGGCTGCGAGCGACGTGCCGCTGGGCGCCTCGCCGGGGTTTTGGCGTGAGGCGTGGCGCCGCTTCCGCCGCCGAAAGCTGGCGATGGCCGCGCTGCTGTTCGTCGCGGCGCTGACGCTCGTCGCGATCTGCGCGCCGTTGATCGTCGGCACGCGGCCCATCGTGTGCCAGTACAAGGGCCGCATCTACTTCCCTGCGGCCTGGTATTACAACCGGGACTGGGAGAACCCGATCTTCGCCAAGGACCGGTTTCGCGGTCGCTTCGCCGAGAACCTTCAGGCCAAGGACCCGCAGAGCTGGGCCATCTGGCCGCTGATCTACCAGGACCCCTACCGCCGGATCCGCGAGAACGAATGGCCGGGCCAGCCGGCGAACCCCTCCGGCGCCGAAGGGCGGCCCAGCCGCTACAACTGGCTCGGCACGAATCAACAGGGCTTCGACGTGCTGGCCTCGATGGTTCACGGCGCCCAAACGGCCGTCAGCGTCGGCTTCGTCTCGATGGGCATCGCGGCGACGATCGGCATCACGCTGGGCGCGCTGGCGGGCTACTACGGCCGCTGGATCGACGTGCTGCTCAGTCGCGTCATCGAGGTGGTGATGTGCGTGCCGTCGCTGGTGCTCATTCTAGCCTTGGTGGCGCTGTTGGACCGCGTCAACAATCTCCACCTGATGGCCATCGTCGGGCTGACCCACTGGACCGGCATTGCCCGGCTCACGCGGGCCGAGTTCATGAAACTCAAGCAAATGGAGTTCGTCGCCGCCGCCCGGGCGCTGGGCGCCAGCCCGGGGCGGATCATGTTCACCCACGTCCTGCGAAACGCGCTGGCGCCGGTGCTGGTGCCGATCACCTTCGGCATCGCCGACGCGATTCTCATCGAGAGCGGCCTGAGCTACCTGGGGTTCGGCGCCTCGCCCCCCAACCCAAGCTGGGGGACGCTGCTGTCGGCGGGCCGGCGGAACATCGAAGACATGTGGTGGCTGATCCTCTTCCCCGGGACGGCCATCTTCCTCACCGTGCTGGCGTACAACCTCATCGGCGAAGGCCTGCAAGAAGCGACCGACCCCCGGCTGCGGCAGGACGCGCATTGAATGCGAGCCGCAAAAAGGCGCAAAAGACGCAAAAAGCAGAATGCAAGGGGCCCCAACATGCACGATACCGCCGAACGAAACGTCTTCAAGCTTTGCGACCTTGTGCGCGAAACGGCATTTGCGATCCACACGTATCACCGTCATGGGCATTTGGAAAAGGTTTATGAGAACGCGTTAACGCATCGTTTGCGAAAAGCCGGAGTGCACGTTGAGCAACAAACGCCGCTGACGGTTTATGACGAAGATGGAACGGTTATCGGCGACTACAAAGCCGATCTGCTGGTTGAGAAGTCAATCCTCATTGAACTCAAGGCCTGCAATTCAATTTGCGACGATCACGTCGCCCAACTCTTAGGCTACCTTCGGTCCTCGCGGATTGAGCACGGCCTACTCATTAACTTCGGCGCGCCGAAGTTCTTCATTAAGAAGTTCGTGCTGTCGAAGCTCGACGGAAACACGGCGTAGTCCACAATCGTCCGCATTCCTTTTTTGCGTCTTTTGAGCCTTTTTGCGGCTACGAAATCCATGCCTGAAGCCGTCATCGACGTTACGGACCTGAAGACCTACTTCCACACCGACGAGGGCGTCACCCGCGCCGTCGACGGGGTCTCGTTTCGCATCGAGCCGGGCCGCACGCTGGGCATCGTCGGCGAGAGCGGCTCCGGAAAAAGCGTCACCTCGCTGTCGATCATGCGGCTGTTGGCGGCTTCGGCCAAGATCGAATCGGGACGCATTGCCCTGCTGGGGCGCGATCTGGTCGGCTTGCCCGAGCCGCGCATGCGCGAAGTCCGCGGCAAGGAAATCAGCATGATCTTTCAGGAGCC
>QEVI01000292.1 GCA_003576855.1 Planctomycetota bacterium
CGCCGCCACTTCTGGCACGCATTCACCCAGATGGCCGAGTATGAGCCGCTGGTGATCGAGCGGGCGGAAGGATGCTGGCTGGTTGACGTTCACGGCCGACGTTATCTCGACGGCGTGAGCAGCCTGTGGTGCAACCTGCACGGCCATCGTCATCCGCGGATCGAGGCGGCGATTGTCGCGCAGCTCGGCAAAGTGGCTCACGCGACGACGCTCGGCATGAGCAATCCGCCGGCCATCGAACTGGCCCAGCGGCTCGCCGAGCTGGCGCCGGGCGACCTGAATCACGTCTTCTTCTCCAGCGACGGCAGTTGCGCGGTCGAAGCGGCGCTGAAGATCGCGTTCCAATACTGGCTGCAGTGCGAGCGGCCCCGGCCGACCAAGAAGAAGTTCGTCGCGCTGGACAGCGCCTATCACGGCGATACGTTAGGCAGCACAGCCGTCGGCGGCATCGAGCGGTTCCACGCCCTCTACCGGCCGCTGCTGTTCGACGTGGTGCGGCTGCCGCCGCCGGACCCGCGGCTAGGCGATGCGTCGTTCCATCTCGGGGCGCTGGAGGAAGTGCTCGAAGCGCAGCACGACGAGCTAGCCGCGCTGGTGATCGAGCCGGTTCTGCAGGGCGCCGCCGGAATGGTGCTTCAGCCCGCTGGATACTTGCGCGGAGTGCGCGAGCTGACCGAGCGCTACGACGTGCTGCTGATCGCCGATGAGATCGTCACCGGCTTCGGCCGGACCGGCAAGATGTTCGCCTGCGAGCATGAGGACGTGACGCCCGATTTCTTGTGCCTGGGCAAGAGCCTGACGGCGGGCTATTTGCCGATGGCGGCGACGGTCGCCTCGGGCAAGGTTTACCGGGCGTTTCTGGGCCCATACGCCTCGGGACGCACCTTTCATCACGGCCATACGTATGGCGGGAACCCGCTGGCCGCCGCGGCCGCCTGTGCTTCGCTCGACCTGATCAACGAAGAGCGCGTGCTGGATGAAGCCGTTCCGCGGAAGAGCCGCCGGCTGGCCGAGGCGCTGACGCCGCTGGCCGGCCATCCGAAGGTCCGCGAAGTGCGGCAACTGGGCATGATTGCCGCCGTCGAGCTGATCGCCGATCGCCGGACGCACCAGCCGTTTCCCAGCAGCGATCGGCTCGGCTACCAGGTGTGCAAGCGGACCACGGCCCAGGGCGTGTGGCTGCGACCGCTGGGGGACGTCATCGTAGTGATGCCGCCGCTGTGCATCGGCGAGCCGGAGTTGGAATTGCTCGGACGCATCTTGGCCGAGAGCATCGACGTGGTCTGCGGGCGCTAGCCGAGGGGGCCAGTTGCGCGAAAGCACGCGCAAGGCCGATCCATACGCGAGCGGCGCCTCCCTTTCGCGGTGCGAAATGATTACACAGGCCCGGCGACCGGCGTCTAGTAACTGACGCCCGGCAGCCGTTTCTTGAAGACGCCGGTCGGCTCCGTGCGCCGCGGCAGGGCGGTGGCGTCTTGCGGCTCCGGCGGGAAGTCCTCGGAACGAGAACCGGCGCCCATGGCCACTGAGCGGTTTTCAAGCTGCCAGCCCATCAGCTTGATGAATTCATCGAGCGGTATGGTCTCGATGCCCAGGCTTTGCGCCTGCTCGCTGAGCGCCTGCCAGCTTTCACGCAGCGCGATGTCCTGGGGTCGCGCTCCTTCGGGAAATTTACCCAGGATCAAGAACCGGGTGTCCACCTGCAGCTCTGCCCCTTCGGGGAGCTTGCCGGTTTCATCCGGCGCCGCGACGACTTTGCCATTGCTCGCGGCGATGATGTCCTTGAGCTTCTGCAAGTCGCTGCGACCGTCCTTGTCCAAGTCGATGAACCCGGCGACGCCGAAGTTCACCTGCCGGCCGCGGTCCCACACCTGGCTGTAAATGCGGTCGCCGGCCATAAGCGGGTTCTTCGGATCGTCGGACGTGATCTTGGCTTCGGCCATGTGGGCGTCCTCGACGCGCACGACCTCGATCGTCCCCTTCTGTTTCGCGGCCTCGGCGTCAGCCGAGTCGGAGTCGATGACGCTAAAGGTGACCTGCGGCCGTAGGCCGTCGGCCGATCCGAGGTTGATCCACACCGTGCCGTCGCGCTGATCGACCCAGCGGATCACGCCGTCAGCCGGCTGGGCGAACTGATCGGGATTGGGCACGCCCTCGCGGAGGATGCTCACGCGGCGCTCCAGTTGGGCGATCGTGTTTTGCAGCGCTGTCTTCTGGGCATTCAGATCCGCGACTTCCTTGGCGTGGTCTTCCTGCAGCTTCTGCATGCTCGCAGCGATCTTCTCTTTCTCCGCCAGCGTCGCGGCGCGGTCCTCGGCAAACTTCGCCTGTTCGGCGGCGAACTCGGCCTTGGCCTTGTTGAGCGCGTCGAGGTGCTCCTTGATCTGCCGTTCCTTCTCGGCCTCGACCGCGGCCAGTTGTTCCGAGAGTTGCTTTACCTGCGCTTTGGCGTCGGCCTCGTTCTTCACCAGCGTTTGCCGCTCGGCGTCGATGTTGTCGAGCATGGTCCGGTACTTGCGCGACTGCTCCTCCATGTTCTTGCCGAAGCGCTCTTGATCGGCCTTGTATTGCGGTTCGAGGGTCTCCAGCGCCGCCTCTTCCGGGAAGCCGATCCACAACTTGTACATGTTGGCTTCGTTCTGGGCCTTGGCGGCGACGCCTTGGGCGTCGGAACTGGCCTTCTCGGCGCTGGCCGCCCTGGCGACGGCCGTTTTGCGGGCGTTGTTCACCAGCAACAGCCCCACGCCGGTCAACAGCAGTAGGATGGTGAGCACGATGACGATGGCCTGAAGACCTTGGTTTTCTTTCGCAGCCATGCAGCGACCTCGGTAAGACTAGTGCTTCTCTGTTCGGTGGGACGTGGGTGCGGCAAGCGAGCTGTGCGCAGGGAAAAGCTCGGTGGGTCTACGGCACAAGCGCTTCCGCGCCGCGGTCGGAAGCGATAGAATCGCCGTAAGTCGAGCTTAATTGCGGGATTAGGGTGTGTCAAACAGAGCGGAGCGGCTGGGCAGGAATCGCTCCGGCGGCTTGTTAAGCCGCCGCTAACGAAACCGCCGCAGCCGCGGCTCAAGGAGCCGATCCGCAGCCGCGGCTCAACGAGCCGCCGGAGCGGCCCCGCTGCCAGACCACCCCTCACCCCATGCGATTTTATTCACCCCGAGCGTTCCTATTCTACGCACGGCCCGCAATCAGCCCAGCCCGCGGATTATAGCAGAATGGCCAGCCCCTCACGCCAAATAACGCTTCCCGGAATGGGAGGAGCGGACCAACCGGCACATCCGGCCCCAGCCGCGTCGCCGCCTGCGCAGGCGTTCTCCCCGGCGCCGCCGGATTGCAACGAGCGGGCCCCTGACGCACTGGCCCTGCGGCCGCCTTCGCTCGCCGGATGGACGGTTTACGTCGTCGACGCGCATTCGCTGATTTTCCAGGTGTTCCACGCCATGAGCGGCGGCGACCTGACCACGCCCCGCGGGGAACCGGTAAGCGCCGTCTACGGCTTCACCCGCGATCTCATCCAGATCATCGAGCGAAAGCAGCCGACGGCCCTTCTCTGCGCGTTCGACATGTCCGGACCGACGTTCCGGCACGAGTTGTATGAGATGTACAAGGCCGACCGCAGCGAGATGCCCGAAGCCCTGTCGGCGCAGATTCCGAAAATCCGCAGCGTGCTGGAGGCCATGGCGATTCCGATCCTGGAAAGCCCCGGCTTCGAGGCGGACGACGTGCTGGCCACGGTCGCGCGGATGTGCGACGAAGCGGGCGCCCGCTGCCAGATCGTGACCGGCGATAAGGACTGCCGGCAACTGATCACCGAGCGGGTGTCGGTTTACAACATCCGCAAGGACGAAGTCTACGACGCCGCCGCACTGTATGGCGACTGGGGAGTGACGCCGTCGCAAGTCGTCGATTTTCAGGCCCTGGTGGGAGACAAGATCGACAATGTGCCGGGCGTGCCGCTCATCGGGCCGAAGCTGGCCAAGGAGCTGCTGGAGAAGTACGGCACGCTGGAAAACGTGCTTGACCATGCGGACGAAGTTCCCGGCGCCAAGCGGCGACAGAACCTCATCGACCATCGCGAGGCCGCGCTGATGTCGCGGAAGCTCGTGGAGCTGGATCGAAACGTGCCGATCGCTCTGGATTGGGAAGCGGCGCGAGTCGGCGGGTTCCACGAAGCGCGCTTGGCGGAGCTGTTCCGCGACTACGGGTTCCGCGGGCTGGCGGATCGCGTGATGGCGGTGGCTGCGGCTGGCGCCGCCAAGCCGCAAGCGGCGGCGAGGAGGCTCTTTCCGGCCGAAACGGAGTGGCGGGCAGATTACACGATCGTGGACACGCTCGAGGAGCTGGCGCTGCTCGTGTCGCAGCTTGAGCAGCAGGCGCAGATTTCGATCGACACCGAGACGACCGACGTCTCGCCGCGGCACGCCGAGATCGTCGGCTACTCGTTCGCCTGGAAGCCGGGGCAGGCGTTTTACGTGCCGGTTCGCGGACCAGCCGGTTCGCGGTTGATCGACCCCCGTCACGCAGCCGACGCGGTGCGGCCGGTGCTCGAAAACCCGGCCATTAGCAAAATCGGCCAGAACCTGAAGTACGACATGGTCGTGCTCCGCAGCGCGGGCATCGAGCTGCGGGGGGTCGTCTTCGACACCATGGTGGCCGACTACCTGATCGACTCCGGCGAGCGAACGCACAACATCGACCACCTCGCGCAAAAATACCTGTGCCATGACACGATCAAGATCACCGACGTCATCGGCGCCGGCAAGCAGCAGCTTCGCATGGACCAGGCGCCAGTGGAGAAAGTTGGGCCGTACGCCGCCGAGGACGCCGACGTGCCGTTGCGGCTCATGCCGATCCTGGAACAGCGGCTCAGCGACGACGGGCTGGTGGAACTGAACAAGAACATCGAAGTGCCCCTCATCGAAGTGTTAGCGGACTTGGAGCATCGGGGCGTCAGCGTCGATGTGTTGCGGCTGCGAGAACTGAGCGCTGAGTACGGCGAGCGATTGCAGCGGCTAAAGGCGGCGATTGAGGAGCTGGCCGGCCGGCCGATCAACATCGATTCGCCCAAGCAGCTCGCTGAGCTTCTCTTTACCGAACTGAAGCTGCCGGTGCTCAAGCGGACGAAGACCGGCCCCAGCACCGACGCTTCCGTGCTGGAGGAACTCGCGGCGCTGCACCCGCTCCCGGCGAAAATCGTCGAGTATCGGCAGTACGCTAAATTGCTGGGTACGTACATTGACGCGTTGCCGGAACTGATCCATCCGGAGACGGGCCGCGTCCACGCCTCGCTGAACCAGGTCGTCGCGGCGACCGGACGGCTCAGTTCGAGCAATCCGAATTTGCAGAACATCCCGGTCCGCTCCCGTGAAGGACGGGAAATCCGCTCGGCCTTCCGCGCCGGCGAGCCGGGTTGGGTGCTGCTCGCTGCGGATTATTCGCAGATCGAGCTGCGCGTGCTGGCGCACTACTCCGGCGACGCCCGCCTGGTCGAGGCGTTCGCCAACGACGAAGACGTCCATCGCCTGGTCGCCAGCCAGGTCAACGGCGTCGCCATGGA
>QEVI01000293.1 GCA_003576855.1 Planctomycetota bacterium
GGCCAGGCACGATACCTCGGCCAACCGTTTCCCGGCGGCCCGACGCGAGGCCACTTCGCCGTGGTAAATCGTCTCCATCGGCAAGCCCAGTTCGCCGTCGCGGACCAGGCTGAGCGTGCTGATTACCTCGCCTCGAAGTTGGGCGATGACGATATCCGTGCTCGGCAGAAGCTGGTACGGCGTGCAGCGCAGCGTCGCCGCGCACGGCGAGCACAGCCCGGCGCGCAGGTACGACTGGTAGGCGAGCCGAAACGCCGCTTCGCGTTCGCTGCGCGTCGCCGCGATCTTAATGGTGACGTCCGGGCATTCACGCGAGACAAAGCTGGAGGCGGTTGCCATGAGACGGTCCAATCGTTGCCTGCCGAGGAGTGACGGCTTGGATCGAGTCCCCAGTCCGCATGCTCGCCCAGCGAAACGCTGCGCTCATTCGCGCCTCGGCCGCAAGCCAAGCTGCGGAACGCCTCACCGGCCGGCCCGCCGCAAATTACGCCGCCTGGGCAAGCTCGGGACAAGATCGACCAGTACAGTTCGCCAAATGTCTGAAACAACGCCCAACTAAATGGAGGCGAAGCCATGCTAACGGGAAAAGATCGCGGAAAAGGTCACGTAACTGGACGCGACGTTGGCGTCCAACAAACAAATAGGTCGAAATCCCCTGGCGGTCCAATCACTGCTGCGACAGTTAGGACGGCCCCCTCGAGCGCGACTGCCGGCCGTGCGAGTTATGCCGTCGGTAGCGGGTTTACCGCGGCACGTCCGCCGGAGCAATTGCGGACGCCGAGAGAATGCCCGCGCTCGTTGCAGGCCGGCGCCGTCTCGCTTGCCGTGCGGCGGGCGAAACAGCCGTGCAGCCGGCATCGATCAGCGCGGCGACGGACCTGGCGGCAGGGCGAACATCGCTCGCTCCGTTCGGCCGAGATACGCTCCGCTACAGGCAAGTCAAACGCGCTCTACGCGCGGCAGCTTACGAGTGCGGGAGTCCGGCCGGTCAGCACCACCGCGCCGGCAGCGCCGCCCAACAGCAGCCAAACGGCCATCGCGGCGGGCTCCGGAACCGGCAGATTGCCCTGAGGCGGCCGCGGCGTATAGATGCGCACAAGCTGGTCTTGTTTATGATTGTTCGTCAGCGCCAGCAGCGTGTACTCGTTGTGCGGGTCGACGTCCGGCAGCGTGTTGGAGGCAAGCTGGCTCAGCCAGTTGTTCGCCTGCGTTATCGCGCTCAGCAGCGTGCCGGTAGCCGTTGACTTGTTGACGAAGTGCGAGCCGGCGTTGTACGACACGCTCAGCGTCGCCGGCAAGGGATTGCCGCTTGCCAGGCTGGGGCTCTCATGCACGATCTCCCACACCGCAAGCTGAAACGCCACGGAATCGACAAGACTCGTCCCAGTTGCCGCGTTCCAGAAGTTATCGGCCAGTCGATCAAGCGCCGCAGCCCGCGCGGCGCCGATGGCCAGGCCGGTGAGCGGGTTGCCGGAAATTGAAGGCTTGGGCGCGTCGTGCAGCGCCGTCTTGTCGTAGGTGCGCCACTGCGAGCTGACGACCTGGCTCAGTTCAATGCAAAACGTGATCAAGTTGTCGCTGGCTGAGTCCGCATCGCGCGGCGAGTCCAGCAGCGAAGTTGCCAGCGACGGCACGCCAGCGTCGTTGCGGGCCTCCCAGTGCAACTGGCCCGCCGAGGCGGTGACATGCGCGCCGTTGAACTTCATCGGCGTCGTAAGACCGGAGCCGGTCATGATGCCGATATACTGCAGCTCGATCGACGCCCGCGCAGGCGCGGCGACGCTCACCAGACCGAGAACCAACATCGCCACGCAACGCAGGTGCGACAGCTTCATAGCGGCATCCAATCTCGATGGTGCTCGACGCGAGGCAAGAACAGCGGCAATAAGTCGCGGCGAAAAACAGGATAACTAGATCGCTTAGATGAGATCAAGCATTTTGCACGCTTTTTTTGGCCCCGTTGCGCCCAGCGCCCCGCCGAATCGCCTGGCGAGACTTCCCTGTGGTCAGCCACAGGCGGTTAAAAACCGCCTAAAATGTCCGCAATCAACGACTTGCGCCGACTTTCGCGCCGCAGGGCCGGTTGCCGTGCGATTGGCAAAGACAGCGCCACCTGCAGGGGCGTTCGCCCCTAGCGCCCGCGGCGGCTACCGCTTGCGGAACATTGTGCGATCCGCGGCGACGTTGACTGCCCCGCTACGGCCGTCGACCACTAATCGATCGTTCCTAGGACCCCCACGGCGTGGCGTAGTCGGATGCCCGCCAACTGCGCGTCGTACTGAGCGCAGTAGTAGTCGTTCGCCGCCTTGGTGCGCTGCGACTGCGCGTCGAGGACCTCGGAGCCAACGGCCAGCCCTTGAACAAAGCGCAGATGCGCCACTCGTAGGTTCTCGTCGGCGTTGCCCATGGCCTGCAGCGCGACTTCCCGCCGAGCCACCGCTTCCAGTTCAGCGTACTTCTGCGTGACTACTTCCAGCGCGATGCGCGAGCGGAGATCCTCCGCCAGCTTGGCGATGCTCATCGCACGATGTTCTTCGGCCGCGGCGGCGCGGCGGCTCCGGCCGCCGTCGTACACGCTCCAATCCACCACGACTCCCGCGGCCGACACGCCTTGGGGAGTCTGGAACCTGTTCTCCTCGAAATCGTGGCGGCCCACCAACGAAACCTGCGGACGCACCGAAGCCAGCAGCCGTTGGGCATCCTGCCGCCGCGCCTCGGCGGCGGATTCCAGCTCGGCAAGTTCCGCGCGGTTCTCCAGGGCGAACTGCTGCAGCTCCTCGGCGTCTCCGGGCAAGGTCGCAATGGTCAACTCCGCCAATTCAACGGCTGCCGTCAAGGGTCGCCCCAGCCACCGGTTGTAAGCCCCTCGGGCCACCTGCAATTCGTGTAACCGGCGCAGCCGCGATTGCACCGCCTCGGCCACGGCGACCTGCGCCGCCAGGTGATCGCCGCGCTGCGCTAGGTGCTGAGCCACGCGGTGCGACGCCTCGCGCTGGTGCGCCTCGAGGCACGCAAGTTCCTGCTCGGCCACCTCGACCCCGCGCTGCGCCCGCAGCACGGCCACGTAGGCCTCGGCCACGGCAAGCATCAGGTCCATCCGCGCGGCGCTCGCGCGATGCCGCGCCGCGCTGACGCGAGCTTCGGCCCCTTCAATCGAGCGCCGCGTGCCGCCGCCCGCATAAAGCGGCAAGCGGACGCTCGCCGCGGCGCTGGCGCCCTCTCGCTGCATATAGGGCGACGTAAACGTTTGGCCGGGCGCCAGCGGGTTCTCAAAGATAAAGCTCCGCTGCTCGCTGCGCACGGCGTAACCGCCGCTCAGCGCTGCGGTCGGATGTCGCCCGGCCTGGGCCGCCGCCAGCTCATCGCACGTGGCGGCCGTGTCCAGTTCCGCGGCCGCGATTTCCGGATTGTGCGCCAGGGCCTCGGCCCACGCGGCCGGCAGCGTATCAACGCCCAGCGCCGCCCCGGCGGGCAGCGCCGCCCAGCCAACGGCGACAAATATCAAAGCCGCGCGAGTCATCCGTGTCTCGGCGTGAGCGGGAATGGCTTAGGCAGGCGCCGTGGTGCGCCTATTGGCCGGCATCAGTAGCTTCGGAACGCGGCACGCCGCCCATTGAGCTTCACCGGCGTAACCGGCGTTTCTTCTGCCGCCGGCGAATTTTGCGCGCTTCACGCAGAGTCCCCGCCAGCAGTGCCATCGCGGCTTGCGCCAAACGCATCGGCGCCCGCCGCGGCCGTAGACCAGGGGAATGAGCGCTGCTAGCCCCAACGGTAACGCCCCCGGCTCCGGAACGGCGCTCATCGCACCTGCCGCCATCGCCGGCGGATACTGCTGCGCCCACACGCCCAGGTCCGTCAAATCGACCTGCTGGTCGTTGTTGGCGTCGCCCACAACGGGCGACGGCCCGCTAACGCCGAGCTGCCGCTGCCACTGGAGGAAGTCGGCCCCGTCGACGACGCCGTCGTCGTCAAAGTCGGCGTCCGGCCCGATAACCTCCAACCGCAGGTACTGGCTGTCCGACGCCAGGTTCCAGCTAAGTCCGTCGGCGAGCGGCGGCAGGTCGTGGACGGCAAAGTCGCCCGAGAAGCCCCCGCTGGCGCTAATGACGTCGAACGCGTCGCCGGCGCTGGGCGCGAAGCCGTCAAAGAGCGTGACGGCCAGGCGCCCCCCCAGCGACACGCGACCGTCGACGACGATCTGGTCGTAAGTCGAGCCAGGCGCCGTTCCGCCGAGTTCCATGACGACCCGGGAACCGGCTCCTAGAAAGATATCGGCCGCATAACTCACCTGGGCGGGGCTCTCGCCCGGCGACAAGCCTCCCTCAATGAATACGTCGCCGCCGCCGACAACCGTACCCGACCCGCCAAACGATCCCAGAATCACCGCGCTGCTGCGCAGCTCGCCGGCGGCGCTGACGCGAAACTCGCCGCCGTTGTTAATGTCACCATAAAACGTCGCCGACGCTCCGCCGGTGACGAGAATCGAGCCGGCGCCGGCGATGTCGCCGAAGACGTGGTTCTCGCCGCCGGTCAGCGCCAGCACCCCCGCATTCTGCAAGCCGCCCTGAAAGTCCAGGCGGCTGTTGTCGCCCGTGATCATGGCCCCGCCGGAGTTTTCCACGGCCGACGAGAACGACGCCTCGGCATGACCTGCGGCCGTGCCGATCGTCGAAATCCGTCCGGCGTTCACAAAGCTTGAACCGCTGAAGCGAAGCCGGTCGCCCGCCAGCACGTCGACCGATCCGTCGGCGGCGTTGACGAAGTCGCCATGCACGTAGCCGCTGCCCCGCAGCAGGGCATGGTTGGTCATGCTCTGGGCTGCATCGAGCCGCGAGGCGCCGCCTTCTAAATGAATTTCGCCGCCGTTAACCAGCGCTGCCGCCTGCATGCGACCGCCGGCGATCCGCAAATACGCCAGGGGCTCGACCGCGACGTTCTGCACGACGTCCAGCGTCAGGCCCGTCGGCACAACAAGCGTATCGCCCCACGGCTGACCGGGGCCGAGCGACAGATCGCTGCCGGTCAGCGACAGCATGCCGGCATCGGCGTCAAGCAAATGGCGACTGGACAATCGACCCACGCTGAGCGACCCGCCGCCGAGCCGAAGAGGGGTAAACAACCTGGCCTCGCCGGCTACTACGAGGCTACGCGACGCCCCGAGGACAGGTTGTTCGCCGAGCGACTCTAGCACGGGACTCGACGGCGTAAGCACGGCGTCGCCGCGAAGCTGCACGACCCCGCTGACCCAATCGACAGGGGACCCTTCGCCCAGTTCATCCACGAGAAGGTTACCGCCGTCAAGGAGCAACGTGCTTTGGGGATGATCGGCGGCGACCCGGCGGGCCTCGACCTGTCCGCCGGGACGGATCGCCACGTGGCCGCCGTTCTCGGCGGCGCCCAGTCGCAGCGTCTCGGACGTCGCCAGCGTCCTACCGCCGGTCACCTCGATCGTCGCTCCCAGCGGTCCGCCGGGCGATATGACCAGGTCTCCCGTGAAG
>QEVI01000294.1 GCA_003576855.1 Planctomycetota bacterium
CGGTTTGCTACAGCTTTTGGTCGGCCATTTCTTCTGTGGGAAGCGGCGCGTCGACCATGATGCCTCCCAGTTGCGGCAAGGCCTGGGGGGGAAGGCCAGGGATCTCCAGCACCGGGCGGACCTCAACAGTCCCCTTGCGAGCGCCGGGGATTCGACTGGCGATCGCAATCGCCTCGTTGAGGTCCTTGGCGTCGATCAGAAAATACCCGCCGAGTTGCTCTCGCGTCTCGGCGAACGGCCCATCGGTCACTAGCGGCTTGCCGTTACGCACCCGCACGCTAGTGGCGGTCGCAATCGGCTGCAGGGGGTTCGCGGAGAGGTACTGCCCGCGCGCGTGGAGCTCGCGAGTCAGCGCCGCCGACTCGACGTAACAGGCCTCGCGCTCGCTGTCGGTCCAGGCGTTTTCATCGGCGTAAATCAAGAGCATGTACTTCATGGGCAAAGTCTCCTGGGCTAAGGTACGACGCACCGTCTCCTGCGAACCCCTTAACGCCGCCGTCCTTCAACAACGCTCGGACGGCCTGAACGCGGGGCTATCAGACGATGGTCGGGTCGCCGCGCCGGTTTTCGCTGCGGCAACGATTAGTCGCTTGCAGCGAGCATTATTCGACAGCGGCTAAACGGCTTTTTACGTAATTCCTTGGCTAACTGGCGCGCAGTTCTGCCAGACGACGCTCGAGGAACCTCCGCTCCGGCTCCTGGCGGGCCAATTCCAGGGCGCGGCGGTAGGATTCGCGGGCATCATCCGTCCGGCCCAATCGCCGGCACAACTCCGCCCGGGCCGAATGGGCCAGGTGGTACTCGGCCAATTCGCCCCGAGCCAGAATACCGTCAATCAGTTCCAGGCCGGAAGCGGGCCCGTCGCGCATCGCGACGGCCACGGCTTGATTCAATTCGATGACCGCCGATGGCGCGATCCGCCGCAGAAGCTCGTACAGGGCGGCAATCTCGTTCCAGTCGGTCGCCTCGGCGCTGGGGGATTCGGCGTGCACGGCTGCAATCGCGGCTTGAATCGCGAAGGGTCCGACCGCCGGGGCCGGCAAGGCCCGCAGCAGCAACTGCCGCCCTTCTTCGATGAGCGAGCGATCCCACAACGAGCGATCCTGCTCATCCAGCAAAACCAGCTCCCCATCCGGGGTCGTTCGCGACCGGCGCCGCGATTCGTGCAGCAGCATCAGGGCCAGCAGCCCCAGCGCATCGCTTTCCGGCAGCAGCTCGACCAGTAATCGCCCCAGGCGAATGGCCTCGGCCGACAGATCGGGGCGGGTGACCGACGCACCCGACGATGCCGCGTAACCCTCGTTGAACACCAGGTAAATGACGTGCAGCACCCCGTCGAGCCGGTCCGGCAGATCCTCCCGCGAGGGCGTCTGATACGGGATTGCTGCGTCGCGGATCTTCGCCTTGGCCCGCACGATCCGCTGGGCGAGCGTGGATGGCGATGTGAGGAACGCGCTGGCGATCTCCTCGGTCGTCAGCCCGCAGACCTCGCGCAACGTCAGCGCCGTGCGGGCTTCCATGGACAAGGCCGGGTGGCAGCAGGTGAAAATCAGCCGCAGCCGATCGTCTTCGACCGCCGCGCCGTCGGCGTCGGGCGGGTCGCAGCGGCGGGCCTCCAGCCGCTGGGCCAGTTGCTGGAGCGAGGCGTCGAACCGCGCCCGCCGCCGCATGGCGTCGATCGCCTTGAACCGGCCGGCCGAAATTAACCAGGCCCGCGGATTCGCCGGCACGCCTGCCTCCGGCCATTGCTGCATCGCCGCGGCGAAGGCGTCGTGCAGGGCCTCCTCGGCCAGGTCGAAGTCGCCCAGCAGTCGCACCAAGGTGGCGAATACCCGACCGGACTCTGCCCGGTAGACGCGGCCGACCTCGCGCATTACCTGTTCACCTGTACCGTACATGCCCGCAAGTATGGTGTGGATGTCCGCAAGTTGCAAGGCGGTACAGTCAAACCAGAGCAGTTTTTTCAGTCGCCGGCGGACGACCCGTCCCGGAACCGAACGTGGCGGGCGCCAGATCGGTCGATTTCTCGATCCGCAAGCGATCAGGCGAACGAAAAAAAGGACCGCTTTCCCTGCGGCGGCAAACTGTTATGATGCGGGGCTACGACCTGCCAAGTTAACGCACAGCCTCCCCCGGGGGGACTCGCCATGCCCAAGCAAAAGACCCACAAAGGCACCAAGAAGCGGTTCCGCCTCACCGCCAGCGGCAAGGCGAAGCACCGCTCGGCCGGCACGAGCCATCTGGCCGCCCGCATGAGCCAGAAGCGCAAGCGCCAGCTCCGCGGCACCGAAACGGCCTCGGACGTCGAATCGAAGATGGTCCGCAAGGCCCTGTGCGGCAACAGTTACTAGATGCGGGATTCTGGATGCCGGTCAAAGGCGGGGCGCCGAAGCCTCCAGCCTCCGGCCTCCAGCCTGACCTCCAACCTCGCCGGGCGGTTAACGCCTTCCACTGCGGAAGGGGCCTGGGCGTGAACCTTCCATGTTGAAGGGGTTCCTCGCATGCGAACCACCAAAGGCGCGGCCCGCAACAAGGCCAAGAACCGCCTATTCAAGAAGACCAAGGGCTACACCGGCGGCCGGCGGCGTTTGCTCCGCTCGGCCAAGGAAACGCTCATCCGCGCCGGCGTTTTCGCGTTTCGCGACCGGCGCGCCCGGAAGCGCGAATTCCGTAAGCTGTGGATCATTCGCCTCAACGCCGCCTGCCGCGAACGCGGCCTGCGCTACAGCGAGTTCATTAACGGGCTGAAAAAGGCCCAGATCGAGCTGGATCGCAAGACGCTTTCGGAAATGGCCATTGCCGACCCCGCCGGGTTCGACGCCGTCGTGTCGAAGGCGCGCGAAGCCCTGGCGGCGTAGGCGCCCGTGGCTTCGCGACTTGGGCCCTTGGCGCACCAGGCGCGTTCACCGGTGCGCTTTCGAATTCTGCCGGCGCCCGCGCCGCCGTTGGCAACTCCAAAAGCTGGCATCACCGCCGTCTTGCGGAACGCACCGACCGCGTGCCGGCCCGGTTAGCCTATGACGATGGATGCATCACCGAGCAGTGCCGGCGCTCTGGCCGGATTCGTGGCCGAGCTCGACGCCCTCGCGCACGACGCGGCCCGGGCGTTCGCCGAGGCGGCGGACGCCGCTGCGCTGGAGGTCGCCCGCATCGAGTACCTGGGGGCTCGCGCCGGGCGTCTCAAGGCGGCCCAGCAGGGGCTGGGCAAGGTTGCAAAGGGGGACAAGCCCGCGGCCGGCAAGCGGTTCAACGAAGTCAAGCAGGCCGTCGAAGCGGCGTTTGCCGCCGCGCAGGAGCGACTCGCCCGCAGCCCCCAGCCGCGAGCGGCCGAGGCGCTGGACGTCACCGTTCCGGGCAAGCCGTTGCGACTGGGGCGGCTTCATCCCGTCACGCAGACCATTGCCGACATGAAGGACATCATGGGCCGGCTGGGCTTCACGGCCGTGGAAGGGCCCGAGATCGAAGATGAGTGGCACAACTTCGAGGCGCTCAACATCCCGCGGACGCATCCAGCGCGGGATCCGCTTGATAATTTCTACCTAGCCACCACCCAGCGTCTTCACGCCCCCCCTGCCGAACAGCGCCGACCAAGCTCGCAACTGCCCCGACCAAGCTTGGTCGGGGCTAGCGGCGGGTACTCGCAGAACGCCGCCGCCGCGGCGGAGGGGGACCGCCCGCTGCTGCTGCGCAGCCAGACGAGCACCGTGCAAATCCGCGTCATGGAGAGCACGCCGCCGCCGGTGCGGGTCATCTCGCTGGGCCGCGTCTATCGACCCGACACGGCCGACGCGACCCACTACCCGATGTTCCACCAGATCGAGGGGCTGCTGGTGGATCGGGGCGTGACGATGGCGGATCTCAAGAGCGTCCTGCGGCTGTTCTGCCAGAGCTACTTTGGCGGCGACGAGGTCCACATCCGCTTCCGGCCGTCGTTTTTCCCGTTCACCGAGCCGAGCGTCGAAGTCGACATGAGCTGGCGAAACGCCGAAGGCCAGCTCGGCTGGATGGAGATGGGCGGGGCCGGCATGGTCGACCCGAACGTGCTTCGGGCCGTCGGCTACGACCCCGAAGAGGTGACGGGCTTCGCCTTCGGCCTCGGCGTCGAGCGGATTTGCATGCGACAACACGGCATTACCGATATCCGCGCGCTCTACGAAAACGACGTCCGTTTCCTGCGGCAGTTTTGACGTGGTGCGTGGCTAGTGGCTAGTGGTTAGGCTGAGAATGCTCTATGGGCGCCGAAATCCGCAGTCATCGCGATCTTAGAGTATGGCAACTTGGCATGGATCTGGCCGAAAAGATCTACGCCGTGACGGCGGCGTTTCCGCGCGACGAGCTATATGGCCTGACAAGTCAACTACGTCGTGCTGCAACTTCAATCCCGGCGAACATCGCTGAAGGAAACGCGCGACATTCAACACGCGAATACGCTAGACATATATCCATCGCGCTTGGTTCACTGTGCGAAGTCGAGACTTTTCTTGAGCTTTCGCAGCGGCTGAAGTATGGCGACGCCCATGCGATTGCCCAGAGCCTAACGCAGTTAGCCGGAGAGGGCCGCATGCTGCGAGGCCTGCACAAGTCGCTCTTGACGAAGCTGCGCCCTACAACCGGCCCCAACCACCAGCCACCAGCCACCAGCCACCAGCCACCAGCCACCAGCCACCAGCCACCAGCCACTAGCCACTAGCCCCGCCCCCATGATCGTTGCGCTTGATTGGCTGAAGGATTACGTCACGCTGCCGGCGGCCCCGGCGGAGTTGGCCGATCGGCTGGCTCTGGCGGGGCTCAACCATGAAAGCTTTAGCGACCAGGCGATTGACCTGGAAGTCACGAGCAATCGCCCGGACTGCCTGGGGCACCTTGGCGTTGCGCGTGAAATCAGCGTGCTGTGGCGGACGGCGCTGGCGATTCCCGCGGCTCAGCCGCAAGCGGGGGGCGACGCCGCGGCGAGCCTGGCGAGCGTTGAAATCACCGCCCCGCAGCTATGTCCGCGGTACACGGCCCGCGTTATCCGCGGCGTGAAGGTCGGCCCCAGCCCCCCGTGGCTCGCCGACCGCCTCCGCACGCTGGGCGTCGCGGTGATCAACAACGTCGTCGATGTGACGAACTACGTGATGTTCGAATGCGGGCAGCCCTTGCACGCGTTCGATTTCGCCCGGTTGGCCGGCCGCCGCATCATCGTTCGCGAGGCGAAACCGGGCGAGAAGTTCACCGCCATCAACCACCAGCAGTATGAGCTCGCCGCCGGCACGTGCGTCATCGCCGACGCACAAGCGGCCGTCGCCCTGGCGGGCGTCATGGGCGGCGCCGATACGGAAGTCTCCGAGGCGACGGTCGATGTCCTCATCGAGTCGGCGCAGTTCGATCCGGTGGCGGTTCGGGCGACCGCCCGCCGGCACAATCTCCACAGCCCCTCGTCGTACCGCTTTGAGCGC
>QEVI01000295.1 GCA_003576855.1 Planctomycetota bacterium
ATCGCCCTTTCGATAGACGTCCACGCGTCGATACGACGGCGTTGGCATCGGCCCGCTGGGCTCGCTGTAAACCTCTATCTGTTAGTCGACGAGATTGACGATCCAGTAGATCGGCACAGCCGCCCGCGCATACAGTCGACGCTTGGTGCGATCTCGTTCCAGCGAGGCCTCCGACGCTTCCACGACGCAGGCGACGTCGGCGCCGCCGGGGTGACGCTGCATAAACTCCCGCGGCCCTCCCCTGACGATTGCCACGTCTGGCTCTGGCTCGCTATCGGCTGTTGTCACCGACGACTGAATGCGAAGGCTCCAGCCCGCCGGCAGCAGCGGCCGGATAGCGTGTTCGAGCAGCGCGACCACCGAGTCATGAGGCGGGTTATGAGTCATCTTCGGCGTGATCACTCCTTCGAGCAACTCGACTCGATCGTCTTCGGCAAGCACCCCGAGTTCGGCCATCCGTCGATACTCGTCCACCGAGAAACGTCGCGGCACGAAGGGGATGAGTTCGCCAGTAGGCGGCAATATGGATGAGTCGACGGACACCAGTGGACTCCAATCATGTATGACCAAGCGGTCGGCGAACCCCGCGGTTCCCGCTGCATTCTAGCGTGGCGCCAGGCGGGTTTCACTCGCACAGCGCCGCCGCGACGGCGCCAAATCGAGTACGGTCGCAACCGCTCGGCGGCCGCCGTCACGGTTGCTCGCGGCCCTCGCCGGCGCCCAACAAGGCTCGGTTCAGCGGCCCGCCGGACCAGAGCATCTCTTCGATCGCCTGGTCGACGTCGTTCTGCAAGATGATGGCCGACTCGGCGTCGGGCCGGCACTCCAGATGAAACTGCACTGCCCGCCGCATGAGCTCCTTGATGAACGAAGCACTCACCGCCTCGGTCTGCCGCACGGCGCTGGCCACGACCTCGGGCGCGATGCTCGCCCCGCTGGCATACAGCTTGATTAGCTGCTCTCGCCCGGCGGCGTCCGGCAGCGGAAATTCGATCGCCTGGTCGATCCGGCCGGGCCGCGCCGCCAGCGCCGCTTCGAGCGCATCGGGCCGGTTCGTAGTCAGTACGAAGGTGATTGCCGAGTCCGGCCGCAGGCCGTCCATCTCGTTGAGCAATCGATTCAGCAGGCATTGCTCGCCGACGCCCGATTCGTCGCGCCGCCGCGCGATCAGGTCCACGTCCTCGATGACCACCAGGCAAGGCTCCAGCAGCCGGGCGAGCGTCATGTATTCCGTGATGCTGCCGATCTGCTCCGCCGTAATCAATAGCGTCGTGTGCCCCTGCAGGACGTTGATCAGGTAGTGAATCGAATGCGTTTTGCCTGTACCGGGCGGACCGTAGAACAGCAGCCCTTTGCGGGTGGACATGCCGAACTTCCGCAACCGAGGCCGCTGCTCCGCGAAACGAACGACGTTCCGTTCGAGCAAGGCGAGCGTCGGTTCCGGCAGGATGATTTCCTGCCGGGCGACCGGCCGCAGCCGGTGCACCGTCACGCCGCTCGCGTTGCCGCGGTAGTCGTCCTCGCCGCCGAGCGACAGCACCTGCCCGCGGTACGCGTGACCGCTATGCACCGCTTCCTCGAGCCGGGCAAGCACTTGGTCGGCCAGCCCGCTGCCGGGGCTGTCCATGACAAAACCGGCCTCGATTCTCAGCCGTTCAACCCAATTGCAGCCGACCCGGTGGGTTCCATAGGTCCAGAACAGGGCCAGTTTCGCGTCGCCGCCGTCCAAGAGCCAGAGCGCGTGTTTGGGGCACTCCATCGGAGCGTCGCCCCCCACGTCGAACGACTCGTACTCGACCGAGCTCACCTGGTACCAGGACTCGCCTTGCGGCGCCATCAGCGCCGACAGCCCGGTGGTGTTGATGAAGCTTTCGGTAATCGGCACGCCGACGAGGCGGGCCGCTAGGCCCTGTTCGGCCAACCATTGGTCGAGGCCCCGCTTGGCGTCGGGCGCCATATGGCGCGGAAAGCTCTTTTGCAGCACCTGGAGCCGCGACGAATCCTTGACGCGAAAGAACCGCTGCAATTCCTGCGGGATCCACTTGGTCCTGCGGCGTCGACGCCAGTACGATTCGCCCGCCGCCGCCATCCCGGCGGCGAGGAGCCCTCCGATAAAGCCAGCAACGTATGGCCACATGGCGACAAGATCCCTCAGCGGGGGGCGTACGACAGGGCCGAGAAAAGCACTAACGACCCGCACCAACGGCTACGGGTTCGCGCCGCCATTCTAGCACGGCAATGGTAGCAGTCGCCGCCTGCTGCGATCGAATCCGCCCGCCGCCCTGGCGCACGGCGCCGTCGATGAAACTCAGGCGGCCGTAAACTTCAGACCGGCGATGGCGCTCACGATCAGCGCCAAGAAGAAGACCCGCGCCGCGCTCAGCGGTTCGCCCATCAGCAAGATGCCCAGCGCGGCCGTCCCCACGGCCCCCAGCCCCGTCCAGACGGCGTAGGCGGTGCCCACGGGAATCGTCCGCACCGCCAGAGAAAGCAGTGCGACGCTGACGGCCATGGCTGCCACGGTTGCCAGGCTCGGCCAAAGCCGCGTGAAACCGGCCGTGTATTTCAGGCCCACGGCCCAAGCGATCTCAAAAACGGCGGCGGCTACCAGAAGAACCCAAGCCACAACGCATCTCCCGCGTCAGTGGCAGGGTCGTCCCCACCCGAAAACTGGACCCAGCGCGAGGTCGTCCCCGCGCGTGACACGATACAACCCTAGCGCCTAGCCGCGCCGGAGGCAACGTCCCCTGCAGTGCGGCTTGCCGCCTGACTCGGCCAGCCAAGCGCCGGCGCGGTCGCGGGCCGCGCGACGCCACTGAACGCTTGCCGCGGACCGCTGCCGCAATGCGGATGATCTTCTGCGCAATAGCGCGATGCGGTCGATTCGCGGGTCGCCGCCTCCCTGAGTAGAATCCACTCACCGGCCCGCTCTTTCCACGGAACACCGACGATGCCTCGCTCGCTGCGCACGGCCCTGGCCGTGATTCTCCTTGTCCTCGCTGGGCAGCGGCGCGCGGCAGCCGCCATCACGCTCGACGCCAACTTCGATTCCGGTTCGCTCAAGAGCTACACGGTGGCCGGCGACACGGTCCGCCTGGTCGGCCGCGATTCCTACGCCGGCAGCGGCAATAACCTCGGCGAGGGGCATTGGCGGTGGCTCTACTTCAAGGCCTCGGGTGTGCAGGGGCTGACGCCGACGTTCTCGATCGAAGGCCCCTTCGCCAGCGACGCCACGCCCGGACCGCACGAGCTCAGCCAGCATGAAATGGTCTACTCGTACGACGGGGCGAATTGGTCCTTTTTCCCCGGCGCCAACAACACGCTGCTCAACACCGGCGACTCCAACCCGGCGAACGACCTGTTCACCTTCCGCGCCAGCGCGCCCTTTACGCAAAACGACGTGTACGTCGCCTATGCCTTGCCCTATCCGTATAGCCGCACCGTCGCCCACACCCAGGCGGTGCTCGACTCGCCCTGGGCCGCGCCGACCGCCTCGGCCAGCGCCGGCGGCGTCATCGGCCAATCGCCGGCCGGCGTCGACGACCTGGGCCGCTCCATTCCGGCGCTGGACTTGTTCGCGTACCGCATCACCAATCCCGCCACCGACGGGGCCGCGCCCAAGCGCAAGGCGATGATCGTCGCCGGCCAACACGCCGCCGAAACCCTCGGCCTGTACACCTTCGAGGGGCTGGTCGACTGGCTGGCCTCGGACGATCCGCGGGCGGCCGCCCTCCGCGATAAAGCGGAAGTCTTTTGCTATCCGACGCTCAACGCCTCCGGCCGGTTCGCCGGCCTGACCCGGGCCATGCTCCAGTGGCCCAACACCGACTCCAACGGCTACTGGCACCCAGGCCCCAGCGGCAACGACTACAACAGCCCGCAGCGAACCGAGCAACAGCTCAACGCCGAAGCCATGCGGGCCGACAACGCCTCCACGCCCGCGGGGCTCGACTTGTTCGTCGATTTCCACTCCTCGGTTCCCGATTGGGAAATCACCGGGCCCAACGGCTGGGGCCCCGACGGCCGCGACGACTGGGGCTACATCACCAACAACGCCGCCTCGCTCAACAACCCCTGGTGGCTCGCCTTCCGGGCGCTGCAGCCGAACATCCTGCAGGTGAACTCCGGCACGGGGCCTACCAGCCGCACGAGCACTGGCTTCGCCTTGAACACGTCCTACGGCCTCGGCGCCGCCATGTCCGTCACCTTTGAAAACCAATTCGCCATCAGTCGCCCCGTCGCCTATTACCACGAACTGGGCAAGAACGCCGGCCTGGCGATGTACCAGGCGTGGATCCGCACAAGCAATCCGCAACCCGGCGACTTCGACGAAGACGGCGACGTCGACGGCGGCGACCTCGCCGCCTGGACGCTCGGCCACGGCCAGCCCCGTCCGGCGGCGCACTACCACGGCGACGCCAATGGCGATGGGGACGTCAACGGCGCCGACTACCTCATCTGGCAGCGGCAATACGCCGTCGGGACGTCGACCGCCGTCCCGGAACCCCGAGCCGCCGCGCTCGCCGGCCTGCCGCTCCTCGCGCTGCTAGCGTCGCGCTATGCGCGCCGGCGATCGTTGTGCGCCGCCTGATCGTGCGGGCGCCTTTGGCGACGCCTTATGTGGAGGCTCGACGCCGCAAGCCCGAAGGCGGCCAATGGCATTCCGCCCTTGTCCTCCGCATTCTCAGGGCGATATCATCCCCGCCCGATGCTCCGCCGCGGCGGGCGGCGCTGGTCGATCATTCCGTAATCGCGGCTTCTGCGAACATGACTACGACTTCTCGCGCGTTAGTGATGTTGTCGGCCCTGGTGGGCCTGCCGGCGGCGTGGATTTATTACGGACCGCTTCCTCCGGAGGCCCAGCGGATCGTCGATCGCTTCATCGGCGTCGCCAGGGAGGCGATTGGCTGGAACCGGGCCGCGGCGCCCGCGACCAACCAGCGGCCGCAGTTCGAATACCTGACGGCGGCTTCGCCCGCCGCGCTGCAGTCCACCGGCGCCGCTCCATCCGTGCAGACGCCGGCCGCACCGGCATTCGCTCCGCCGGCAGTCGGGCAATCGGCCACCGCGCCGCCGGGCCCGTCGATCAGCCAGCGGGTCGAGCCGCTGCTGAGGCAACTCCGTCAATTGGGCGTAGCGGAATACGTTCTGGAACGATGGGGAGACGGCCGGCTGTATCGCTTCCGCTGCGCGATGCCGCTCGGCGAGGGCCCGAATCTGACGCAGCAATTCGAGGCGGTCGCCGCCGAACCGGAGAAGAGCGTCGAGGACGTCGTCCAGCAGATTGCCTCGTGGACGACGGCTCGCCGGGATGCTGGCCTGACCAGGTAATCTTCCGCCATGCGACCCCTTCATGCCACGTTGGCCAGTCGGCTAGGCAGCCCGTCGGCCGCCTCAAGCGCGCCCTGGAGCGCGCTGGGGGTCCGGCCCGC
>QEVI01000296.1 GCA_003576855.1 Planctomycetota bacterium
GCCTCGCCGATCTCGCCGGACTGTTCTACAGCGACGATTGGGACCACTACTGGAACTGAACCGAAAATCAAAACTTGCCACAATCCGCGACTGCACCCCAGGCGAGCGGCCGTTTTGCAGCCGCCGCGTAGGCGCCGTATCTTGGTGGGCTTCACGGGCGGCGCCGCTCCGCAGCCAGCGGGGCGGCGCCGGTGCGGTTCGCCGGGAATTGATTCCGTTGCCAAAGGTGCATGATGAAGAACGCTAATCGCAGTTTTTGGTTAATGCTCGTTTGCCTCGTCGCCACGCCGGTCGGCGCGGCCGAAGATTTGATCGGCCTCTACCTGACGTGGCGCGGCGACCCGACGACGACGATGACCGTCAACTGGGTCGATATCTACGAGTACAGCGGCGACGGCGTCTACTTCCGCGCCGTCCGCGACGACGATCGGGACGAAGCGTGGCAGCACGTCGAAGCCGCGGAATCGACCGTCGGGCCGACGACGCTCCAGTTGCGCCGCGCTGAACTCGCCGGGTTGGAGCCGGGGACGCTCTACGAATTCTGCGTCGGCGAGAAGCCCGACGACGCGGCCCACATCTGGCGGTTCAAGACCATGCCCGCGAAGCTCGACCAGCCGATCAGCTTCGTCGCCGGCGGCGACATGATGCACAATCGGGCGATGATGGACGCCATGAACGCGCAGATGCAGAAGCTGAATCCCGATTTCGCGGTGCTGATGGGCGACCTGGCCTACGCGAACGACGTGGTCGGTTCCCGCTGGATCGACTGGCTCCAGTCGTGGAAGGAATACGCCGTCGGCGACGGAAAACGGCTGACCCCCATGGTGCTCGCCATCGGCAACCACGAAGTCAAAAAGGGCTACGACGGCAAGATCCCCGAAGACGCCGAGTACTTCTACAGCCTGTTCTCGCTGCCGAGCGACCGGTCGTACTTCGCGCTCGACTTCGGCGACTACTTGTCGTGGATCATCCTCGACTCGGGCCATACGCACGACGTCGCCGGCAAGCAAACGCGGTGGCTGCAAGCGGCGCTGGCCGAGCGGTGCGATCAGCAGTTCCTGTTCGCCGGCTACCACTTCCCCGCCTACGGCACGACCAAGGCCCCCAAGGACGGGTTGCCGATCGATTCGCCGCGGGCCAAGGCGATTCAAGAGAACTGGTCGCCGCTGTTTGAGCGCTACGGCGTCACGGCGGCGTTCGAGAACGACCACCACACGTTCAAGCGGTCGCACCGCCTGCGGGGCCGCCAGCGCGACGACGAGAACGGCATCCTGTATCTCGGCGACGGCGCCTGGGGGGTCGTGCCCCGCGAAGTCCCCAGCCCCGAGGTCGGGTGGTGGCTTGCCAAGGCCGAGTCGCGGAACCACCTGTGGCATGCGGAACTGCGGCCCGACGGAACGGCGACCCTCGAAGCCGTGGACCCCAGCGGCGAGAAGTTCGACAGCGTCACGCTGAGCGCCCCGCGAACCAAGCCGGTGGAGTCCGCCCCGGCGGGCTGACGCCGCGGCGTGGCAGAGGCAGCGCGTGCCGGCCCGCTCCGGCGGCTCGTTGAGCCGCGGCTAGTTAGGCGTGCGCTTGTGAGGGCAATGCGAATACGTGCCTGGGAGGGCTGTGGGCGGTGGGCGGTGGGCGTCGCCCCACTAACCGCACCTGACACGCGACCCCCGACACCTGACACCCGACACCCCTCCATTTTCCACGTTCTCAGCGAAATCCCGGTTAGAACCGCCCGCCCCGGCGCATTGCCTAATGGCGGCGGTAGCCGGCGGCGCGCCGCAAGCTCTTGGCTCCTCAGCACTTGGCGACGATCGTGGTCGAAAAAGCCTTGTCGGCGGACCAATTCGTGCTGCTGGTCGCTCGCCATGAGCGGCGAGTCCGGTCGTTTATCGCCTCACTGGCGACCTGCCGCAACGACGTGGTCGACGAAGTGCTGCAATCGACTTATCTCGTGGCGTGGCAAAAGCTCGGCACGTTCGCCTACTTGGAGCCGACGCCCGACGAGGAATTGGTGCGGTGGATGTGTACGATCGCCCGGTTCAACCTGCTGGCCTACCTCCGGGAACACGCGACGCGGTCGCGCTGGGACCCTAAGGCGATCGAGCGGCTTGCCGAGACGTACCTCGACAACGCCGACTACCTGGAATCGCGGCACGAGGCGCTCAAGCAATGCCTGGAGCGACTGCCCGCGCGGCAGCGCGAGCTGCTGAGCCTCCGCTACTGGCGAGGCTTGTCGGTGGAGGAGCTGGCCGTGCGCCGCGGCCAGCGAGCTTCGGCCGTCTACGTGGCGATGTCGCGGATCCGCAAGGCCCTAGAGCAGTGCATTCGGCGTGTTCTTAGCCAGGAGGGCTTGGCCCCATGACCCGCGAAGAGTCGCGCCCATTCGAAGAGCTGCTCGACCGGCTGTGGATTGCGGGCCTCGACGAGCACGAGTGGGCCGACCTCCAGCGGCTGCTCGCAGACGATCCGGCGGCGCAGCGGCGCTATTTGGAAGTCGTCGCCCTCCGCGAGGGGTTGCCGTACCTGCTGGGTCGCGAACCGAACCAAGGCCCGGCGCCGCCGGCCGGCGGCGCTGACCGCGTCGGCGACAACGAGCTTCCAGCCGCTGCGGCGCCCGTGGAGCCAGCCGGCGGGGTCTGGGCCTCGCAACCGCCCAGAAGCGCGTCGCGAGCCAGCCGATGGATTCCGCTGTGGACCGGCGCCGCGTGCGTCGCCCTGGTATGCGGGGCGTTGGCTTCGGCGGTCGGCTATCGCCTGGGCGTCGAGCGCGGGCGGGGCGACCTTGCGTCGGACCGCGAGCTGGTCGCTCGCGCCGCGGTCTCGGCGCCGGCGACCGACTTCGCCCAAGGCCTTCATCTGGGGCGAATCAGCGGCTTGTCGCTCGACGCTTCGGCCTATGGGTTGCTCCGGTCGATGCAGGTCGGACAGGAGCTGCGCTGCGGCGAGGTCGTGCAGCTCTCCAGCGGATTGATCCGCGTTGAACTGAACAGCGGCCCCGTCGTGATTCTCGAGGGGCCGACCGAGTTTTCGCTCGTCGGCGAGAGCCGGGTCTTCGTCCGCACCGGCCGGCTGTCGGCCGCCGGCCCGGCGCCGCTGGTAGTGCAAACCCCGCTGCTGACGGCCGAGTGCCGCCGCGCCGACGTGCAGTTCGACGTAGCGGACGACGACTCGGCCAGCGTGTACGCCGCGGCCGGCGTGGCGACGCTGTTGTCCACGCCGCAAGAAGAAGCCGTCAGCGAGAAGATCGGCGTGCTGCACGCCGGCGAGGGGCTGCATGTCCGAGCCCGCAGCGGCGCCGGCTCGCTCCGCACGACGCCCGGCGGCCCTGTCGCCGGCGTGGTGCGGTCGTGGGACGAAGTCGAGCGCCGTTTGCGGCCCTATGAGCGGGCGGTGCTGGCCGATCGCCCGGCCGCCTACTGGCCGCTGTATCGGGTGCGGAAGAACCGCCGCGTGCTCGATCTTTCGCAGAACGGTCATGACGGGCAGCCGATCGGCAACTGGCCGACCGAGCCGGCCGAAGCGGCTCTCGGCGACCAGCGCGGCGCGTACTTCAATGGCGAGTGCTACATCGAACCGGATCGCAAGCCGCCGCTCGATCCCCAACGGGGCTTCGCCGTCGAGGGATGGGCGAAGGTCGAAGGCGGCCCGCAGTTCCAATCCATCTTCACGTCCCGGTGGGTGCTGAAATCGCACGAGCCCGATTGCCAGATGTTCGGCTTCACGCTCTACGCCGGCGACCAGGACTACTGGGAGTTCTGGTCGGGCAACGGCCGCAAAGGCGACCTGTGGCAGAAGCTGATTTCGCCGGCGAAAGTCGATCGCACGCAGTGGACCCACGTCGTGGCGACGTTCACGCCGACGCACCGGCCCGCCGTCGACGAAGTCGAAGGAACGGTGCGCCTGTACGTCAACGGCCGCCAGGCGGCCGAGGGGGTCCACTGCCTTTCGCTCACTGATTTCGAGTGGCCGGCGCGCATCGGCGCCGCCGAGTTCGTGCCGCGTTACTTGACGTCGTGGCTATTCAAAGGCCATCTCCGCGACATCGCCGTGTACGACTATCCGTTGGAGCAGGAGGAGATTCGGTTGCACTATGAGGCTGGCCGCAGCGACGACGATCGTCGCACTTCAGCGCGGCCATGGTTGCGTGCGCCGCTGCTGGCCTCGACCGCAGGAGCTTGGCGATGAGCCCGTTAACTCAGCCGCTGGAAGGGTCGAGATTCCTGCCGCGCCCGCGGATAACGGCGTTCACGCTCGTCGAGCTTTTGGTCGTCATCGCCATTATCGGCGTGCTGGTAGCGCTGCTGTTGCCGGCGATCCAGGCGGCCCGCGAAGCCGCGCGGCGCACGCAATGCTCGAATCAGTTGCGGCAATTGGCCGTGGCGTTTCAGAACCACCACGACGCCCACAAACACCTTCCCACCGGCGGCTGGGGCTTCGTGTGGCTGGGGTATCCGGAGTACGGCTTCGGCAAGGAACAGCCGGGGGGCTGGCTGTACAACATCCTGCCGTTCATCGAGCAAACGGCATTGCACGACCTGGGTCGGGGCGCCGTCGGCGCGGCTCGCGACGCGGCGACGCGGCGCCGAGTGGAAGCCCCGTTCGAGGGAATGAACTGCCCGACGCGCCGCCGGACGAACGTGTACGACTACACCAGCACGGGCCTGACGTTTTCGTATAGCGAACCGTTCGAGCGGTGCAGCAAGACCGACTACGCGGCCTGCGCCGGCGACATGATCCAGCCCGAGGCGTTCAACGCCCCGGCGCCCAACGCGCCCTATCAGCAGGCGCTGGCCGGCACGGACTGGAACGGCGCCGACGGCAGCGGCTACGGCGCCAACTGGATCAGCGCCTTCGGCTTCAAGTACAATACAACGGCTGACAAGGGCGTAGGGACGGGGGTGGTGTTCGGACGCTCGGAAATCAATTTCCGCCAGGTGGACGACGGCCTCTCCAACACCTACATGGTCGGCGAGAAATACATGTCGAGCGATCACTACGACGACGGGCTCGACGAAGGGGACAACGAGCCGGCCTTCGCCGGCAACAACGCCGACACGCTCCGCACCACGTCCCACGTGCGGGAATTGAACCGGCCGCTGCAGCTTGCGGCCGACGGGCCGGGCAGTTCCAACGACGTGGGCGAGCGGATGTTCGGCAGCGCCCACGCATCGGGTTTCAACATGGCGATGTGCGATACTTCGGTCGCCTTTGTGCAATTCGACGTGGATCCGGAGGTGCATCGCGCCGCGGGGCACCGGTACGACGGCGTCGCGGGTCGGCCGTAAGGGCAACATGGTTGGCGCTGCGACGCCGGGGAGACGACAATCGCTTCATTCGCTGCATCGGTTTGATTGACTGCGGTTTTTGCGCCCGCCAGTCGCGCGAACGAGCCGCCGCTTGTTCGCGCGACTGGCGGGATCGACTAATGACGCGACAGCTTTGCCGACTGGCCGCCTGTGCGGCCCTCATCCTGGCCGCCGCGCCGGCGCTGGCCGGCGTCTACCGCACGATCACCATTGACGACTCCTACGCCGATTGGGCGGGAGTGCCCGTCGTCAACGCCGACGGCGGCGACAACTTCAGCGGTCCCGACATCGGCGACACGCAAATCGCCAACGACTCGCAGTACCTGTACATCCGCAACACGTTTCCCAACAACCTGTCGCTGGGCACGTTCCTGTCGATCGACGTCGATGAGAACACGGCCACCGGTTACGACATCTTCGGACTGGGCGTGATCGGCTCGGAAGTCGGCTGGCAGAACGATTTCGGATTCACCCAAGCGACCGGCGTATTCAACGACGGCGTCGGCTTGACGGGCGATTTCTTCGGCGGCGGGCACGCCTTGCTCGCGCCGTTCGCAAACGCCGGCAGCCGTGAACTGGCCATTTCCCTGGCCAACATGCGCAGCGGCGGCGGGGCGACGTTCCCGGACAACACTATCCGCCTGATGCTGTGGACCGACGTCGGCACCGGCGCCGACGGATTGCCGGTCGGCTTCCCCGGCGACGACGGACGCAACTACGACGTGACAGCCGTCATCTCGTACACGCTGGCGCCGGTGCCCGAGTGTTCGAGCCTGGCGCTGGCGGCGCTCGCCGCCGCCGGGCTGTGG
>QEVI01000297.1 GCA_003576855.1 Planctomycetota bacterium
CGAATCGGAGCGGACTTCGTTGCAGCCGGCCGAGAGGTCCATCACGCTGGCCCGGTCGCCGTTGAGGACGATCCCCGTGCCGAAGGGTCGCAACACGCCCGCGCCGTCGCCGCTGAACGGGCGGCCGACGTAGCTCTTGGAGGCGTGATCGGCGAAGTAAAACCTCGTCGGTTCGACCCGCGTCACCAATAGCCACCGCGGCGGCTCGCTGGCGTCGCTGGGCGTGAAGCGGACCGGCATCCGCCGCTCGAAGTAGTCCTCGCACGCCTAGTGTTCCGCTGTCCGGCCTGCTGTCGCGTGGCCGCGTGCCGAGCCGCCCCGCTGCTCCGAATCTCCGGCCATTGCTTCTCGCCACGGGCGATGCAGAAGTTATCATCAACGGCGGCGCCCGATTTCCTGCGCGGCCCCGGCGTCGGCTGCAAGCTCCGCGTTGCCGACTCGGCCCACCACCGCCCGCGGCAACCCTTCCTGCGATCAACTCGTCGATGAACATCGATCTTGCGAATTACAAAGTCTGGTTTCTCACCGGCAGCCAGCACCTTTACGGACCGCACGCGCTGGGCGAGGTGCAGCGCCACTCGCAGCAGATTGCTCAGTCGCTCGATGCGTCGAGCCGCGTTCCCGTGCGCGTCGTGCAAAAGCCGGTGCTGACCACGCCCGAGGAAATTCGCGACGTGGTACTGGCGGCCAACGCAGCGCCCGATTGCATCGGCCTGGTGGCCTGGATGCACACCTTTTCCCCGGCGAAGATGTGGATCGCCGCCCTGCAGCGGTTGCAGAAGCCGCTGCTCCATCTCCACACGCAGTTCAACGAGGAGATTCCCTGGTCGTCGATCGACATGGACTTCATGAACCTGAACCAGTCGGCCCACGGCGATCGCGAGTTCGGCCACATCGCCGCTCGGCTGCGGCTGCGGCGCAAGGTGGTCGTCGGTCATTGGACCGACGGCGACGTGCAAGACGCGATCGGCGTCTGGTCGCGAGCCGCGGCCGCTCGGCAGGACGCCCAAACCGCCCGCATCGCCCGGCTGGGCGACAACATGCGCGAAGTGGCCGTCACCGAAGGGGATAAGGTCGCCGCGCAAGCCTGTTTTGGTTATTCCGTCAGCGGATACGGCGTGGGCGATCTCGTCGAGCACATCGACGCCGTGAGCGACGCCGACGTCGACGCCCTATGCGCCCAATACGACGACCAATACGAAATGTCGGCGCCGCTACAGCGCGGCGGCCCGCGGCGGACCTCGCTCGCCGACGCGGCGCGCATCGAACTGGGATTGCGCCGCTTCCTCGAACAGGGCCGGTTCGTGGCCTTCACCGACACGTTTGAGAACCTCCACGGGCTCAAGCAATTGCCGGGAATCGCCGTGCAGCGGCTGATGGCCGAAGGGTACGGCTTCGGCGCCGAGGGAGATTGGAAGGCGGCGGCCCTGGTCCGCGCCGCGAAGGTGATGGCGGCGGGCCTCGCCGGCGGGACGTCGTTCATGGAAGACTACACGTACCATTTCGCCCCGCGGGACGCACAAGTGCTGGGCGCCCATATGCTGGAAATCTGCCCGTCGATTGCCGCGGCTCGGCCCTCGTGTGAGATTCATCCGCTCGGCATCGGCGGCAAAGACGATCCGGTGCGGCTGGTGTTCGGCGCGCCGCCGGGACCCGCGGTGAACGCCACGGTCGTCGATCTGGGGGACCGTTTCCGCATGGTGCTCAACGAGGTCGATGTGATCGCCCCGGCCGAGCCGCTCAGCCGGCTGCCCGTGGCCCGCGCCCTGTGGAAGCCGCGGCCCGACTTGAAGACCTCGGCGGCGGCTTGGATCTATGCGGGCGGCTCGCACCATCCGGTATTCAGCCAGGCGCTCCGAGCCGAGCATTTCGAGGACCTGGCCGACATGTGGGGCATCGAACTGGCCGTCATCGACGCGGACACGCGACTTCGCCGCTTCAAACAGGTTTTGCGGTGGAACGACGCTGGCGTTTTTCCGCGAAGCGAGTATCTATAGATGTCCGGCGGCGGCCAGTAGCCGAGGCGCCTTCAGCTTGGCAGGCAATGCCGGCGAGGTGTTCGCGCAAGCGGCCGCCGAACCATTCGGCTTAGCAAGCGGCCGATGAGCCTTGGCGTCATCGCGCCGTAGCGCTGCCGGCGCACGCGCTGTTCTCCGGGTCCAGTTCTTATCTGCAGGGCATTTCGATGTACACGCTCGATTGGGTGGTCATTGCCGGCTACTTCGCCGTGCTCTTGGGCATTGCCTGGTGGGTCATTCTGCGAAATCGCGAGACCTCGGCCGATTACTTCCTCGCCAGCCATTCGCTCGGCTGGTTCGTCGTCGGCGCGTCGATCTTCGCCTCGAACATCGGCTCGGAGCACCTGGTGGGCCTGGCCGGCTCCGGCGCCACCGAAGGCGTGGCGATGGCCCACTACGAGCTCCACGCCTGGTGCTTGCTCGTGCTCGGGTGGCTCCTTGTGCCGTTCTACATGCGGTCGCGAGTTTTCACGATGCCGCAGTTTCTCGAGCGGCGGTTCTCGGTCGCTTCGCGTTACGTCCTGTCGCTGATTTCGCTCCTGGCGTACGTGGTGACGAAAATCGCCGTGGGCATCTACGCCGGCGGGGTCGTGTTCGATGCGCTCCTTCCGGAAATGAGCGTCGGCGGGCTGGACGGGTTCTGGATCGGCTCGGTGATGGTCCTCGTCTTCACCGGCCTGTACACGGCCCTCGGCGGATTTCGCGCCGTGGCGTACACCGAAGCGCTGCAGACGATCATCCTGATCATCGGCTCGGCGCTGGTCACGTATTTCGGCCTGCAGAAGCTCGGCGGCTGGAGCGAGCTCCGCGAAACCGTCGGCAGCGAGATGTTCAACCTGTGGAAGCCCCTAGTTCCCGCCGGCGTCGACGCCGCCTGGCAGCCGATTTCCGAAACGAACGACGCCGGCGAAATTACGCGGCAAGCCTGGTACTTCGCGTTTCCGGGGCACTTCCCCTGGCTCGGGATGCTCATTTGCGCGCCGGTCATCGGCCTGTGGTACTGGTGCACCGATCAGTACATCGTCCAGCGAGCGCTCGGCGCCCCCAACCAGACCGAGGCCCGCCGCGGCTGCATCTTCGCCGGTTATCTCAAGCTCTTGCCGGTGTTCATTTTCATCATCCCCGGAGTGATCTGCTGGGCGCTCATCCAGAAGACGAGCGCCGGCGAAATCTCCGACGTCGACTTCACGCCGATGCTCGGCCCGGACGGCGCGGTGGCCGTCAAGGAGAAGGCCTTTCCGCTGATGGTGCTCAACGTGCTGCCCATCGGCATCCGCGGCGTGGTCGTCGCCGGGCTGCTGGCCGCGCTGATGAGCTCGCTCGCCGGCGTGTTCAACGCCTGCGCCACGCTATTTACGATCGACCTGTACGCCAAGTTCCGGCCCCACGTCGCCGACGCCCGGCTGGTGCGCGTCGGCCGGATCGCCACCACTGTCATGGTGCTCATCGGCATGGCCTGGATCCCCGTCATTCGCGGATCGCAAGGCCTGTACGAATACCTCCAATCGGTCCAGGGCTACCTCGCGCCGCCGATTTTCGTCGTGTTCTTCCTCGGCGTGTTTTGGAAGCGGCTCAATGCACAAGGATGCCTGGCGGCCCTGGTCAGCGGCTTTGCCGTGGGGCTGTTCCGCCTGGCGGTCGATACCGTGCCTAAGGCGACCGGCGACCAATACGCCCCCGGCACGTTTCTCTGGATCGTCAACAACATCTACTTTCAATACTTCAGCATCATTATCCTGGCGATCAGCGCCGCGGCGATGGTCGTCGTAAGCTACCTGACGCGCGAGCCCGACTACGACAAGATCGCCGGCCTCACCTTCGCCACGATGAGCGACGAGGATCGCCGCCGCACCCGCGAAAGCTGGACCGCGCTCGACGTGGCCACGTCCGCAGGCCTGCTGGCCCTGATCGCGGCGGCCTATCTCTACTTCCGCGGATAGTCGCCGCCAAAACGAGCGGCCGGCGCCGCCGACGCAGGCTCGCTACTGCCGTTTCAACGGTTCGGCGGTATACTCACCGTTGGCGGCGAATCTCCCCGTGCACCCCACGAGGGGGCGTTGTGCTGGTCGGAGTCCACCATGGCCACCGCGGCAGTCGTAGAAACCCATCTACCCGGCCTACCTTGCACGCGCGGCAAAGTTCGCGACGTGTACGACCTGGGCGACCGGCTGCTACTGGTCAGCACCGACCGCATCAGCGCCTTCGATTGGGTGCTGCCGACGCCGATACCCGATAAGGGCCGCGTGCTGACCCAGCTCAGCAATTATTGGTTCAACCGGCTCGATCTTCCCCACCACCTGCTGGAGACCGACGTCCGCCAGATGGACCTCCCCGCAGGCGTCGACCTCGACGCGCTCGCCGGCCGCACCGTGCTGGTGCAAAAAACCAAGGTCGCCCCCATCGAGTGCGTCGTGCGGGCCTACCTCAGCGGATCGGCCTGGAAGGAGTACCAGGCCACCGGCGGCGTCGCCGGAATCTCGATGCCCACCGGCCTCGAAGAATCCGAGCGGCTGCCGGCGCCGATCTTCACCCCCGCGACCAAGGCCGCCCAAGGCCAGCACGACGAAAACATCACCTACGCCGAGATGCAAAACATCGTCGGCCTGGAACTGGCCGAGAAAATGCGCGAGCGAAGCCTCGACGTTTACGCCCATGGCGCCCAGCGCGCGATGGAGGCCGGCATCATCCTGGCCGACACCAAGTTCGAGTTCGGACTCGCCGGCGGCGAGTTGCTGTTGATCGACGAAGTCATGACGCCCGACAGCTCCCGCTTCTGGCCCGCCGACGGCTACCGCCCGGGCCGGCCGCAGCCATCGTTCGACAAGCAGTTCGTCCGCGACTGGCTCAGCGGCAGCGGCTGGGACAAAAACAGCCCGCCCCCCGAACTGCCGCCCGATGTCGTCGCGCAAACGCGGGCCAAATACATCGAAGCCTGCCAGCGCATCACCGGCGAGCCCTTCCCCTGGGCATAAACCGCCTGCCGCCCCGCCGATAGCCGCGGTTCGCCAAACCATGTGGCCGCGGTTCTCCGAACCGCGCGATGGCGCAAACAAGATAGCGCCGTTCCAAGCTGCGGGCCGCCTAAAAACCTCCTGCCGACTTCGCCGCCCCTGGTTCAAAGAACCAGGGCCACCCGTCCGTTCCCGCAAGCCCAAGCCCCTCGCCCCGAGCTTCATGCCCTGCCGCCCAGGCGGTCGAAAAGATTTCCGTGGAAATTGGCCGCGCCGTTCTCTACAACGATCAACCGGCGCTTTTGCCAACGTCGCGCATGCGGGCCGGCACGTTCGCGAGGCAGCTTCCTAGCCTCTCACCGACGCCCATGGAAGCCCAGGCCCCTC
>QEVI01000298.1 GCA_003576855.1 Planctomycetota bacterium
CAAGGACGCCGCTATCGACGCGCAAGACCGGGCCCTGCTACAAGCATTAGCCGCCGGCCAGCTCAGCCGCTTCACGCTGGCCGTCGCCTGAGGGCGCGCTATCCGGCACGGCCACGGCGAGCTGCCATCGCCCCAAGCAAGACTACGCCGAACTGGATAAGACTCGCCGGTTCTGGCACTACGGTGATGTTGTACGTAAAGGAAGACGCCCCGAATACGCTGGAGTTGAATTCGTTGCGGATCGTGTGTTCCCCCAGCGGCAGCGGGGCGAAAATCGTCGCCACTCCCACGCCGAACAGCGCCGCCACCGAGTTCAGCCCGGGACCGCGCGGTTGCGGTTCGGCGTAGAGAATCGGCTGGGGTAACACGGTGACGCCGAACTTCCGATCCGGGAATGCGTTGGCCGCGCCTTCCAGCACCACGTTGCCATCGAGCGTAGTCTTAATCGTCGTTTGTTCGAGGATCGTGTCGATGAACGGGTCGGCCGGGTTGTCCTCGGTTCCGTTATCGTATCGTTCGCCGAAGACGAAGAACGGGTCAACGACCAGCGCCGTTCCTTGCGGGACGGTCAGATTAGCGACGAAATCGCCTCCGCCAAAGTTCGGCGGGAGATATCTCACGCCGCCGACGGTATCAGGAAGCGCCGCTCCGCCCAGGCCGGTCGCAATGGACCACTGAGCCCAGTCCAACCCCCATTGAGCGAGCGGTTTTCCTTGAAAATCGCCGGGCGGCAGCAGTTGCGCGGTGCAAGTGGCCGCCGCGAGAACTTGGGACGCCGCCAGGGCGAGCATCGCCGCCTTGAACCGTCGGTGATGCACCTTCATGAGCAGGTTCCTTTCGATATGTAGCGTTGTCGGGGCGGGTCGCGAGCGGATTTATACGCCCGTAGCGGCGCGTCACAACAGGGAAGTTGCCGGGAAGTTGTCAGAATCCACTTGGTGGATCGACCGCCAAAGGCTGCGCTGGCGCATGGGCTAGCGGAAAGAGAGCGAGCTGGGCGAAGCGGAGCGTGTCGTATTCAACCTGCTGTTCAATAATGAGCTCGCCGGAGAAGCGGAAAACGTGCGTGAAGTGGAGCCGCCAGACGCCGCCATCCGGCTTACGCAAGTGTTTGCGACCCTCGACGACGACCGTGTCACCGCTCGTGAGAATGGCATAGCGCTGCTGGCTCGCCGCTTCTCGACGGCAGTAAGGCCAAGCCGCCTGAGCCGCGCGGCGAATGTTGCTGCCGCCGCGAAAGACGCCGCCGAAGGGGATATGCGGCGCCCCCGGCAAATGGACCGTCGCCTCCGCGTGATAACAGCGCATGAGGCGGTCCGCGTCGTGGTCGTTGAACGCCCGCAGCCAATCGAGCACGACGTTTCGCCGGCTGATTTCAACGGATCCCCGCGAGCCGCGGCGGGGACGCACAATCAGTTGCCGCATTTCCGTTTGCAGGACGCTCGACAGCTTCATGACGCTGCCGCCGTCGAGCCGCTTCCGCTGCTCGGCGCTGCGGACCGTCTTCACGTCGAGCCCGGCCTTGTCCGCCAGTTGTTCCTGCGTCAGTCCCTGAGCCCGGCGTAAGGCACGTATGAGGTCGCCATTGGCGGTCATTCCGCGCATAGCATGGCCTCCGGCAAAAGGGCGAGCGTACGGCCTGAAGAAGCTGCTAACTGCGAGAACTCGCTGCGTCAGTCACGACCCGTGTGTTGCCGCAGTCGAAACTGGACGCGTGCGCTAGCATAACGCCCAGCGAGCCGGGCAACCGAAAGAGCGTCGCAAATCGGCTTGTTCGTGAGCGCCGAAGCGTTTCGGCCGCCCGGGAAACGACCCACGTTGGGGGCGAACCCGCGGCCCGCCAGGCCTGCTCTCCGACGCGCCATAGAAGCCATAAAAAACAAGACGGCGCGCTGGCCGAACACAAACAGCCAGCGCGCCGCCCGTTATCGCTAGGCCCCCCGGCCAAGCGCATTCGATTAACGCCGCCGTCAGCGGCTAGTCATTCAACCGCGTCGGCGACCCCTCCACAGTCCGATGGCCGCCGCGCCAGCCGCCAGCAGCAGCGAGGTCGGCTCCGGGATGCGGGCCGCGCCTGGCGTCGATCGGGCCGCGGCCGTACTGGCCGCCGGGCCGAAATGCCAGTCGGCGGCGGTGTCGGTGTCGATGTACACGTTCGAGCGTTCGAAGCTCTGGCCGTCCTGCGGCGCGGTGGTCACGTCGATGCCGGGATTCAGGAAAAAGTTGTTGCCCCAGTTCACGGCGTCGACAATCGCGTCCGACCCGTCGAGGATCAGGGCGTGATCGCCGGAGTTTCCCATGTTGATCGCGCCGCCGTCGGGGTCCCACGTGGCGTAGGCGAGCATGTTGGGTACCGCCGGGTCGGTGTCGTTCACTTCGTAGGTCGGCAAAAATCCGTAGACGGTCATGAATCGCGTGGCGCCGACGGCGACGATTTGCACGGCGCCCGGCGCAATGCTGGCCCCGGCGGGGAATTGGTGCATCGACTCGGTCGTGCCCGTGCCGCCGCTGGTCTCTTCGTCGCCGATTTTGTAGTTGGTCAAGTCCACCGCAGCCGGGCCGGTGTTGAAGATTTCGATCCATTCGCCGGCGACGTCGCTGCCGACTTCGTTGGCCAGCGCTTCGCTGATGACCAGCGCCGCGCGGGCCGGCATGGCGCCCAGCGCACAAAGCGCCAGCGCGAGTCCAAGGTTTCGTACGCTCATTAGCCCCTCCGGATGTAAGCTCAATGGGGTGAAATGGAGTGAAAGGAAATTCCGCGCCGCTGGCATTTGCGGTGACGTGAGCCGGCCGCGGACGATGAGAATGCCGCCGCTGTGGCCGCTCAGCCTCCGCGCGCCGACCCGCAATAAAAAAACTCCACGGAATAACCGTGGAGCCTTTCTCGTGGTCTCTGGCTCGCCGGATATTTGCGACCGCGCAAACGGCGGAACGGGTCGAAGCTATTTCCGAGCTTAAAACCGGCTCCGGGGCGTGTCAACGATTTTTTTGCAAATCCGACCTGCACGTCCCGTAACCGCACTGGCGGCTACCGCCGGCCAGTCAGCCGCCGGCTTTCCAGCAATAATCGGGCCGCTCGGTCGTCAATCACCAGCGCGTTGATCAGGCCGCCGCGGAGGGCCGCCCGGATGGCCTCGGTGCGATCGTCTCCGGCGACGACGCCGACCACCAGCGGGATCTTGCGGAGCTTGTCCAGCGCCATGCTGATCACGCGATCGCAATACGGGGTGGCGCACTGCTTGCCCGCGTCGTTGTAGAACCGTCCCAGGATTTCGCCCACGGCGCCGGCCCGGCGGAGCGATTGGATGTCTCGCGGTTGCAGCACGCGACGTTCGATGAACACCGATTCGACCAGATTGCCGATCCCCACCAAAGCGGCGTCGGCCGATGCCAGTCGCTCAAAGACTTCGCGGATTTCGCGCATTTCGCCTAGCCGCCGGCAAACGCTAGCGTCCGGGACGAAGGCCGGCGTATTGAGGGCCAGGAAGTTGCCCCGCCACCGCTGCGCCAGTCCGCGGCCGATCTCCGAGCCGTCGTATTGTCCAGGGGCGGCGTCGACGTTGCCCATCGCCTGGACGATCGTCGGTTGCGCCGGTCCCGGCTGGCGGCCCATCGAGTCGGCCAGGCATTGCAGCGTGCGTCCGCCAGCGACGGCGATCGTGCCGCACGCGGCCAGCCATCCCGCTGCGACCGATCCGGCGAAGTAGCCTAGCGTGTTGCGGGACTCGGCTGGCGACTGGCCGGCGATTTGTCGCACGACGACCGCGTGCTTCAGCTTCAGCCGGCGGCAAAGCTGCTGCTCCAGGGCTGCATCCCGCGGTTCGAACTCCGGCACGGTAATGCGGACCAGCCCCCGCTGGCGGGCGGCGGCCAGCATGCGCGAGACCTTGGCCTGCGACACGCCGACCATGCGGCCGATCTTCGTCTGCAAGATGCCGTCGACGTAGTACAGGCGGGCGGCCAGCAGCAATTGCGCGTCGCTGTAGGCGGCGTCGGCGGGGGGCGGGCCGGCTTTGCCGTCTTGACCGGGGCCGCGGCTCGGTTTAAGGTGTTGCATTGGCATTCTGCATATCTATTCACCAAGGTCGCCCGCCTGTCAAGCCCCGCCAGGCAAGCGAGCGGCCTTTCCAACAGCGGCTACCATCCATGCTGGCGCTCATTCTCGCAACGTGCGCGGCCCTCGCGGCGGCTGACGACCAAGCCCTGCGGTCGCCGTGGAACGTCCGCGAGCACATTCCGCTCGATGAGTTCACCGTGCAGTGCCACCGCGGCGCCGGCGCGCTGTCGCCGGAGAACTCGGTCGAGGCCTTTGAGATCGCCTGGAAGCTGGGCGCCATTCCCGAAGCCGATCTTCGCACATCGCGCGACGGCGTGATCGTCGCCTTTCACGACAACGACTTCCGGCGGATCCTGCCCGACGCCCCCGCCGAGCTCCGCCAGCAGGCCGTCGAAGACCTCGCCTGGAGCGAGCTGGCACAACTCGACATCGGCGCCTGGAAAGGCGAACGGTTCGCCGGCCAGCGGATTCCCCGCATGATCGACGTCTACGAAATGCTGAAGCGGCGCCCCGACCGGCGGTTCTACATCGACGTCAAGAACGTCGATCTCGACCAGTTGGCTAAAGAATCCGCCGGCGTCCACCGGCAGCTTATCCTGGCCAGCACCAAGTACGACGTCATTCGCCAGTGGAAGCGGCTGGCGCCCCAGTCGGAGACCCTCCACTGGATGGGCGGGTCCGAAACCGAGCTGGCCGCGCGGCTGGCCGCACTGCGCAAAACGGGCTTCGCCGACGTGACGCAACTGCAGATTCACGTCCGCACCGCAGCGGACGGTTCCATTACGCCCCGCGAGCAGTTCCTGCTCGATGCCGGCGAGGAGCTCCGGCGGCACGGCGTTCTGTTTCAGGTCCTGGCTTGGGAGCGCAAAGACCCGGAAATCCACTGGCGTCTCATGGACCTGGGAGTCGCCAGCTTCGCGACCGACTACCCCGACGTAGTGATGCAAGCCGTCCGCGATTACTACGCCCGGCAGGACCGGGCGCCGACCCCATGACTGCTCCATCGCAAACCGAGAACCAGTTGCTCACCGCCGCGCTCCACTCGGCCCGCGACACCGAGCTGCTGCTGCTCGACCGCTCGGCGAGATTCCAAGCCGGCGACGCCTTCGCCAAGCTGTTCGGCAGCGCCGAGGCGATCGTCATCGCCGACGAAAACACGTTTCAAGCCGCGGGCCGCGATGTTCACGATGCGCTCCGCCGCGCCGCCCAGGCCACCTGCGATCCGCTGGTGTTGCCGGCGGCCGGACTATACGCGGAATACTCGTTCGTCGAGCAAGTGCTCGG
>QEVI01000299.1 GCA_003576855.1 Planctomycetota bacterium
AACGAGCCGCCGGAGCGCCCTCGGAGGACTTTTACGAATGACCGCCATCTTCACCGCAGAACGCCTCGCCGAGTACCGCCGCGAAGGCTACTACGTCGCCCGGTCGCTCTTCGACCGCGAGGAGATCGACCTTCTCCGCCGCGCCGCCAAGGAAGACCGCGCGCTGGACGAACACGCCTTCGGCCGCGCCGACGGCGCCGGCGGCAGCGTGCGGCTGACGCTGTGGAACCATCCGGGCGACGACATCTGCGGCATGTTCGCCCGATGCCCGCGGATCGTCGACTCGGTGGCGCAACTGCTGGAGGACGAGCCGTACCACTACCACTCCAAGATGATCATGAAACAGGCCCGCACCGGCGGGGCCTGGGAGTGGCACCAGGATTACGGCTATTGGTACGAGAACGGCGTGCTCTGGCCGAATCTCTGCAGCGTCTTCATCGCCGTCGATCCGGCGACGCGGGCCAACGGCTGCATGCAGGTGCTGCGGGCGTCGCACCAGCTCGGTCGCATCAGCCATGTGAAGATTGGCGACCAGACGGGCGCCGATCTTGAGCGCGTCAGCGCCGTCATGGAGCGGCTGGAACATGTATACGTGGAAATGGAGGGCGGCGACTCGCTGCTGTTTCATCCAAACTTGCTCCACCGGAGCGATCAAAACCGCTCCGAGCACGATCGCTGGGCGCTGATTTGCTGCTACAACGCCCGTAGCAACTCGCCGTACAAGGACGGCCCGCATCCACGCTACACGCCGCTGGCGCCGGTTGACGACGGCGCCATCAAGCGCGCCGGGCTGATGCGCTTCTCCGCGGACACGCAATTCATGGCAGCCAGCCATCGGCCGACCAGCGAAGCTTTGTCGCCATAGCTCTCCCCATAGCCGCGGAGCCGCTGCCATACGTGGTCCAATAGCCGCGGCTCAACGAGCCGCCGTAGCGGCGAACGAAGCGCCGATCCTTTTCGGATGATCGACGGGCGTCGGGCCGTGCTCGGCCGTCCGGGTGAACGACGCTCAAAAGCGCAAGGGCGCCGCTCCGGCGGCTCGTTGAGCCGCGGTTGCTTCAGGAGGGCTGAGAAAGCCGCGGGTGCGCGATGGGGCTGCGGCGGCAAGGAGCGACTGAAAAACGCGAGGGCCCCTGCTCGCCGAAGCAGGGGCCCCCTATACTAGGCTGACCGGGCTTCCGTTGTACGCGCGGATCATGTCGGAAGACCCGAAGACCCACAGCCTACCACTGCGTATCGTCGCGATCGCAATCGCAAGATAACGGCCTGCCGCCGCCTGCAGCGCGTTTTCGCCCGGCGAACCTGACGGGCCGTCCGGCGTCTTCGTAACAACCCGTACAACCGGCGCTCGCTGCGCGCCGCATTGCTCGCACTGCTATGACACGACCCGCGAAGCTCGCCCTGGAAGACGGCTCAGTGTTCACCGGCGTCTCGATCGGCGCCGATGGCGAAGTCGACGGCGAAGTCTGCTTCAACACGTCGATGACCGGCTACCAGGAAATCCTCACCGATCCAAGCTACCGCGGGCAAATCGTGACGATGACGTACCCGCAGATCGGCAATTACGGCGTGAACAAGGACGACCTGGAAAGCGGCCGGCCTCACCTGGCCGGGTTTGTGGTTCGCGAGCATAGCCGAATCAACAGCAACTTTCGCTCCGAGGGATCGCTGAGCGAGTATCTCGCCGAGTGGGGCGTCGTCGCCATCGAGTCGATCGACACCCGATCGCTGGTGCGCCGCCTCCGCTCCCGCGGCGCCATGAAAGGCGTCCTGTCGACAATCGATCTGGACGATGCAAGCCTTGTGGCCAAGGCCAAGGCCAGCCCGGGACTGGTCGGCCGCGACCTCGTGCGGGAAGTCGTGCCGCCCGGTCCGCTTGAATGGCGCGAGCCCACGAGCGAGTGGACCCATCTCGGCAAGGGGGAAGGCGGAAGGGGGATGGGGGAACAGGCATTGTCGAAACCCCCTTCCCCCTTCCCCCTTCCCCCGTCGCCATGCCCGCGCATCGTCGCGCTCGACTACGGGATGAAGTGGAACATACCGCGGCACCTGTTTGGAGCCGGGTGCCACGTGACGGTGCTGCCCGGCACGGCGTCGGCCGAAGAGGTGCTTGCGCAGCAGCCGGATGGCGTGTTTCTTTCCAACGGCCCCGGCGACCCCGAGCCGCTCCAGTACGCGGTGGCCGCCATCCAGCGGGTGATGGCGGAAAAACCGGTATTCGGCATTTGTTTAGGTCACCAGTTGTTGTCGCTCGCCTGCGGGGCGAAAACCTTCAAGTTGAAGTTCGGCCACCGGGGAGCCAATCACCCCGTGCAGCGGCTCGACACCGGCGCCGTGGAAATCACCAGCCAGAACCACGGGTTCGCCGTGGACGAAGGCTGTCTGCCCGAGTGCCTGGAAATCACGCACCGCAGCCTGAACGACGGCACGATCGAAGGGGTCCGCCATCGCGAGCTGCCGGCGTTCAGCGTGCAGTACCACCCCGAAGCCTCGGCCGGGCCGCACGACAGCCACTACCTGTTCCAAGAGTTCCTCGAGTCAATGCGGCGGTAGCACGCCTTGCGACGGGGGGCATGACGAAGTCGGGCGAGATTGCTCCTCGACGGCCGGCGGACAAGCGGCGATCACCACGCATACACCTGGCCGTCGAGCTTTACCACGACGGGCTCGTCGATCGCCAGGTACTGGGCGACATGCTTGCCGTGGCGCTCCACCAGCTCGAAGGACTCGCGGCTGTAGCGGTCGATTTTCTGCGCGGTCTTACGCTCCTCGTCCGTCACGTCCGAATCGACCCATTGCCCGTCGCGCCGGAATAACGTCTTGCGGCCGACGGTGATGCAGTTGGCCGCGACGAACCGCTTGTCTTGCTGGGCGTCGTAGTACGTCACGCCGCGGCCGGCGGTGCGGGCCAGGATGGCTAGCTGATCGGGCTCGGCCGCTGCAGGCCCCGCCGCGGCGCCGTAGCCACCGAAGCCGGCCCCGCCGCCGGTCGCCGCCGGCCGTTCCGCGTACTGATAGCTGCCCTTGAATTCCCGCTGGCGAACCCCCAACGCGCCGTCCGACTCATTCAACTGCCGCAGTTGCGCATCGGCGGCGCTGTACAAGTCGGCCCCGCGGGCTTCGTTTGTTTCATCGGCGAGAAAAGACGTGTAGGGCGTGAGTATGCCGTGCTTGGTGGCCAGGTCAACCAGCTCCTTCACCAGTTCGTCGTTTTTTCCTTTGAGGTCGATTTCATCGATGATTTCACCCACGCGGCGAGTGGCCCACAGCTTGGCCACAAAGGCGTTCGTGTCGTCGTCGCTTTCTTCGACGAGTTGGGCGGGGAAGTCGAACGTCTGTTCATTGTCCCCGACACGGCCCGCGATGGTGACCTTCGCGGCGCCTCCCTGGCGATAGCGGCCGACCATGGCCAACTGATCGCCCGCGAAAAGGTCGAACGAACCCTCGGGGTACAGGCGCCGCACGGCGTCGTCGCCGCCTTCGACGTCCCACTTCACGGTCACGTCGGTCATAACGGGGGCGCCGATGCGGCGATACAGCTTGCTCACCGCATCCTCGATGTCGTCGTCCGGCCGCACGTACTCGCTTTGCCCGTAGTTCTCGCGGGCCAGTTTGTCGAGCAGTCGGCTGTTCACGTCGTAGCCGACGCCGAAGACGAACACGCGCGCTCGCACGCGGTTGGCCTCCGACGCATGCCTGACGATGGCGGCTTCGCTGGTTTCGCCCACCGTCGGCAAGCCGTCGGTCAGGAAAATCACGTACGTCGGCCGGTCGTCGTCTTGGACTAGGTCGAGCGCACGCTGCAGGGCGCCGTCGATGTTCGTGCTGCCGCCGGCGTACAGGCCGTCCGCGAAACTGAGGGCCGCGGCGCGGGACTCGTCGTCGTACCGCTGGAGTTCCGGCCGAAAGGTTTCGATCTCGCTGTCATACGCGACGATATTGAACGTGTCTCCCTTGCGGAGATTGTTCAGCACGAACTTGAGGGCCTCGCGGGCCTGCTCCATCTTCTCGCCGCTCATGCTGCCCGAGCGATCGACGACGAATACCACCGTCTTGGCGGGCCGCTCGTCGCGGCCGTCGTCTTCGTCGCGTTCCGCGGCTGCCTTGATTCCCGGCGTCGCTAGCAAGAGGAAGTAGCCGTCGTCGTCCTTGTCGGGGCGATAGCTGACGAGGCTGGCGCCGAGTTTTCCGCTTTCGGCGTCGTAGAAGAGACGGAAGTCCTCGGTGGGAATCAAGTCCTTCGCCTCGAACTCGACGATGGCGCGTCGACTCCCGGTGCGATCGATCTCCACCTTGTGCGACGGCGAATAGATGTTTTTGATGTCTGTGGCGCTTTCGATGCTGACGCGAACCGACAGCTTGTTGAGCAGGCCCTCGGTGTATTTCGCCGTGCTCAAGGGAAACAGGAAGTCGGTCAACCCATGCTTTCGGCACAACTGCGTATAGCGAAGCGTAACGGTCCGCTCTTCGCCGGGCGGAATGGGAAACACGCTCGTTTGGAACATCCCCGCGCCGATCCACTCCAAAAGCGCCGGGTCGCGGTTGGAGCGGACGATCTCTTCGTACCGCTGGCGGGCTTCTTCCTTCGACAGCAGCTTGGCGGCGTACTCCTTGCCGTTGACCAGTAGCGTAAGCTGGTCGACGGCCCCGTCGTACGGCAGTGGGAAAATGAAGCAGGCTTCGAGCTGTCCGCTGCCGGTGTTCTTAAAGGTCTGCGAAACCTGCACGCGGGCGGTCGAATCCTCCAGCTTGGCGTTCACCTCGAGCGACTCGATCTTGTAGCTGGAGGGCTGCGGCGCCGGCCGGGGCGGGAAGACCGGCCGTGGGAGACGAAAGTGCCGGCCCGGCCGCGAATCCACGAGGAAACCTTGCCCCGGCGCCGGCGAGGTCCCGAGCAAGGACAAAGCGATGGAGAATCCAAACAGCAAGCTTAGCGGTGCAAAATAACGGCGTAGCATGGCGCACGAGCCTCCTGACGAGCGTTCCGGGATGCGTTCCCACAGGTTCGACGCGCCGGCCGGAAAAAGGTTCCACAAGACCATGCCGCGTTCCGCAAATAGCCCGGCCATCCTGGCCGGCGCGTCCGCACATGTTTCCGGGCATCGGGCGGATCGGCCCAAGATGGACCGGTTATGTCGTGGACCAGCTCAAGATGGGCCGGCTATGTAGGTGTTACCGCGGCGGAAACTGGGTACAATTACCACTTTGCGCCTGCCGCAGCTCACGGGTGCAGGCATAGCAGCCCGTTGAAATATTCCCGCCGACGTGCTGCAAGCGTGCATTTCCTCGGGGAATACGCAGCTAGCACTCGCGCAAAACGAATATTTCAACGGGCGCGTCATCGGACTTCAGTGGGGCGACGAAGCCAAGGGAAAGATCGTCGACCTGCTCACCCTGCGGCACGACATCGTGGTGCGGTACCAAGGCGGCGCCAATGCCGGCCACACCGTCGTCGTCGGCGATCAAACGTACAAGCTTTCGCTGCTGCCTAGCGGCGTCTTAACGCCGGGCGTCACCTGCGTGATCGCCGGCGGCGTGGTCTTCAACCCAGCCCGTGCCATTGAGGAACTGGATGAACTAGCCCGCCGGGGTATCGAAGATTACGACAATCTCAAGCTCAGCGACCGCGTCCATGTCATCTTTCCGTGGCATTTCGCCGAAGATCGGGCCATGGACGCCGCCACGTCCGACGGCGAAAACATCGGCACGACGCAACGGGGCATCGGCCCGTGCTATCGCGACAAGGTCGGCCGATCGTTTGCCATCCGGCTGGGGGACATGTACCGCCCGACGTTTCGCCAACGGGTCGAGCATATCACCGAGGCAAAAAACCGCGCCATCGCCGCCATGGGCTCCAGCGGCGAATTCCAGCCCCTGCAGGCAGCCGCCATCTACGAGCAATACCGGGCATACGCCGAGCGGCTGCAGCCTTACGTGGATGACACGACCGAGTACCTGCTCAGCGCGGCCGAGTCCGGCAAGCGGATCCTGTTTGAAGGGGCCCAGGGGGCGCTGCTCGACGTCGACCATGGCACCTACCCGTTCGTCACCAGCAGCAACAGCTCCGGCGTGGGCGTATCGAGCGGCTCGGGGGTGCCCGGCAAGTACATCAACCGGGTCATCGGCGTGGTGAAGGCCTACAGCACCCGCGTCGGCGGGGGCCCGTTCCCCACCGAGCAGGACAACGAGATTGGCCAGCGCATCCGCCAGCAGGGCAATGAATACGGGACCGTCACCCGGCGGCCCCGGCGTTGCGGCTGGCTCGACGCCGTGGCCGTGCGGTACACCTCGCGACTGAGCGGCGTCGACTCGATTTCGGTCATGCTGCTCGATGTCCTCAGCGGCCTGGGGGAGCTGAAGATCTGCACGGCCTACGAAATCGACGGCCAGCGGACGACCCAATTCCCCAGCCACGTCGACGATCTCCGCAAAGCGCGGCCCGTGTACGAAACGCTGCCGGGCTGGCGCGACGACATTACCGGCGTGCGTAAGCTGAACGACCTTCCGGCAAACGCCCGGGCGTACCTGGACCGCATCAGCCAGATCGTGGGCCTGCCGATCGAGATGGCGTCGGTCGGGCCAGCGCGAGACCAGACGATTCACGTGAGCGATGTGTAAACGCAGATGTGGGAATTGCAGATGTCCGGATTCTGGCGACGCCGATCGACGCTGCGGTGACGTTCTAACACCATCATCCACCTGAGATCCAACATCCCGCGCTGCTCCATGCCCGTGGCCGCTGCCATTCCTGACGCCCTTGCCTCCGTTCCTCGCGATCGCTGGCCGCGGCATATAGCGATCATCATGGACGGCAACGGTCGCTGGGCCCAGCGGCAAAACTTGCCTCGTATTGAAGGGCATCGCCGCGGCGTCGCCAGCGTCCGCCGCACGACCGAAGAGTGCGCCCGGCTCGGCGTCGAGCAGCTTACGCTTTACTGCTTATCGAGCGAGAACTGGAAACGCCCGCAGACGGAAATCGACTTCCTGATGCACTTGCTCGAACAGTACATGATCGAGGAGCGCACGACGATCATGGGAAACAACCTCCGCGTCCGCATGATCGGCCGCCGCGAAGGCATCCCCGCGCAGGTGCTCCAGGAGCTCGATAAGACGGTGGAGATGAGCTCGTCGAACAGCGGCATGCGGCTCAACCTCGCCATCAATTACGGCGGCCGGTCCGAAGTGGTGGACGCCGTGCGGGCGATCGGCCGCAAGATCGCCGCGGGGCAGCTCAGCGCCGACGCCGTCAATGAACGGGTCGTCGCCGAGCACCTCTACACCGCCGGCCTGGACGACCCCGACCTCTTGGTGCGTACGGCCGGCGAAATGCGCATCAGCAATTTTCTCCTCTGGCAGATCAGCTACGCGGAGATTTGGGTGACCGAGCGGTGCTGGCCCGAATTCGACGAACCCGCCCTCCACGACGCCATCGCCAGCTTCGCCTACCGCAATCGAAAGTTCGGCGGACTGAACGATCCGAGGCCTTGAGAAGCGTGCTACGTTGGCGACTTGCGATCGGCGCGTTGCTCATTGCCGCCCTGGCAGGCATATGCTGGCTGGATGCACATGCCCAGCGGGGAGGCGCCTACCTGGCGGCCCTGGCGGCCGTCGCCGCCCTGCTGGCCGCCGGAGAGATGCTCCGTCTCGGCCGGCGACGCGGGATCCAGGCCTCCGCCTCCAGCGCCTACGTCGCCGCGGTGATGCCGGTGGCGTTCAGCGCAATGCCGGTCTTTTTTCCGCAATTGCAGTTCAACTTGGCGCTGGGCAACCTGGGGTGGTTGGCCCTCGGCGTGACCCTGGCGCTGATGGACGCGTTCATCAGCGAAATGCGGCGCTATCAGGCGCCCGGGCATGCCGCCGCCGGCGTGGCTCATCTGGCGGTCATGGTGCTGTACGTCGGCGGTTTGGTTGGCATGCTCGTCCAGTTGCGAATCGTCATGCCGCCCACGATGGTCGCCGGCTGGAGCGGTTTGTTTCCCCTGTTGTCGATGATTGCGACTGTGAAGCTGAGCGACACGTGCCAATACTTCGTTGGTCGCAGCGCGGGTCGCCGGAAGCTGGCGCCGCTGATCAGTCCCGGCAAGACGTGGGAAGGCGCCGTCGGCGGCATTCTCGTGGCCACGCTAGCGGCCGCTGGCGGATTGACCTGGATCGCTCGAGGCGGGTTCGACGCACCGTACTTCGCCGCGGCGTGCGTTTATGCCCTCACCGTGGCCATCGCTGGACTCTTCGGCGACCTTGGCGAATCGCTGTTGAAGCGCGACGCCGGGGTGAAGGATTCCAGCGAGTGGCTGCCCGGCTTTGGCGGCGTGCTGGACCTGCTCGATTCGATCCTCTTCGCCGGCCCCGTGGCCTACCTCTGGTGGGTGAGCGGCGCACTTGAGTACTAGGGTGCATAATCGCTCTAACCCGAATAATCGAAAGCAGTTAGCTGTTCTGGCCGATTCGGCGTTTTTGGGCCCCGCCGGCTATATTTGACGAGCGGCGCCTCGGAGGCGGCATCTAGCCTTTGCCGAGTTCCGCGTTAGGATGGATGTTCGT
>QEVI01000300.1 GCA_003576855.1 Planctomycetota bacterium
GTTGGTCTTGTTTCTGCACGGCGCCGGCGAGCGGGGCGACGACAACCGCCGGCAGCTCGTGCATGGCGGCCGCAACTTCGCGGACGAAGCGCTGCGCCGGCGGCATCCGGCGTTCGTGCTCGTGCCGCAGTGTCCCGCGGACGGCAAATGGGTGGAGGTTCCCTGGGACGGTCGCACGCATGAGATGCCCGAGGACGCGGGCCCGGCGATGCGGGCGGTGCTGGAGATTATCGAGCGGCTCAAGCAGGAGTTCCCCATCGACGAGAGCCGCATTTATGGCGTGGGCCTGTCGATGGGCGGCTTCGGCACGTGGGATATTCTTCAGCGGAAGCCCGATCTGCTGGCGGCGGCGGCGCCGATCTGCGGCGGCGGCGACGCCAAAGGGGCGGACGCCTTCAAGCGAACGCCCGTGTGGGCGTTCCATGGAGCGGACGATCCGATCGTCGTGCCGCAGCGCTCGCGCGAGATGGTCGAGGCGCTGCAGGCCGCGGGCGGGAAGGTCATTTACACCGAGTACGAGGGGGTCGGCCACGACTCGTGGACCGAGACGTTCAACAATCGCCTGCTGTGGGATTGGCTGTTTGCGCAGCGACGGCAGTGAAATGGGGGGCGTGCACCAGGTATTGCGCGGCGTGAACGCCGCGGCTAAATGAGGGGCATGCGCGGGGGAAGGGTTTGTCGGGCGGCGGCGTTGTCAGGGCCGCTCGTCGCCGGGGTGATAGCTTCGCACGGCATGATGCAGAACTTGTTGTTCGGTGAAGTGCTCGGTCTTGAGTTTTCGCTGGGAAAGCAGTTTGGCCTGATCGAAGTAGTGCGGCGATGCGGGGTCGCCGCTGACGCCGAATTGCACGACGCTCGCCCCGCGGGCGCCGTCGGGTGGGAACTCCCACGCGCCGATGTACGAGGCGCCGGCCAGGGCGAACCGCCGCTTCTGGGTCATCACCAGCGGCACGCTGATGCTCGGCGTGAAGTATTGCGTGAAGGCGACGCCCATCGGCCCGTGGCCGCCGACCGCCGGCAGGCTGGGCCCGCTCTCGACGAATCGAGCGTCGATGAGGTCGGCGACGCGGGTTACCCGCTGTGCGCGATACAACTCGCCGTAGGGGATTCTCCAGTCGCCGTGCAGGTCCACCAGCGTTTCGGCAGCGCGAACCAACGCGGCCAATTGCTCGGCCGGGCGACCGGCGAACTGGGGCCGCATCTGTTCGCCCGGATATCCTGGCCCGTAGAGCAGTTCGTACCAGGCGGTGCACAGCGCGGCGGCCGTTGACTCGGCCGTAATTCGACCGTCCCAGGCGAGCAGGTGTTCGAGGTACGGCTCGACTTGCTTTGCTCGCCGGGGGTCGCTGGCTCGCAGGCGTTCCAATTCGGCAGCGTATTTGGGGAGTTCCTGCCGCGCCCAATAGACGTCGGCGTCGAACGCCGCAGCTTGCCAATCGTCGAACGTCGCCTTATGCATGCCGCGGAGGATGTCGAGCGAGCGCAGCGCGCGGCGATTGCGGACGTTAATGTCTCGAATCATGTATGGCGGAAAGCTCTCGGCTCGCGCGTTCTCGCCGTCGGTGACCATTAGCGGCGTCGAATTGCAGTTCTGCAGAAAGCCGGCGGCCGGATTGAGCGCCTGCGGCAGCTCGTCGAGCTCGTGGACGCCGAGCCATTCGGCGGCCGGGTCCGCGCCGTCGACGGGCTGCGACCAATCGAAGCGGGGATTGCGCCGCGGGATGTGGCCGTTGTACAGATACCAGATGTTGCCGTCGCAATCGGCGTACAGCAGATTCATGTACAGCATCTGCATGGGCGCAAGCGCCGTGCGGAATTCCGCGAGATTCCGCGCCTTGACCATCCGCAGGGCCTGGCGCAACGGTACGGCCTCGAACAGGCCCGAGACCTGGGCCGCGAGCATCGCGCCGCCGCCTTCGTCCTTGACGATCGGTCCGTGGTGGGTCTTGCGGAACACGCGGCGCCGGTGTTCGACGCCGCCGGCCTTGCGGACGGCGATGGTCTCGGTCCACTCGTCGGCCAGGCGGAAGTCATCGCCGTACTGGTAAGCCAACGGCCGGCTGGGGTCGGAGAATCGGACCCGCCACAGGTCGGCGACGTCCGGGTAGTTGGTGACCAGCGTCCATCCCAACCGATCGTTATGCCCCATCGCCGGCATGGGGCTGCCATAGAAGCCGGCGCCGGTGAAATTCCACGGCTGACCCTCGACGCCTCCCTTGCTGTGGAGGTGCGCTTCCATGAGCTGCGAGAACCCGAACCAGGGCATGTGGGGACTGGCCAGCAGCATCGGGTGGCCGGCGGCGGTGCGTACGCCGCTGACGGCCCAGCCGTTGGAGCCGCTGGCCGCCCACACGTGCGGGTTGCGCCGCGGCAGGAAATCATCCGCCAGGCCGGTGAGCCGGAAGGTGAGTTCCAGCGCCACGTGGCGGTAATAGGCCAGGACATGCCAGGGCTCGAAGCGCTTGATCAACCGCGGTCGCGTCTGGGGATGCGTCTGGAGGTAGTAATTCACGCCGCTCACGAAGGCGGCGTAGAGCTGCTGCGAGGTCTGGTCGAGCGCGGGAAAGTCGCGCTGGCTCCGCGGCACGATCTCAAAGGCCCGATTCAGCAAATCGGAATTCAGCCCCTTCGGGCCATGGGCCTCGCTGTAGCGGCCCAGCGCCAGGATGTACGCGTCTTCCACTTGCCAAAAATAGTCCTCGGCTTGCACGTACCCGAAACCGAAGATCGTAGACTGGTCGTCCTCGCCGATGATGTGGGCCAGCCCGAACTGGTCGCGATAGATGGTGACTCGCCGGCTGAGCTGCTCGGCCGTGGGAAGCGGAGCGTCGTCCGCGTGCGTCCGCTGATGCGCCGCCGTGAAACAGACGCAGCCAAGGATGCCGACGACGCCGAGGACTGAGCGAGATGTGCGGGTCATTCGTTGCTGGCTGGGGCGACCGGCGGCATCGGCGCCGCGATCGCCCTCAGACGGTTGGCCGGACGATCACCCGCCCGAAGGACTTGCCGGCGAGCATGGTTTCGACCGCAGCGGGAAGTTCTGCCAGCGTGATTTCGCGACGAATGGCCGCCAGGTCGAGCTTCCAGGGGTTCGCCAGCCGCCGCCAGACTTCCAGCCGCTGGTCGCGCGGGCACTTGGCCGAGTCGATGCCGAACAGGGCGACGCCGCGTAGCAGGAATGGATGGACGGTGAGCGCCAGTTGCTCGCCGGCGACCAGGCCGCAGGCCGTCACGCAGCCGCGATGCATGGTGCTGCGCAGCAGCGTGGCCAGGATGTTGCCGCCGACGGTGTCGACCGCCGCGGCCCACCGGGCGCTGAGCAGCGGGCGATTGCTGGAGTCGTCCACATCGCTGCGGGGGATGATCCGCTGGGCGCCGAGTTGCTGGAGCGCGTGGGCGGCGTCCGGTTTTCCGGTGACGGCGACGACGCGGTAGCCGAGCTTCGCCAGCAGGGCCACGGCGATCGAGCCGACGCCGCCGGTCGCCCCCGTGACGACGACCTCGCCCCGATCGGGCGCGATGCCGTGCTTTTCGATGGCCATCAGGCACTGCGCCGCCGTGAAGCCGGCCGTGCCGTAGGTCATGGCTTCCTCGGGCGTCAGTTCGGGCGGCAGGCGAACGATCCACTCCGCCGGCACGCGAACGTAGCGGGCGTAGCCTCCCCACTGGTCGGCGCCCAGGCCGTAGCCCGTGACCAGCACCGGGTCGCTGGGCAGGAACTCGGCCGACGTGCTCTCGGCGACGCGGCCGGCGCAATCGATGCCCGGCACGTGCGGCAATTGCCTGACGATGCCCGGATGGGCGCGGCAGGCCAGCGCGTCCTTGTAATTGAGCGACGAGCAGGCGACCTCGATGATCACCTCGCCGGGAGGAAGTTGGTCAATGGTCGCCTCTGCGACGCCGCATGCCGTCTCGCCCGCGGCGCTACGGCGGACCATCAGGCATGGGAAAGGTTCTGCGTGATCCATAACGGTTAGCCGTCCTCGCGAAGAGGCCCGGAGACTCTCATTCAGGATACGCGGCCGCACGATCCTTGAGAACTTGCTGGATTCTGTGGATCACGTCCGGCGACTCGACGTTTCGCTTGCCCATAACGAGCAGCGCGAAGTTATCGGCGATCACCTCTTCGGGGTGGATGATGTACTGCGTGTTGCGGCCGATTTGCTCGAACAGGCCGCCCGCTTCGTCCGGCTCGATGAGCACCGGCTGCCCGTCGCGCAGCAGCGGCGACGCCTTGCCCTGTGCATCGCGTTCCACGGCCAGGAAGCGGAATTCGAGGTAACGGAAGAACCTCCCGCCCTGCCGCGGGTCGTATTGCCGGCTCCGCGAGTAGAGGACCGGCACTGCCCACTGCTGCTGGCCGTCGATGGCGAGCTCGATGCACTGGTCGATGCGGGGCGCATCGGGGTTGGTGATCTTTCGCGCGGCCAGGTCGCCCGGCAAATCCACCTCGTTGCACGGCTGGTAACCGATCGCGCCGTACAACGCTTGCCGCAACTGGGGCTGGGCCCGCGAAAGGACGTGAAACAGCTCGTGGCAGAAAGCCTTGGCGAGCGAATCGGCGCTGTCGGCCAGTCGCTTCGTCGGAAAGACGATCGCCGCGCCGCGGGTGTAGAAAGCGCCGCCTTCCTCCTCGCCGCTGGTGCGGACGAGGTAAATCTTCGGCGGCAGCGGCAGTCGCAGTTCGGCGATTTGCGGCGCCACGGCTGCGACGACGCGGTGCATCTTCTCGCGGTTTTCGTCCTCCCAGCTCAGGACGTTGCGGGCGACGAACTGGAGATACTGCTGCTCGGAGACCTCGGCGTCGGTCTTCAGGCGCGCCGCCCGGTCGAAGGGGCTCATCCGCTGGACGAAGTCGTCGCGCGCCGACAGCAACGCCGCGGCCTCGTCCCTCGTGGCGAAGACGATCTCCGTCTCGCCCAGCCGTGTTTGCGCCTGCCCGAGCGGCGCAAGGCACGCGATGGCCCACGCCACGCCGGCGAATCTGGCGGCGGCTTTCAGCGCCCAGCAATCAGTAGCGATCCTGGCAGGCATCGACTGATTATAGCGCGACTGCTCGCACTCGGCGACGACCTGGCGGCGCTAGTGTAGCCTTTTCGAAAAGGTAGCCCTCTCGCTCCCGCGAGAGGCTGCGCCCACGATACGGCTAGGCGGTGGGCGGCCACGCTGATCTGGGAAGATGCATCTCCCTCCAGCGCCGGCGCGAGCGTGGTGTGCGTTGTTACCGAGCGGGTGCAAGTCGCACTTTGTTTTTACGCGGCGGTGTGGTAGCAACGGCAGCGGGGGAGTCGCTTGGGGCGTTGTTTCCAGAATCGGCGGAGGACATTGG
>QEVI01000301.1 GCA_003576855.1 Planctomycetota bacterium
GATCTCGAGCAGCGGCGCGCCGTTGTCGAAGGTCGGACGGCGTCCGAAGCTCGCCACCCCGCCATAGCGCCTGCCGCCCTTGTCGACGCGCACGGCGTAAATGCCGTGCTTGAGGCCGCAAGCCGGATCCAGCCTGAGATTGGCGGTCGGAAAGCCCAGCGTCGCGCCCCGGCCGGCCCCGTGCGTGACCATGCCGCGAATGCGGTACGGGCGCGTCAGCATCCGCGCGGCCGCCGAAACGTCGCCCGCGGCGACCAACCGGCGGATGCGCGAGCTCGACACAAGCTGGCCGTCGAGCGACACCGGTTCCACCACGTCGAGCGTGATTCCCCGTGCGGCGGTCAGCGCGCGGAGCAATTCGACGTTTCCTTCGCGATTGTGCCCAAAGAAAAAATTCGGCCCCTCGACCATCGCCCGCGCCGCAAGCGCGCCGACGACGATCCGGTCGAAAAACTCGCGGGCCGACAACTGTAAAAACGCGTCGTCGGTATGAAACGCGACGATCCGGTCGACGCCCAGTTCCTTCAACAGCTCGGCCTTCCGCTCCGTCCAGGTGAGCGGCGGCGGGCACTCATCCGGCCTGAGCAGCATCGCCGGGTGGGGGTCGAACGTAAACACGATCGCCGGCCCGCCGACCTCGTCGGCCCGCTGCAGCAGCCGCTCGACGATCCGGCGATGGCCCAGGTGGACGCCGTCGAAGTTGCCGATCGCCACCGCCCCGCCCCGGGCGGACGCAGGAAGCTGCTCAAGATGGCGGATGATGGGCACGGATCAGGCCGACGGGCTGTTGACGACCACGCAGCGACGCCGCGATTATTTCCACCGCCGCCGACGGGGGTCAACGATTAATCGCGCGACGGTTCGGCGAGTTTTCGCGCCACGGCGTTGAAGCGCCGAAATTCGGCGGCATCGGGGCATCAGGCGCCTTGACGACTTTGGTCAATCGTCGTCACAATAATTAGCTTGTTCAGATCGCCGCGGGGCCGGCTTAACGCGGAGCCGCCGCGGAATCGCGTCGCGATCGCCAGCGTAGCTTCAATTGGCAGAGCACCGCATTCGTAATGCGGGGGTTGTGGGTTCGACTCCCACCGCTGGCTCTTGCGTTTTTTCCGGTTCGCGCGGCGCTGTGCCATCGTCTCTTCGCGATCGCGCCGCCGTCGCCCAACTGAGCCGCGGTTCGCATGTCCCGGCCCGAAGTACCGGTTAATGCGACTGGTGGCCCTCTTCGGCCAGGCGGCGACGCCGGTAGCCGTGCGACTTCTTTCGCGCCTTCCGGCCGTCGCGTCGAATTCGCGTCGATCTCACGCCCAAAGCACGAGCCTGCAGCCTAGGGCGCTGACTGGCGGCGGACGAGTAGCGCAAGGATAAGCTTTGCTTCGCCGACGACCTCGATGCGAGGTTGATGGTCGGCGTCCCAATCGGGGGCGAATCGGCGGCGATGGAAAGACCTGAAGCATTGCTTGCAGATTCGTCTCACGGCTGTATAAAGGACGTGCGTATCTCCATTACGTCGACCACGAAGTAAGCTGGAGCGAGCGTAATCGGTCGGCGCGATTCGTAGCTTGTCAGACGGAGCCGACTCTGACGTACACCGAGGACGGACGGCCTCGACTCTTCGCACGTCTTTCTGCATGGTTGGCGCTCCTGCACGCCGACGGCGTAAAGCGCGCGGCGGTTTGCACCACGTCCACGCAGTCTCAAGGCAAGGGCTTGCTATGCGCCATGTTCCCTCATGTTGGAATAGAACGCTCGCCAAACTCGGATTTCGCCGCGTTGCGCCGCTCCGCGATAAACCCGCTTGGCGTTTCACACGGTTTTCGCGGTTTGAATCGCTCGAAGATCGGCTACTCATGGCGACAAACGTCGCCGTCCACGCCGCCGGCAACACCGGCACGGAGGAGTTTGAGCTGCACATCGACGGCGTAGCAGTCGCCAACTGGACGACCACGCACGTGCTGGACGCCACGCGACAGTTCCAGACGTTCAGCTATTCCAGCCCGGCCGACGTATCACTCGACCGCATCCGCATCGCCTTCGTGAACGATGGCAACACCGCCGCCGGCGGCGACCGCAACCTGTGCGTCGACGGCATCACCTTGAACGGCGTGAAGTACGACACCGAGTCGCCGACCGTTCATTCCACCGGCACGTGGATCGAGGGCGAAGGAATCACGCCCGGTTACAAGCAGAGCGAGTGGCTGCATACCAACGGTTTTTTTCAATACGCCGCCGGCGGAACGATCATCCAGATCCGCGCCGCAGGGCAAACCGGCCAGGAGGACATGCAACTGCTAATCGCGGGGCAGGCGGTGGCCACGTTTAGCAATGTCAGCGGCGATGCGGCCAACGGCGTGTTTCAGACCTTTACCTATGTGCACCCAGCGGCGACGGCGGCCCGCGATGTTCGCGTCGCATTCACGAACGATGCGTTTGTCAACGGTTCCGACCGTAACTTGCGAGTCGACGCAACGATTATTAATGGGCTGCGGTACGAGACCGAAGCCCCGACTGTCTACTGCACTGGCGTCTGGATCGAAGGCGAAGGGGTCACGTCCGGCTACAAGCGGAGCGAGTGGCTGCATACTAACGGATTTTTCCAATATGCGGCCGGTGAAGCCGCTTTTCAGGCCGTCTCGCTGCGCGGCGTAACGCCTAATCAACCTCAGAATCTTCCCGCGCCGCTTGGGACTACGGTGACCATCCCGACTGCTCTTAACAGCTACGCCATTGGCGGCGCGACGTATAACGGCGGCATGACCACCTACCCCTCGAACGATCCCCATCCTACCGCGGTAACGGTGTGGGGCACGTCTGTTACGTCGCTCCAGATTCCCAACTACACGATTACGCCCAACACCAGGCTGCGGGCGAAGATGCTCACTGCCGCCTATGATGGCGCTACGAATGCCCAGATCGCCGACTATGTTTTTGGCTGGGAGAGCGCGAGCTCAGGCAACCACACGTCCAACGCCGGGGTCGATTACTACTCGTATGCGCGGATTACCAAATCCCATCAGTCTAGCTATCTGGACGTCGATGCGCCCCTCGGGTCTTCCGTTACGGGCACGGCGGGCCGGTTGGTGTTCGGGCTGATTCACAAAAAGCCACTTCGCTGGCACTCAACTGCCGGCGCCGGCCAACACGACCAACTGGGCGTCGTTTACGGGAATTGAGCTCTACGAAGCGCCGTTCGGCGGCGCCAGCGTCACGGGAGGCGTGTTGACGCAAACCGGCGTGGTCTATCAATCCCTTCCCGTGCCCTCCTACACCGTCACCAGCTCGTCGGTTTTGGAACTTGAATTCAAGGCGGACGCGATTGGCTATCTGCATGCGGTGGGCTGGGACGTCGATGACACTCCCTGGAATGACGGCAGCCAACCCAGCAACACCAAGTTCCGTTCGGCCGGGGCCGGCGTCTTGCCGAACAGCTATCAGTCGGTCGCCGGCGGCGCGCCCGCCTCGGACGGCTACGTCAAGTACGTCGTGCCGATCGGAGCGGCGCTGTCTGGCAGTTCGACGGCGACCCTCACGCGGATCTTTTTCAATACGAGCGGCGGCGCGAGCTCGTTTCGCAATGTCGTCTTGAAAGACTTCCCGCCCCCGACGCGGCCTTCGACGCTCGAAGTCCGCGCCGCGGGCGTCACCGGCGAAGAAGAATTGGAACTCGTCATCGGCGGGCAGGTCGCCGCCACATTCAGCAACATTGGCGGCAACGCCTACGCGGGCGACTTCCAGTCGTTGTTCCATACGTTCGCCGCGCCAGTTGACATCGGTGACGTCGTCGTCCGCTATGTCAACGACGGCAACACGGCCGGAGGCGTCGACCGTAACGTCCGCATCGACGGCGTGGGCGTCGACGGCGTGTTCCACGAGGCTGAAGCGGTCGATGTCTTTTCGACCGGCACATGGCTTGAGGGAATCGGCGTCATGCCGGGGCTTTGGCAGCAGGAGTGGCTCCACACCAACGGCGACCTGCAGTTCGGGTCAGCGGCGGCGCCGGGCGTGCTCGCCTTGGGGACGGCGCTGGCGAGCGTCAACGAGTCGGCCGGGACGGCGTCGATTCCCGTCGTCCGCACCGGCGGCAGCGACGGGACAGTCGCTCTCCGCTACACAACGGCGAACGCCGCCGCCATCGCCGGCAGCGACTTCGCCGAAGGTTCGGGCTGGGTGATTTTCGGTCCCGGCGATACGAGCAAATCGATCATCGTCGGCATTACGAGCGATAAAACCTACGAGCCCAGTGAGACGTTCCAAGTGATCGTCGAACATGCGCTCGGCGGCGCAGCGGTGAACGCCCCCCACGCCGTGACGGTCGCCATTCTGGATGATGACGAGCCAGAAGGCAAAGTCGCCGCGGGCGACTTTAACGGCGACCATCGGCCCGACGGTCTCTACTTCGATCCGGCGGCCGGTACTCTCAGCGTCGTTGCGGATCTCGGTCTCGGCTACGACCAGAGCGTTTGGGGGAACTTACCGTCCGCCGGAGCGGCGTTTCATTGGACCGATTTCACCGTCGGCGATTTCCACGGCGACGGTCGCGACGATGTCCTGGTGCGCAATTCCGTCGACGATACCTGGTCGCTCATAGTTGGCGAAAGCTCGGTCTTTCATGTCGTCCCGGTGGACGTAGCTCCCGCTTGAACGCAGAGACTGGTCGGCGATTTCGACGGCGACGGCAAGGACGAAGTCCTTGGCCAGGCCGGCGGCGCGTGGAGCCTGCTCCACTACGACGAAGCAGGCGGCGCCTTTTTGCAAACGGGCGTCGTCATCTCCGGTTTCAGCGTCGGCGTGGAAACCTTCGTCCAGGACGCCAACCGCGATGGCCGCGACGATCTCATTACACGCGCCGATTCCGCGTCGCCCTGGATGGTCAGCTTGGCCGGCCTGAGCGGGGCCGGCGCGACGGAATTTCAGGCGGCGGCCGACTGGAATCGCTGGATTGAGCACGGCTACACGGCTGCCGGCGAGCTCGACGCCGATGCGGCCTACGCGAAAGTGCTCGAGGAGTTTTCATGGGTATACAACAACGTCGAGTTGGAACTGTACCCAGGACTGATGAAGGGGCCTCAGGCGACGCAACAGACCCAAGCGGGCAACGATTGGGACCAGGCGGCGCTATTGGAGAGGCGGTTGCAGGCGCTGCCGTTCTTTGCGATTGGCGATGTGACGATCGTCGCGGACAGAGTGCGCGCCACGATTGCACAGCTTAGAGCGTGTCTTCAAATGAACTTTGCATTGACCAAGCGTCGTGACATAAGGCTGATCATGGCGGCGTAGATCATGGCTTCGCTGGTTTCGGGGTTT
>QEVI01000013.1 GCA_003576855.1 Planctomycetota bacterium
GTCGGTGCGTCGATTCGCGGGCTCTATGTCCGCGGCTGCTATTTCACGTTTTTTGACCACCTCGCCGGCGCCTACTTAATCAACCCCTCTGACTCCCCGGACAGCGGGTGGTATCTGAACAAGCCGCACGGCCGCAACTTCGCCTGGCAAGTCACGAAGGGCTACGATACGTCGTTCGAGGATTGCTCGTTTCGCGGCTGGTACGTTGGGGGCGAGTTCCGGCATAACGACCGCTTTCTGGCGCGTAACTGGCGGGGCGGCCACAATGGACGCGTCATCGACGTGTACGGCATCCAGGGCTCAGCGCCTGTTCCCGCGGCGATCTATGGATTGTGGAGCGAGGGGCACTGGGTGGTCGGCGCCAACCTCGAGTCGTGCGAGGTGCACGGCCTCAACGCCGAGTCGGGATACATCGCCGATTATGAGCCGAACATCGGCGATCAGGATTACAACAACGACAATCCGCCGCTCGGCGCCGACGTGAATCTCAAGGACGACGACCCGCGCCGGCTTTTGCCGTCGATTACCTGGTCGATCCTCAAAGGCGGCGGCACAGTGTATTTCGACAATCTTCCCAGTTCCCGCATACTCAGCGATTACTTCGACGTGCGAACGGTCGTACGGTTCGAGCCGGATCAGCCGGACGAACCGGCCCGCTATTTGTACATCCACGCAATCGACGATTTCGGCCGGACGCTCCTGTTCAAGAACCCAACTACGACTTCCTACATTCACCGGACGGGGGGCGTAAGCGGCGACGGCGGCGGGATTACGCGGTACCTCGGGACGGGCGCCAATCTGGTCGGCGACAAAACGGCAATGATCGGCCACAACGTGCATGTGAACAATTACCTGGGCGATTGCGATCACGTGCTGACGGAGACGGCCGAGGGGCCTGGGGACTTTCCCCTCGGTTTCATCGTGCCGGGCGCCATGCCGACGCTGGTAAGCGGCGGCGTCTCGGGGGTGACCAAAAATACGTCCGATCGAACGACGCGGTGGGCGGTGGTCGCCGACTGCGCCGGCACGCAGTTCAACGTGTGCGGCGGCGTGCGTTGGATCGGAGCCGACGCGCCCGACCATCCGCTGGTGCTGCGCGACGGCGAACCGCACATGGAGTATGACCCGAACGTACGTTCGATCGCCACGACCGGCGTGCAGGTTCCTCGCGATACGAACGGAGACGGCGCGATCGACTACTACGCTACGGTCTACCGCGCGTATCCCGGTCGCGGCGTGAGCCAAGCCAATAACTGGGCGCGAGACTTGCGATTTCGTCGTCAGGCCGATGGCGCACTCGGTAGGGATGTCTGGGTATATCGCTTGACTGATACTCCGAACGGCTGGGTAGTCACCGGTTTGCGTAAGAACATGAAGCCCATTGACTACTCGATACGACTAAGAGCCACTGCTGCCACCTCGACGCTTCAAGTCTTTGGCGGTGCATTGTCTGACTCCATTCCCATCAGCGGCGCCGACTGGCACACGGTCTATGGCCACCTGGATGCCACTCAAGTCGACGCCGACGGAGAGGTGTGGATAAGCGGCGCCAACATCGATGTCGCGTGGGTTGAACTGCTTCGCGAAGAGTAGCAGTGCTTCCAGATCGCCCGGTTTGAGTTCTCATTCCGTCCGCGTTTGCACTACGACGAGACGCGAGACGCACGTCTTGCCAGAAAGAGCATGGCGGCGCCCATAGTCCCAAGCGCCAAGCACAGAGAGCCGCCCGGCTCAGGCACCTCGTGCAGTGGCGGCTCGACGGCAATGGCGGTTATCAGAACGCCCGTCGCGATTGGTCCGACTTCGGTGGCGGCGCCTGTCTGCACGTTGATGGTGTAAAAGCTGGAGTGTGAACGCCCGGTAGGTAGCAACGCCGCGTACATCACGCCGCTGGGCGCGTCGATGTCCATCGCGCCAAGGTCATCTATGACTAACCCTAATGACCCAACAGTGTTTATCGGTTCGGGCGCGCCTCCCCCCGGCGCGAGTTTCGTGAGCACGTCTATGCTTGTGTCAACTAAGTAGTCGCCCGCAAAATGCACCAGATGCGGCGCTTTGCCGAAGTTGACGTCGCCAACCGCGTACGCTACTAGGCCGTCACCGCCTCCCGTGTTGTACGTGGTGTCGTAGGCCGAAAGCTGTCCGGAATCATCGACCCCGCGGATCGTATGGCTATGCCGTATGTCGATGCCGTAAACCTGCCCGAAGGCCGGAGCCGGTGATGGAATAAATGGGTTCTTCGGAAGCATGCCGGCATGTTGCAGCGAGGGGTAAATGCGGTAAACGTTCGCGAACGGTCCGTTTCCAGAACCGATCGCTAGGAGCCGCTGGTTGCCGGGGAAGTAATCCGGATCAAAGTCGATGCCGCGGATGGTTTCTCCGGGCGGCAGGCCGGTGATCGGCACGTCCGACAGCAGCACGCTGGGGTTGGCCGAGTCCCAGGTCACCAGCCTCTGGGCGCCGGCGCCTTCGGCGATGCCGTAGATCTTCGCCGCCTGCGCGGCTGGGGCGAATTGGAAAGGGGCGAGGAGGGCGAGCAACAAGACGGCGGCCTTCATCGTGGTCCTCCGCTGGCAAGACGGGAAACGCGCCGCGATCGACGCGACGCTACAGTCTACCCACAGTCGGCCATAAAACGCCAATTCCGTCATGAGAAGCAGCGGCGACGGCGGTTCAGCCATGGGCTGCCCAAGCCGAACTTCGCCCGCTACGGCGTGTGCGACTGAGACGCGTCGCGGAAGAATGGCTCGCTTCCCGGCGGCAGCTTAGCGATCGAACCAGCGGGTGAGCCAGCGCTTCGTCGTGGCGCGGCCCGCGCGGGCGATCGAGCGGGTCAGCGGGATTCGCTTCGGGCAGACGGCCACGCAGTTCTGGGCGTTGCCGCACACCTGGATGCCGCCGGGACCCATCAGCGCGTCGAGCCGCTTGCCGGCCTGCATCGCCCCGGTCGGGTGGCCGTTCATCAGCATCACCTGGCTGATGGCGTGCGGGCCGACGAAGTACTGATCGTACGCCTGATTCTGCCGCTGGCGATAGTCCTCGTCGCTTTCGCCGGGGCGGCGATCCACTTCCACCTTGGCGTACTGCGGGCAGGCCTCGACGCAGCAGCCGCAGGTCATGCACTCCGACAGCGGGTAGCGCGTCGCCTGCGACTCCTGCGATTCACGAGGACCCGGCCCATGATCGACGTAATCGTCGACGTCGATCCACGTTTCGAGCTTCTCCAGGGCGCGAAACATGCGCCGTCGATCGACCACCAGGTCCCGCTGCACGGGGAACTTGCTCATGGGCCGCAGCTCGATGCCCTCAGGATGATCCTTGAGCAACTGATCGACCAGCGCCGAGCATGCCTGCCGGGTGTAGCCGTTGATCAGCATCGTGCAGGCGCCGCAGACTTCTTCCAGACAGTTGCAGTCCCAGGCCACCGGGGTGGTGGATTTGCCCTCGGCCGTGGTCGCTTGGGCGGCGATCTTTTGCAGCACGCTGATGACGTTCATCTCCGGCTCGTAGGTCACGCGGTGGCGCTGCCAATAGCTGGGCTGGCCGGGCGAATCCTGCCGGAGAATACGAACCTCAAAGGAGTTCGGCTTCGGGGAGCCGTGAGCGGGCGCGATCATAGGCGGGGCGACTTCCGGGAAAGCTAGTCCGAGGCGATTCGTGGATTGTAGAGAACCTGGCTCAGGCCGCCAAGAACGGCAGTGCGCAGTGTGCCGGCGGACGTGGCGGCGCGGCGTTTCGGCCACGGCGACTGGGGGAAAGGCGCTAAGCCGCAAGCGGCCGAGGGATGCGGAGGCCGAGCGCGTCGCGGGGCGGGCGGGCGTTACTCTTCGAGGCTGACGCGAATCAGCTCCCGATCATTGCGGGCAAAGACGCTCCGCATGGCCAGCGCCGGGTGGGACCACACCGTCATCCGGCGCTGGATGGGCTGCGTCGGTTCGATCAGCTTCGCCCGGCTCAGCTCGCGATAACCGTCGCGCGACATCTGGGCGACGATCAGCTCGCCCTGTTCGTTGGCCAGATACACCCGCCGGCCGCTCAACTCGCCGTGCGGGACGAGAAAGGCGTTCCACCAGCGGCCTTCGCCCGTCGGCTGGCGGGTTTCCCACACCATCTCGCCGGTGGCTGTTTCCAGGCACCGGAGCTGGCCGTAGCTGCTGATGCCGAAAACCAGTTCTTCCGTGACGATGGGCGTCGGCATGATCGAATGAATGCTGCGATTGCTGGTGTCGCTGCCGACCGGCACGTTCCACACGCTCTTGGGCGACATGCCGTCGGTCCCCAGGTCGATCATGCGCGGTCCCTCGTAGAAGGCCGTGACGAACAGCCGGTTTCCCACCTTGCGCGGCATGGCGATCGTGAGCGCTTCGCGAATCGGCCAGGCGAATTCCCAGAGGACCCGCCCGGTGGCCGGGTCGAGGGCCGACAGCGCCGACGCGTGCCAGATGATGAGCTGCCGCCGGCCGGCGAACTCGTAGATCACCGGTGGCGCGTAGCCGACGGCCGGATCGTCGAGCGCCCGCCAGCGCTCCTGGCCGGTGTGCTTGTCGAAGCTGACCACCAGCGCGCCGCCGGCGCCCCCGACGAGCACGATCAATTGATCGCCATCGACCAGCGGCGCGGCCGCCATGCCCCATATCGGCAGCTTCGTGCCGTAGTCGGCAGGCAGATGCTTTTGCCATACGACGTCGCCGCTGCCGGCCCGCAGGCACAGCAGATGCCCGACGGCGCCCAGTACGTAGACGAGATCGCCATCGACGGTCGGCGTGGCCCGCGGCCCGAGCGGGTAGCTGATGGAATACGGCGCCGGGTACTGGCGTTTCCACAACTGCCGGCCGTCGTGCGCATCGAAGCAGAGGACGCGCTCGACATCCTCCTCGGCGATGCGGTCGGTAAGGAAGACGCGGCCGTCGGCGACGGCTGGTCCGGAATAACCGGGACCGACAGGCGCAGACCAGACGCGGGGCAGTTCGCCCGCCGCAAACGACGCGGCCACGCCTGCTTCGCGCCACACGAGGTCGCGCTGCGGCCCGCCCCATTGGGGCCAATCGTCCGCGTGCGAACGGGCGCCGCCGGCGAGGGCGAACATCGTCGCCGCCAGCGCAAGGCGGAAGCTGCTCATGATCGCGTACCTCCCTCAAAGCGACTGGCGATCAATCGCGGAGCTTGCGGGCCGATTCCTTCGCCTGCTCGATTTCCTGCTCGCTCAGGGCCGCGCCGCGGAGCTCGAAGTCGTCCCAGTGGCCGTGGTCGTCGAACGTGCCCAGGCCGACGCGGCCCCAGGTGAACGCCGTGTCGTAAGCGGTCATCATCGGCTCGTCTAGGTCGTCGAAATAGGCTTCGATGGCGCCGTCGGCGATGCGGCGAACGACCCGCACCGTGTGCCAACCTTCGGTCCAGGGCGTGCCCTTAGCCTGTTTTTGCGTAATGGCCGTCCGCGGGGCGCCGTCGACGATGAATATCTGGCAGGCGTGCGGATCGGCCTGGGCGCCGAAGTGGACGTAGTAGAAGTGCGCGGGATCCTGATAGCCCCAGAAGATGCACATGTCGCGATGCGGGCCGGCGTTGACGTTCGTGCTTTGCACCTTGGCCGTGATTTCAAAGTCGCCGACGTGAATGCCTTTCACGAGCGCAATGCTCGGCGGGCTCCGGTGCGGCGGCTGGTAGTCGCTCATGCCGGTCACGCGGAGGGCCTTGGTCGGCTCGCCGGCGGCGTTTTTCAGATCGACGATTTTCCAGAACGGCATGGCCGGGTTCGGATCGGTCGTCTGCCAGCGGTCCATGCCGTGCTCGAAGTCGTCGGCGTACAGCACGGGAAGCGTTTCGGCGGCACGGGTCGCGCCCGCCGCGACTCCAATCAATACGGAGTGCAGAATGAACCTTATGATGAATGGGCGATTCATATCGATTCTGCGCGTCTCTTGGCGGAGAAAGAAAACCACTCACCACCGCGACACCGACAAGCCTTCGACGTAGCTGAAGTGTTCATCTCGCGTCGCCAGGATAAGACCATGCTCACGAGCGCATGCAGCGATCCAGATGTCGTTATCAGGGATGGGCCGGCCGATGCGGCGCAATTGACCCTTCACGGCGCCGTATTGAAGCGAGGTGACGCGGCTGACAGGCAGCACAGTAAAGCGATCCGCGAAGTCGCTCAATGGCTTCTGGTTTTCGAGAGATTGACTCGACTGAATCGCCCCGTAGTACAGCTCGCCAAGCACGATAGTGGACAGAAACACCGTGCCCTGGCGTAAGTTAGCCACGGCGCTTTGATCGCCATTGAAGATGGCGATGACGATATTTGCGTCGAGCAGATAGTCACCAGGCATCGCGGTCAACCTGCTCGCAGTCCGCATCGATGGCCGTCAGCATCGCTATCAGATCCTCTTTTGGAATCGTGCCAACGAACTGGAGCAAGTCTCTTCCCGGCGTTCCTCGAGGAGTTCCTTTGAGGGCGCTAAGATAGCCCATCAGCTCGGCCTGCTGGGCCGGCGTGAGACTTGAAAACGCGCTCAGAAAACCGGGATCGATCGAATCGTTCATCTAGCGCATTGTATCCGCGTCGTGCATCAGACGCCAACTTCGACATCTAGCCTGCTGGGCGAGGGCTAGGCTCCCGCGGCGACGGCTGAGGACTTCGCCGCCGCGCCGTTGCCGGCGTGCCTGGCCTGCCGCTCCTTCCAGACTTCCTCGATGACCTCGGCGCCTACCAGGCCGTACAGCCGCGGCCGCGGCGGGATCAGCGAGACGTCCACTTCTTCATAGCTCAGTTGCGGCTCGCCCCGCTCGTCGAACTTGCAGATCGTGGACTTGAGGAACTTGCGATTCTTCTCCTCGAACGCGTCGCACCACCGCTCCGCCTGGCGGCGCTTGTCGGCGGGGCTGGCGTCGCCGTCGATGCCCGGCATGTCGAATTCCGGCTTGTAGTGGGCGCCGCGACACTCGTCCCGCGCCAGGGCGCCGTGGAGGATCGCCTTGGCCAGCGGAAACATATCGCGCAGCGACTTCGTGAACAGCACGTTCTGATTGGTCCAGGCGCCGGTGTCCGACAGCGAACAGCGCTCCACGCGCTCGGCCAGTTCGTTGACCTTGTCGATGGCGTCGCGAAGCTGGTTGTTTTCGCGGACCACCGTCGCCGCTTTGGTCATCACGTCGCCAAGCTGCTGGTGGAGCAGGTACGGGTTCTCCCGGCCGCCCTGCCGCTTGAGCAGCGCATCGTGCTCCATTTGCCGCAGCGCCCGCTGACCCCGCAGCAGTTGGTCGTGCTTTTCATCGTGGGCGGACGACTTCAGCGAGGACAGCGACTTCTCAATCGCCGGAGCGACGACGAGCCCGCTGAAGATGCACGACAGCAGCGAGTTGGCGCCGAGCCGGTTGGCGCCGTGGTACTGATAGTCGCATTCGCCGATGGCGTAGAGCCCCGGAACGTTCGTCTGGTGGTTGCGCGGGGAACCGGGGACCAGTCCGCCGGCGGCCGTCCGTTCGTAATCGGCCCACAACCCGCCCATCGAGTAGTGGACCGCCGGGAAGATCTTCATGGGAACTTCCCGCGGATCGACGCCTTGGAACTTCTCGTAGATGTGAAGAATGCCGCCCAGCTTGCGATCGAGCTCGGCCCGCGAAATGTGCGTCAGATCCAAATAGACGCACTGCCGGTCGGCCTCGACGCTGAGGCCTTCATTGACGCAGACGTTGAAAATCTCCCGCGTGGCGATGTCGCGCGGCACGAGATTGCCGTACTTCGGATAGCGCTCTTCGAGGAAGTAGTACCGTTCCGACTCGGGAATCTGCTTGGGATCGCGCGGATCGTGCGGCTTGCGGGGAACCCACACGCGGCCCCCTTCGCCGCGGGCCGATTCGCTCATCAGCCGCAGTTTGTCGGCGCCGGGAATCGCCGTGGGATGGACTTGGATGAATTCGGCGTTGGCGTACATCGCCCCGGCCTGGGCCGCGCGGCTGGCAGCGGCGCCCGTGCAGGCCATCGACATCGTGCTGCGGCCGAAGATCAATCCGCAGCCGCCGACGGCCATCACAACGGCGTCGGCCGGGAAGGCCCGGATTTCCATCGTAACGAGATTCTGGGCAATGGCGCCGCGGCACCGGCCTTCGTCGTCGATCACCGGACTGAGGAAATCCCAGCCCTCGTACATGGCTATCCGGCCGGCGACATGCCAGCGGCGCACTTGTTCATCCAGCGCGTACAGCAACTGCTGGCCGGTGGTCGCCCCGGCGAAGGCGGTCCGTTTGTAGAGCGTGCCGCCGAACCGGCGCTGGTCGCGAAAGCCCTCCTGCGTGCGGTTGAAGGGGACCCCTAGCCGGTCCATCAAGTCGATGATTCGCGGGCCCCAATCCGCCATTTCCTTCACTGGCGGCTGGTGTTGAAGAAAATCGCCGCCGTAGACGCTATCGTCGAAGTGCTTCCACTCGTTGTCGCCCTGTTGCCGCGTGACATCGTTGACGCTGTTGATGCCGCCTTGCGCGCAGACGCTGTGCGACCGCTTCACCGGCGTGAGGCTCATCAGATCGACGCTCGTCCCGCCCTCGGCCAACTTCATGGCCGCGGCCAACCCCGCGAGCCCGCCTCCGACCACCAAAACGCGCTGCTTTGCCATGTTCTCGTCTTTCTTAATCAGGTTTCCTTACTCCGTGGAAAACCCAACACGTTCGTTGTGGGAAACGTCTCGGACGCCGATTTCGCCGCGATGAACAATCCGTTATCGGCCCCAGCAAGGCCTCCCACAATGGCTTTTCCACTGAGCAAGATTCTCTCGTACCCGCGGCGGCCGGCGGCAGACCGGCCAGCCGATGGGGTTTATAGCAACGTCGCAGCGCCGCAGTCAGCCCTTCGCCGTCGAGCTCGTCAGCCCTTCGCCATCGACGATGTTGAATTGGCCGCACGCCTTTCTGGTCGCGCCGGCGAGCCGAGGCCCGGCCCCTGGCGCCGATGGCGCGAATCTCTTGGTTAATCGCTAGTCCGCGCCGCTCGCGCCGGATTGCGCTGCATGCGAGTCGGCCGGCTGGGCGATCTTATGCTCGTCCGGCAGAATGTCGCCCGACTCGATCTTCGCTTCACGAATCTGCGCCTCGCGCTGGCGCACCGCTTCGAGTTCCTCCGGCGTGTTCACCGCGGCGCGCATGCCGAACAGGGCCAGGGCGCTGACCGCCGACAGCAGCACGCCGAACGCGCCGCAGACGTACAAGGCCCGTCGCTGGGCGGCATCGCTGGTCCAAACGCCCCAGGTGATGCCCATCGTCCAAATGCCGTTGGCCAGATGGTAGACGCAGGCGAGCACGCCCACGGCGTAGACGGCCACCCAGACCCAGTTCTGCAGCGCCAGTCCGGCGGTGCTCGTCGCGTTGTACGGCTTAAAGACCCCGCCCCCCAGGGGATGAACCACGTAGTTCATCCAGGCGCTGTTGTGGAACCAGCCGTGCATGTGAAAGACATGGACGCCGATGAAGAAAAAGGCGATGACGCCCGTCGCCCGTTGCAGCGTGTAACGGTAATTGGCCTCGAACGGGTAGTTGTGCGTATTGGGCAAGCCGCCCGCCACGATCACCATGCCGACGATGGCGTGAAACAATATCGGGATGAAAATGAACGTCCATTCCACCAGCGGCAGCACGCCGCCGAACCGGTGAATGTTCAGCACGTTGCTCTGAAACGTCTCCGGGCTGTTGACCACGCTGGCGTTCACCATCAGGTGAACCACCATGTACGCCCCCACCGGAATCAGCCCGCTCAGCGAATGGAGTCGGCGAATTAAGAAGTCGTGGCGATTCAGAAACGAAGGAGGCGAACTGTCCACAGCGGGTATTCCGAACTAGCGACCATGCACACGAGCGGGGCGAGCGCCGCGGGCGCTGCTGAGACCCCGTGAATTGCGGTCCAGTATAGGAAAGCCCCTGACGCCCACAAAGGGGGCGAAAACCGCATCCCCAGGAGGCTGCGCAGCCGCAATAGCGCCGACAAACCGGCAGTTCGCCCAGTTGGAAGCGCAACCCAGCCCCGGGGCCGCGCTAAATGGGTTGACGCGGCGGCGCCGGCGTCGATCGACGGCCAAGTTGCCCCGCGGCGGCTTGCTGGGCGCCGGACGCCCCGCTTAACTGCCGGAAGCCTGTTGCCGGGCCTCGGCCTGCCGGGCCTGCTCCTCGTACTGAGCGGCCAACTGCTGGCGGCCCAGCTCGCGCATGGCGCTGGCCATCAGGCGGTACATCTTGGGCTGCGGATCGTCTTGCTGCAGGGCCAGGTTCAGAAAGTCGGCGGCCTTCTTATGCTCGCCTAGCTTCATATAGGCGAAGCCGACGTTGTAGTAGTGCTCGCCCACGGTCGGTTCGGCCCGCACGGCGTTGTTGAAGCTTTCAATCGCCCGGCGATACTCCTCCAGGTCCATGTAGGCCCGGCCCTTGTTGACATGCGCCAGCGCCAGGTTGGGGGCCTTGGCGATCGCCTCGTTGTAGGAATCGATCGCCGCGCGGTAGTCGCCCTGCGTGTGATGCGTGTAGCCGATCCACAGGAAGATCCGCGGGTCCTGATAGCCGCCGCCGGTCGAGGAGGCCTGTTCAAAATCCCCGCGGGCTAGTTCGGCCTCGCCCAGGTAGTACCAGCAGATGCCGCGGAAGTAGATAGCGTCGGCCAGGTACGACGCGTCCCGCGCCGTCCCCTTCTGAATGGCCTTGGTGAACGCCGCCACCGCATCGCTGTACCGCTGAAGCACTCGCAGGGCGCGGCCCTTGTAATAGAACGCCGCCCCCGACTCCGGCCTGTCTTCCGACGTCGAAAGCAGGGCGTCGGCGTCATTGATGACCGCCTGTAGCGCGGCTTGCGCCTTGGCCGAGTCCGTTTCGTTCTCGGCGTATTTCAGGTAGGCGTCGGCCCGCGACAGGTAGCCGCCGACGAACTTCGGCGGATCGCCGGGCCGCTCCGGCACATACGCCTCGATGGCGCGGCTCAAGGCGTCGATCGCTTCCTGGAATTTGTTCTGGTTCAAAAAGACGTTCGCCGCGGCCATGAAGTTCTCGAAGTCGGCCGGATCGACTTCCATCGCCCGGCGGACGTCCGCTTCGGCCTTTTCATATTCGCCTAAGCCCGCATGCGCCATCGCTCGGTCGCGATAGGCGCGGGCGTCCTGGTCGTTGAGCGCCAGGGCGTCGTCCAATCGCTGCACGGCGCCGACCAGGTCGGAACTGAGCACCAGGATGTGGCCGACATTGGAGAGCAGCCGTGCATTATTGGGGTCCAGTTCCATCGCCATGCTGAAGTCGTTGCTGGCAATGTCCATCTGCCCCGATTCCATCGCCGCCTCGCCGCGGCCGATGTAGGCCCCCACGGCGTTGGAGTTGAAGTTCAGCGCCTGCGTGTAGGCCTTGATGGCGCCGTCGTAGTCCTTGAGCTCCTTCAGCGCGTCGCCCTTGGCGATCAGCGGCTCGTCCCAGTTCCTTTCCACGGCGATCGCCGCGTTGTAGGCCGCGATCGCCTCCTTGTACCGTTTCTCAGCGGCAAGCTGCCGGCCCTGGGCGAGGGCGTCCTCGGCTTCCTTGGCGCGCATGGCCTCGGGCGCTGGTTCTGCCTCGGCGGTCGCCGCTGCGTCATCGGCGGCTGCTTCTTGTGCGCCCGCGGTCGCTTGCCAGCAGATCGAGATTCCCAGGACCGCGACGGCCCACGCCAAACGATTCAGGTAGGTCATACAAGGCGCCTCAAGTCGTACGACAGTTCTCGGATTGGGACAGACGACGAACGTCGATCTGGAATGCTAGGCTTCGCCGTTGTGAAAGAGTAGGTTAGCAACGCGGGGAAGCGCGCGTTTTCCATGGTACCACGGCGCGAGCCGCCGCTACGCGCCCTTGGCGCCCAGACCGCCTGATTTGGCGGGCGAACCGCTGCGTACGCGCCGCGCACGATGATTGTGCCAGGCGGTGGAATCGCGCCGCCTTTGTTGCCGGGCGTCGGCAAGGATCGGCTCGTGCCGGTTGCAACGATCGGTCGGCCGGCCGCCGCTGGCCACTCGCTCGTTACGGCGCAAGTAGCGCAAAGAAGCCAGCGCCACCCGCCGGCGGCCGCACACCGCGTCAGCATTCGCTTGGCGAGCCGTTCAACCCCGGGCCGCCCCGGCGAACGTCGGCGACGGCTCCTCGTCCTCGGGCATCGCCACGGCGTAACGGCCGTACGCCTTGTTGGTCCGCGTGTACTCCTCGGCGAAGCTGACCGCCTCTTCGTCGGTGAACTTGCGGGCGATAGTCCGCTTGAGCGCCCCGTGCTCGTAGATGTGGACCAGATGATCGGCCTGCGGGCCCTCGGCCGCCGCCGGCGCGGCTTCGGCTTCGGCTTCGGGAAGTTCGTCGTCCTCCAGCGAATCTTCGCCCAGAATGTAGCCCACCGGCGCCGGCTCCAGGGGCGGAGGCGGAGGAGGGGCGGGGGACGATGCGGCGCTTTCGGCCGCGTCCTCCGACTCGCTGCGGCGAGAACCCCGCTTGGCGCCCGGCTTCGGCTTATTGGCGGCGCGCGCCGCGCCGCCGTTGTCGTCGCCCGGCTTTTCTACGGACTTCTCCTTGGCGGGGTCCTTCCCCTTGGCGGCTTTGCTTCGACCCTTGGCGGGCTCCTTTTCCTTCGCGGACTTGGCGCGCCCGGCAGGCTGTTTGCGCGGCTTCGGCTTGGGCTTAGGCGTCTCTTCGACGTCGGAGTCCTCCTCGTCCGCTTCATCCGCTTCGTCGTCATCGTCCACGAAGTCGAAATCGTGGTCGAACAAGTCATCATCGTCGTCGTACGCCATGGCCCATCGCGCTCCAGCGGGAGCGAACCAGAAAGCGGAGGAAGGTCCGGCGCCTGGCGACGCCTTACCGGCGAGAAAACCTAAGTATCCGGCGGCAAAACGCGGGCGTCAACCTGCCTTCAGGCAGGCCTTGCGCCGCGGCGCCGCGGGCCGCCGTTCTTAACGAGCGGCTACGCGCTGCTTGGCCGCTTCGATCGCCGCTTGGATGCCCGCTTCCAGCACCGGGTCGGCGCCGAGGATCTTCAGCTCGCTGGCGCCGCCCACGGGCCGGGCGACCTTGTACGCGGCCGGCGCCTCGCGCTGCGGCGTAACGCCGTTCTTGCTGATCTTCTGGCCGCTGGGTGAGTAGAACAGCGCCGTGGTCAGCCGCACCCCCGCGCCGGCGTAGCCTAGCGGGAAAATGCCCTGCACCGATCCCTTGCCGTACGACCGCTGGCCGACGATCACGCCGCGGCCGTTGTCCTTGATCGCCCCGGCGAAGATCTCGCTCGCACTGGCGCTGTCGCCGTCGATCAGCACCGCCAGCGGCACCCGCCAGGTGCCGCCGTAATGCGCCTGGTAGTTGTAGTCTTCCTGGGCGCTGCGGCCCCGGGTGGAAACGATCTGGCCGTCCAGCAGGAACTTATCGGCCACCTCGACCGCGGCGGTGAGCAGCCCGCCGGGATTTCCCCGCAGGTCGAGCACCAGCGTCCGCATCCCCTTGGCGTGCAGGTCCCACAACGCGGCGTCCAGATCGCGACTGGTGGTCTTCTGAAACGCCGGAATCTTCACGTATGCCACGCCGGCTGCCAGTTGCTCGGCCGTCAAACTCAGGCCCCGCGCCTCGGCGAACGCCGCGTCGACCGTGCACACGGCTTCGACGCTCGGCACCTCGACGTGCTCGCGGCGAATCTGCAGCTCGCGCGCCGCCTGGCCCGGCGATTCCACCAGCACGCGGACGTAGCTGCCTTCCTCGCCCGTCAGCAACGAGGCCGCTTCATCGGTCGAGAGCTGGGCGGTCGATTGTCCGTCCACGGCGGTTATGCGGTCGTTGTCCTTGATGCCGGCCCGCTCCGCCGGACTGCCCGGGATGACATGGACGATTAGCAGGGCGCCGAAATCGGCCTTCAACTCCACGCCGAGCCCGACGAAATTGCCCTCGATCTGCGAATACACGTCCCGCAACTGGTCGGCCGTGAGATAGGTCGAATACTCGTCGAGCCCGCCGGCGGCGGCGGTGACGAACTCCAGCAGCGTGGCCTGTTGACGCAGGCCGCAGCCGCTCTCGACGAGCCGCGCCGCCTCGCCCCCCACGGCGGCCAAATCGTCCGGCCGATTCACCGTCCGCTGAGCCGTCAACTGGTAAAGCTGCCGGCGCACCAGCGCCAGTTGATCGGCCGTCGCCGACAACCGGTTCGCCGCGCAGAAGGCCGGATCGGCCAGCGCCAGATCGACGGCCGCGGCGCCCCGCGCGGCCAGCCGCTGCCAAGGGGGATCGGTTACGTAGTGCGCGTTGATCTTGCGGGCCAGTTCCAGGTAGAGCGCGGCCGCCTGCTGCGGCGTCAGGCTGTCGAGCGACTGGCGGAAGCTGTGATCGGCGTACCGGCGGTCCAGGCTCAGATGGAGCCGCGCCAGGTCCTCGCGGCCCTGGAGCGACGCGTTTTCAGGATATTGGCGCAGCGACTCCTCGTAGTGCGACAGCGCCTCGCCCCAGCGGCCGAGGGATTCCAGGCGGGCGCCTTCGGCCAGCAGGCTATCGACCGAGGGAGCAGGCGGCAGTTCGGGCGCAACGAAGACCGGATCGGACGATCGGGTAACTTGCGCCGTGGCGGTCGAAGACGCCGACCAGAACCAGGCCAGCGACAGCGCCAGTAGCAGCCCGCCGCGTCGCAGCCGAGGGACCCAGAAGTGCATGAGTTGCTCGTTCCGTGCAGTGGGGGAGTCGCTCGGGCGCGCCATGCGGCCAAGCTTTCGCGCGTCGGCGCACGCGACAGCCGTCCGGGGCTTCGGGGTGAGCATCCATGCGTTCACACTGGCTAACGAAGCGGGTCGATATCGTCAGCCAAGGTGAATATAGATCACGCGCAATGCCCGGTCAAAAACGGGCCAGCGCTTGATTTCACCTTTTTATACACCGTGCCGCGCCACGATCGTCATAGCCCTTGCGGCAATACCCACAGGCCGAGTCGGTAATGTGCAACGCGCCGGTTCTTCCGGACGGACCGACTGCGCCGACGCCACGACGACGGCAACGGCGGCGCTGTCCGACCGGTCTTGCAAACCGGGCGAAGGGCCTCCTGCCAGAGAAGTCTCGCCGCCTGATGCAACGAGATCCTGCCGGCTGTACGCGGCGGTGCGCCGCAAGGTTCGCCGCATGCGTTGATGGCGGGCCCATGCAGTGCTATCGTGCGGTGCGCCGGCTCGGGCGCCGCTCCGGCGGCTCGTTGATCCGCGGCTACACTCGCCGCCGCTACGCCAGCCGCCGCTGCATTAGCCGCCGGTGCGCTAGCCGCCGCTCAACGAGCGGCCGGAGCGCCCATCCGCACAGCCCTAACACCGAACCCCGCCCCCCGCCCATGACGACTTCTCCACGTATCCAGCGCGCCCTGCTCAGCGTGAGCGATAAATCCGGCCTGTTGCCGCTGGCCGAGGGGCTCGCTGCCTGCGGCATCGAGATCTTCAGCACCGGCGGCACGCGACGCCACCTCGAAGAGGCCGGGCTGCCGGTCCGCGACGTCGCCGATTACACCGGCTTTCCCGAAATGATGGACGGCCGCGTGAAGACGCTGCATCCCAAGGTCCACGGCGGAATCCTGTGCCGCCACGACAACGCCGACGACATGGCCGCGCTGGCGTTGCACGGCATTCTCACGTTCGAACTGGTGGCGGTGAATCTCTATCCGTTCGAGCAAACCATCGCCCGGCCGGGCGTATCGATCGACGAAGCGATCGAGCAAATCGACATCGGCGGGCCGTCGATGATCCGTTCCGCCGCGAAGAACCACCAGTTCGTCACCGTCGCCACCGATCCGGCGCAGTACGCGGCGATTCTCAAGCAAGTCGAAACCCACGGCTACACGACGCCCGCCCTCCGGCGGGAGCTGGCCGGCGCCGCGTTCGCCAAGACGGCCGCCTACGACGCCGCCATCGCCCGCTACTTCACGCAAATCAGCGCCGACAGCGCAGCGCCCGCCCACTCCAGCCCCGACCTAGCCAGGTCGGGGCTAGCGGCGGAGTTGAGCGACCAGTCGCGGTTGAGCAACGAGCCGAACATCACTTTGAGTTTGAACTACCGCGCGCCGCTGCGCTACGGCGAGAACCCTCACCAAACCGCCGCCCTCTACGCCTTGGGCGACGCCGGCCCGCACACGCTTGTCAACGCCGAGCAACTTCACGGAAAAGAGCTTTCCTACAACAACCTGCTCGACCTCGACGCGGCGCTGGCTGTTGTACGCTCGTTGCCGCAGCCGGCCGTGGCGGTCCTCAAGCACAACAACCCGTGCGGCGCCGCGACCGCCGCGACGCTCGCCCAAGCCGCCGCCAAGGCCTGGCAGGGCGATCCGCTCAGCGCCTTCGGCTCGGTGCTCGGTGTCAATGTCGCCGTGGACGCGGCCATGGCCGACTTCCTGTCCGAACCGGGCAAGTTCGTCGAGGCCATCGTCGCCCCCGATTTCACGGCCGAAGCCCTGCAGATCCTCACCACGAAACCGAAGTGGCGGGACAACGTCCGGCTACTGCGCGTGGGAGCGATCGAACCGGGACGCGGCGCCGCCCAGTGGCGCCCCATCGACGGCGGCATGCTCTGCCAGGCGGCCGACGACCTGCCCGACCTCCCCGACCAGTGGCGCGCGGTCACCGAGCGACATCCTTCGGACGCCCTCCGCAAGGATCTCCAGTTCGCCTGGGCGGCTTGCCGTCACGTGAAGAGCAACGCCATCGTGATCGCCCGCGACGGCGCGCTGGTGGGCGTCGGCGCCGGGCAGATGAGCCGCGTCGACTCGGTCGAAATCGCTCTTAAGAAGGCCGGCCCGCGGGCCCGCGGGGCCGTGCTCGCTTCGGATGCGTTCTTTCCGTTCGACGACTCGATCGGCCCGGCCGCCGCGGCGGGCGTCGCCGCCGTCATCCAGCCGGGCGGCTCGCGCCGCGACGAGGAGGTGATCGCCGCCTGCAATCGGCACGGCCTGCCGATGATTTTCACCGGGCGGCGGCATTTCCGGCATTGAGCGGATGGTGCGGCGATGGGCCCCCGGTCGCGGACCCGGGGCTGCAGTAGGAGTGGAAGGGGCTCGAACCCTTCGGCTTTGCCGCGGAACCATTGCTGGCTTTTCTCGCGGCTTTCGGCGATAATTGACGCGTCGACGGCGATCTGCGCTTCGGGCCGGCCAGCTCTCGTCTTGCGGCCGTGTGAGCGCCTCGCCGATCGTCGGCAGCAGGGGCCGTTGTTGAAAAATCGGAACAGAGCAAGCGTTAGAGGAACCTCCGCCATGTCCACCACTCGTCGCGGCTTCACGCTCGTCGAACTGCTGATCGTCATCGCCATCATCGGCGTGCTCATGGGACTGCTCATCCCGGCCGTACAGGCGGCCCGCGAACGGGCCCGCCAGGCGACCTGCACGAACAACCAGAAACAACTGGCGATGGCCATGGTAAGCGTCGCCACGAGCGGCAAGGGCGGCTTCCCCGGTTGGGCCGACGAGATCAAGCTCGCCACGAACCAAAAGATGGTCGTTCCGTGGACGGTCAAGCTGCTCGCCCCGCTCGATGAGCAGACGCTCCGCGACCAGCTCTTGGCCAACGATGGCACGTTCAACTACAACCAGCCGCCCAAGCTGGAGATCTTCGTCTGCCCCAGCAACGCCGGCACCAATCCGAAAGTTGGCAGCCTCACCTACGTCGTCAACAGCGGCATGCCCGACCCGGCGGAACTCGACGCCGGCATGTCGAGCGACCTGAAGGCCAACGGCGTCTGCCACGACCAGCGGACAGGCCGCATGGGCCCGACCGTGCAATTGGGCAAAGACGTCAAAGACGGCGCCAATTCCACGCTCTTGCTTGCCGAGAACGTCCATAAGGACGAGCAAATCGGCAGCACGCTCTGCACCTGGCTGGCGCCGCTTCAGCAGCAGCCGATCACCCAGCCAGGCAAGCCCTTCACCGCTGCCATGGTGAACATCGTATTGAACCCTGAGCAGCGCTTCGGCATGGTCTGGCCGCTGCCGAGCTTGAGCAACGCCCCGGCCGGTCCCGGCCCCAAGGACTTCCAGCCGATCAACCGAGACCTGCGCCAGGGGGCGGCCGCCTCGCGACCGTACAGCGACGAAGGCACGGCGTTCGCCCGTCCGGCGAGCGAGCACCCGGAGCTGTTCATCGCCGCCTTCTGCGAGGGCAACGCCCGCGACATCCGCGAGAACATCGACTTCCGCGTTTATCAGCAACTGATGACGCCCGACGGGCTCAAGGCCGCCTACGCCGACAATCCGGGCGCTCCGTTTGAGAAGACCTTGCCGCTTGCGCAGCGGTTCATGAACCCGCCGCTGACCGACGGCGACTATTGATCGCCAGTCGCCGCTCGCCGCCGATGAGAGCAAGCCGGGCGGGAGTACGCGCCGCGCCGCAGGCGGGCCGGCGGGGGCGTTGCCCCGCGGCTAGGGGATCGTTGGGGCGCGGCGGTTTCATCCCACTTGCTTGGCTGCGATGTCTGACGCTGAACCTCTCGACGCTTCGCTCTTGCCGCCGCGGCAGTTTTTTCGCTTCTCGGCCGACGTGAAACGAGCCGAAAAGCTCGATGCCGCCGGCTTCTCACTCGATGAACGCTACTGGCTGCCGTCGCTTGCGGAGCTAGACGGCCAGCGGCCGTTCGCCGACGTGCGCATGGCCTGGAGCCCGTCGGGCATCGCCTGGCAGGTAACGGTCGAAGGCAAGACGCAGCTTCCGTGGTGCCGCGATTCCCGCTTGGAAGACAGCGACGGCCTGCAGGTCTGGGTCGACACCCGGGCGACGTTCAACATCCACCGGGCCAGCCGGTTCTGCCACCGCTTCGTCTTCTTGCCCCGCGGCGGCGGGCCGGCCGGGGACCAGGCCGTCGCCGATCAACTGCTGATCAATCGCGCTCGCGAGAACGCACGCCCGGTGCGTCCCCGCGAGCTATCGGCCCGGGCCCAGACCACCGCGAGCGGCTATACGCTTTGGGCATTTGCCTCGGCGGCGGCGCTGGGCGGGTATGATCCCGCGCAGCAGCCCCGGCTCGGCTTCACGTACGCCGTTCTCGATCGGCAGCGCGGCCTGCAAACATTCGCGCTCGGCCCGGAATTCCCCTACGAGGAAGATCCAAGCTGCTGGGCCGAACTGCGCCTGGTGTAGGCGTTTGGCAGGGCACAGTCCCCCACTTGACTTCATAGCCCCGACCAAGCTTGGTCGGGGCTGCAGCAGCGCACGCCGCTGCCGAACCGCGAGCGCTCCCCCTGCCTCAGTCGCCTACGAGCATCCGGCGACTCTCTCGAACCAGCCGCCGAGCGGCGTCGGCGGTATCGGCCAGCGCTGTTAGGTGGCCCATCTTTCGCCCCGGCCGGGCGTCGGTCTTGCCATACAGGTGGAGCCGCAGGCGCGGGTCGGCCAGTACCCGCGCCCAGCGCGGCTCGCCGTCTATGAGCCACAAATCGCCCAGCAGGTTCGCCATGGCCGCCGCGGGCGCCGTCAACTCGAACGCCCCCAGCGGCAGGCCGCACACCGCGCGGACCTGCTGCTCGAACTGCGAGCACGCACAGGCGTCGATCGTGAGGTGCCCCGAATTATGCGGCCGCGGGGCAATCTCGTTGACCAGCAGCCGCCCGTCGCGCGTCAGGAAGAACTCCACGCACACCAGTCCGACGACATCCAGCCCGCGAACCACCGCCTGCGCGATCTGGCGGGCCTCCTCGGCATGGCTGGCCAACTCCTGGCAGGGGTAAGCCGAGACGTCGAGGATGTGGTGGGCATGATCGTTGCGCACCGGGCCGAAGTAAGCTTCCTCGCCGCCGGCGCTGCGGGCCGCGATCATCGACAGCTCGCAATCGAAATCTACGAATCCCTCAACGATGGCCGGCACGCCGCCGAGCGCCGCCCTGGCCGCTTCGGCCTCGGCGGACGTGCGGACCAGCCGCTGGCCTTTGCCGTCGTAGCCCCATGCGGCCGTCTTCAACACCGCCGGCAAGCCGACCTCGGCCACGGCCGCTTGAAGCTGCTCGGCGGTCGTCCCCTCGGCAAAGGGCGTGCACGGGATGCCGGCGTCGCGGAGAAAACGCTTTTCCCGCAACCGGTCCTGCGTCGCGTGCAACACCGTTCCGGCCGGCCGCACCGGGGCATAGCGGGCTGCCGTCTCCGCGGCGGCAATGGGAATGTTCTCGAACTCGAACGTGACGGCATCGACCGAGCGAGCGAACTGGGCCACGGCGTCGGCGTCGTCGAACGGCGCCACGGTCTGGCGAAAGGCCACGTCGGCCGCCGGTGCGTCGGGCTCCGGGGCGAAGACATGGACCCGGTAGCCGAGCCGCGCGGCCGCCATGGCGAACATCCGCCCCAACTGACCGCTCCCCAATACGCCGAGCATCGCGCCCGGCAGGAACGTGGCAGCGTCGGCGGCGGTCGAGCGGCGGGACATGCGACGGGGATTGGTTGTATGCGCGAATGGTCGGCCGTGGGCGGCGGCCCGGAGGCGGTGCGTCTCCGGCTGGTTTGCAGCGGGCAGGGCCGCTTGTATTACGGCGGCTTACGACCTGGCTGCGCGGGCGGCTTCGTGCGTCAGTCGAGCGTTTGGCTTTGCACTTCCGCCGCCTGCCGCTGGTGGAACTGGCGGAGCTTCTCCCGGAGCTCCGGCCGCGAGGCGGCCAGGATTCTCACGGCCAACAAGCCGGCGTTTCGCGCCCCGGCGGCGCCGATCGCCAGCGTGCCTACCGGTACGCCGGCGGGCATCTGCACGATCGACAGCAGCGAATCGAGGCCGCTGAGCGCTTGGCTGCGCACCGGCACGCCGAGCACCGGCAGCACCGTCTGCGATGCCACCATGCCGGGCAGATGCGCGGCCCCGCCGGCTCCGGCGATGATCACCTCCAGCCCCCGCTGCTCGGCGGCGGCGGCGTATTGGCACATCCACTGCGGCGTGCGGTGCGCCGAGACAATCTGGCATTCATGCGGCACGCTGAACTCGGCCAGCGCCTCGGCGGCAGCGCGCATGGTCTCCCAATCGCTGCGACTGCCCATGATCACGCCGACCAGCGGTTGTTCCTTGTGGGCCATGGCAAGCATCTTTCCGGCGACGGCGCCGCGTGTCAACTCGCCAATCGCTGATCGCTGAGCGCCGCTTCAGCGACCAGCAGCCCGCAGCGCCGGCGAAGCGCCGCTTCACCGCGGCTTCACCGCCACGCCGTCCACGACATTATCGCCCGGATGAGTAATGACGACATCCCCTTCCGACACTCCGGCGACGATCTCCGCTTCCAGGCCGTTCTGCAACCCGACCTGCACGATCCGCTGCCGGGCGAAGCCTTCCTCGAGGCGGAAGACCGCCCAATCGTCCCCGACGCGAAACAGCGCGCTGGTGGGCGCCTTCAGCACGTCGTTGGCCTCGGCGATGACGATCCGCGCCTCGACGCGGAAGCCGTCCCCCAGGGCCGCCCGCTGGCTCGGCGGATCGGTCAGGTCGACGATCACGTTCACCCGCTGCTCTTCCACGCCGAGCGTCGAGATCTTCGTGAACCCCGACGGCTCGACCACCCGCACCGTGCCGTTGAGCGGCTTATCGCCGCCCCACTGTTCAAGCTGCACCGCGGCGCCCGGCCTGATCTTTACGGCGTCGCGCGACAACACGTCGATTTCCACTTCCAGATCGCGCGGATCGCCGATTTCCACCAGCTCCGTCCCCGGCGTAACGACCGTGGCGCTTTCCTGCAGCACGCGAAAGACCGCGCCGTTGATCGGCGCCCGAATGACGAAGTTCCGCCGCTCGTCCGGCTGCTCGGGGTACGGCGCCCGCCGCTCGTGGGAAACCTCGCCGCCCGACGCGGACGTCGCATTATCCTCGGGCAGGCGGACGTATTGCAGGGCGGCCTGCGCCTGCTCCAACTCGAAGCGGGCGACGTCCTGCGCCTGCTCGGCCGCGCGGACCAGCGCCCCCCGCGTGCGGCGGAGCGTCTCCAGGTCGTCGATCTCACTGGCGGTAATCGACTGCGGATTGCGCTCCCGTGCGGCGAGCGATCGCTGCAACTCCGACTCGGCCAGCGCCAAGTTCGCGCGGGCTTCATCCAACAGCGGCGTCGTCCGCGCCAGTCGCGCCTCGGCGGCGCGGACGTTGGCCTCGGCCTGCTCGAGAGCCCGGTCGTCGAGCAGTTCCGGGGCCAGCGGCTCGATGACGGCCACCAGCGTTTCGCCCGCCTCGACGCGATCGCCCGCGTCCAGTTCGATCCGCTGCAACCGCCCGGCCAGCGGCGCGGCGACGACATACCGCTCGCGGATCCGCGTTTTGCCGTCCTGATCGACCGTCTCGCGAATCGTGCCGCGGGTCACGGCCGCCAGGTCGGCCTCGACCGGCGCGGGCCACATGCCATAGACGATCAGGCCCGCGATGGCGGCTAGAAAGACGAACAGAAAAAACCGGCGGGCGAACGATTTCATCAGGCAGGACGGAGCACTAGCCCGTACACGCGGTCGCCAAAGCGGCGCCGAGCGGCCCGGCAGCGACGGTTCGTAAAAAGCGGAACGTGCGGTTCATGGCGAATTGGCGACAATAGGCAGACAGACGTCCGCCTGGCGCGGTTCGAGTTTCGAAGCTGCGCGTCTTATTTGTGCATCTTACTTGGCCGCCGCCCGTCCAGCAGAAAAACGGCTATTCGCGGGATTTCAACACGGCGACCAGGTCCAAGTGGTCCAAATTACGACGGACGATCAGCCCCGACACGGCCGAGGCCAGCATGACGACCAGCGCCGCCCACGCGTTGGTGCGATGGGTGACCACTAGCGGAAACCGGAATAATTCCTGGTCGAACGCCGCCGTCATCCAGGCGGCGAACAGCTTGCCCAGGGCCAGCCCGGCCGGGATCGCCAACAGCGTCACGATCGCCAACTCGCCCAACAGAATCGACGAAATCTCCTGCCGCGTGAAGCCCATCACCCGCAGCGTCGCCAGTTCGCGGCTCCGCTCGGCGAGCGAAATCCGTGCACTGTTGTACACAACTCCCGCGGCAATGATGCATGCAAAAACCAAGTTGATGCGCTTCATCACCCCCAGGTTCTTGACGATCGTCCGGTTGAAGCTGTCGAGCGTGTGCTGCTTCACCATGACGGTGGAGACCTCGGGCGTTTCCTTGAGCTTGCGGTAAAGCATGTCTTGCTGGCGGGGGTCCACGAGCATCTGGGCGCCGGTGATCACCGGTCCCTCGAGCATCAGCCGGTGCAGCTCCTCGATATTCATGAACGCCTGCAGCCCGGCGAAGTCGTTGATCGTCGCAGCGATCATCACCTGCCGAACCGGCCGCTTATCGACCAGCGCTTCCATCTGCACCCAGTCGCCGACGCCTACCCGCAGCACCTCGGCCAGCTTCTTCGAGACCAGCAGGCCGTGCCGCGGCAACTCCATCTCCTGGCCGTCCATGTTCACCAGGCCGAACAACGTGCTGTCCGGCCGCAGGCCCCGCACCGCCACGCGGCGACTCCGCGGACCGGCCCGCAGCCGCGCCGACACCGCCCGCGTCGGCTCGCAATGCAACACTCCCGGCATGCTGGCCAGTTCGTACACGGCCCGGTCCGAGACCGGATCGGCCATGCTCACGGACATGTCGAAACGCTGCACCAGGTTGAACTGCGCGTCGACCATGTAGTCGATCGAGTCCTGGAAGAAGTTGCCGATCACTAGCACGGCCACGGCCAGCGAGATGGCGATCGTCGAGAAAGCCGTCTTGACCGGCCGGCGCTCAAGCTGCCGGACGATCATCAGCAGAATCGGCGGCACGAGATGCCCCAGGCCCAGCCGTTCCATCAGGGTCGGCCCAAAGCCGGCGGGCGGCTCCGGTCGCATCGCCTCGGCGGGCGGCAGCCGCACGGCCCGCATCACCGACCCCATGGCCCCCAGCACCGACGCCGCGCCGCTGACGCCCGCCGCCGCCAGGATCGTCGAAAAGTAAATCCGAAACACCAGTTCCGGGAAGTGAAACAACCGGGCGTACATTCCCGTGACGAACCAGCCGAACCACGCCCCGGCCGGAATGCCGACCAGCAGCGACGCTGCCACGATCAGCAGCACGAACTTGATGTAATGCCAGCCGACTTCGATGTTCGAATAGCCGAACGCCTTCAACGCAGCGATCTGCTCCCGCTGGCTGTTGATCGTGCGGGACATCACCACGTTAAGCAAAAACGCCGATACGCCGAGGAATATCGACGGCGCGAACAACCCCATCGTGCGGTTCTGCTCGATTTCATTATCGACGAAGTGGTGCGACATCTGGTCCATGCGATCGTAGGCGCCCAGCCCGCCGTACGGATCGGTCAGTTCGTCGATTCGCCGAATCACCTCCGCGGGATTGGCGCTGCGCATCAGCCGCACCGACAGGTCGTTGAAGGCGCCGTCCATGTCGTAGGCCATCTGCAGGGCTTCTTCGTTCATCCAGAAGACGCCGAAATGGCGATTGTCGGGCACCAGGTCGCCGGGCTTGATCTCGTAGATGTACTCCGGCGACAGGACGACGCCGACGATCGACAGCTCCTCCATCCGCCCGTTGATGATCGCCGAGAAACGGTCGCCAAGCTCCAGGCCGTTGGCTTCTACGAACGCCTCGCTGGCCAAAACCTCGTCGTCGCTGCGGGGCGTCAGCCAGCGCCCTTTGCGCAAGAAAAGCTGGTTGAGCCGCGGCCGGCCCGCGTCGGGCACGGAAATCAGCCGCCCCGAAGCCGGCGCCTCCATCCCCGGCAGCGAAAGGTTCACCGGCACCACGATCCGCCGCTCCGCCACGGCGACGCCCGGAAGCTCGCCGATGCGCTCAATCAACGAGTCGGGCGCCCGTTTGACTGTGGCGAACAGGTCGGCGAAGTTGTAGCGGTTGTAATAGCTCTGCTGGCTCAGCTCCAGCGAGTGGAGCATGCTGCGGGAGAGCAGAAACAGCGCTACGCCGCAGCCCATCACCACCGAGATCGCCGCCGCCAGGCTGCGCATGTGCCACAAGTCGCGGAGCATCTTGCGGTCGAGCGGGGCAATGAGCATGGCAGCGCGGTCAGGTGTCAGGTGTCAGGTGTCAGGTGTCAGGTGTTGGTTGCCCAGCGAGCGCTAGAATCGCCGCCCTCCAGCCTCCAGCCTCTAGCCTCTAGCCTCTAGCCTCCAGCCTCCCGCCTCACCAGGTCAGCTCAGCGGCCGGGCGTTTCCGCGTGTTGACGTCCACGCCGGTCACTTCGCCGCCCGACAGGTGAATCACCCGATCAGCCATGTCCGCAATGACGGCGTTATGAGTAATGACCGCGGTCGTCGTGCCTAGTTCACGGTTGATGCGCTGAATCGCTTCGAGCACCAGGACGCCCGTTTTCACGTCGAGCGCACCGGTCGGCTCGTCGCACAATAGCACGTCGGGCCGCTTGGCCACCGCGCGGGCGATGGCGACCCGCTGCTGTTCGCCGCCGGACATCTGCGCCGGGAAATGGTCCAAGCGGTCGCCCAGGTCGACCATCTGCAGGGCCTCGACCGGATTCATCGGATCGCGAGCAATCTCGGTAATGAGGGCCACGTTCTCGCGGGCGGTGAGGCTGGGAATCAGGTTGTAGAACTGGAACACGAACCCCACGTGATCGCGGCGATAGCGGGTCAGGGCCGCGTCGTCGAATTCCGTCAGCCGCCGGTCGCGGTAGAAGACCGTGCCGCTGCTGGGAACATCGAGCCCGCCCAGGATGTTCAGCAAGGTGCTCTTGCCCGATCCGGACGGCCCCAGCAGCACGACGAATTCGCCGGTGAACAGGTCCAGATCGACGCCCCGCAGGGCGTGCACGTCGACCTCCCCCATGTGATAGACCTTCGTGATCCCTCGGGCGGCGAAGACCGTCGTCGGCGCTGCCGTGGACCTGCTCATGAGGAATGTCTCGCGGCCGGGTAACAAGCCGCCGCCCATGCGTGGATTTGCCGGTCCGGCCGCCAGGCCGCGGCGATGCCCGCGGTCCGCTTCAGTATCCAGCCGCTGTCTTGAGCGGTCAAACTCGGCAGTTTGGCGAATTCATACGGTCCGCCGGCGTGGCGCGGCCGTTCATCTGCATCCGACGCGAACTAGCCCGCATTTCCCGCAGGAATGACACACCCACGCCCCGCTGCCCCATGCGGTGGCGCGGGCCGAACCGGCCGTGCCGAATGTGCGGCCGCTCGTATCGTTGACACGTTAGGGGTCGGGGATACGATGAACTTAACTCCTGGCCCGCCCGGGTCTGCTGTGCAGGCGCTAACCGCAGCGCCGCATGGCGTCTCCTTCCCGCTGTTCGACGCCCTGCGGCGCGCGTCGGCCCTAAAGTCCATTATCGGAAGATTGCTACACCCCGCGGGGATCCACGGCAGACACTCGCTTTGCGAAGCTTCGCCAGCTTCGGAACGCACGGGGTGGGCTGAGCGGACGTCGGACGCAGCCGGGCCTTGCGGGGCGGCGGCGCCGCGGCCGCGTCGCTTCGCGTAGATCAACGCCCCAGCGGCCGATCACCATCGTTTCCTACGTTTCCTTCGAGCCGAACGCTCCACATGCAACGTTATCGCGTTAATTACCCGCTGCTTATCGGACTGGTTGTCGGCTTCTTCGCCTTTAGCGGGGCGGCCTACGGGTTGTGGCGATTCCAGGTCAACCGGAACGCCGACTACCTGGTGCAGAAGGCCGAAGCCGCCGAGGCCGAGGGGAAGCTCGACGAGGCCTTCAAGAGCCTGCTGCAGTACGTCAAGCTGCGGCGCGACGACTTCCAGCAGTGGGTCCGGCTGGGCGAAATCTCCGCCAAAATCTCCGACATGCCGGAACCCGACTCCAAGCTCCTCAGCGACGCCTACCAGGTGCTGGTCATGGCCGTCCGCGAGACGGACAACCTCGGCAAGCAGCAGAACGCCCCCGACCCTGGCCTGCGGCGCAAACTCGTCGATCTGCAAATCCGCTATCGCATGCCCGAGCTGGCCTATGTGAACATCGACCAGCTCCTGAAGAACGGCTCCCAGGAATCGGAGCTCAAGGCCCTGGAGGCGCAGTGCCTGTTCGCCATGCAGAAGCCCGCCGAGGGCGCCAGCAAGTGCTACGCCCTCATCGGCTACGACCCGAAGACCGACCAGTTCGACCCGGCCCGGGCCGAGGCGCCCGACAAGCCGGTCGTTTACGCGATGCTCGCCCAGTACGTCCGCAGCCGCGACCAGCCGGAACTGGCCGAGCGGATCCTGCAGCAAATGGTGGCCTCCAACCCTGAGTCCCGCGAGGCCTACGTCCTGCTGTATCAATTCAAGAAGGCGATTGCGATCAAGGAGGGGTTGGAAAGCGAGAAAGGCGCCGCGGCCCAGGAAGCCGCCGTCGCGGCTCTCCACAAGGCCTACGAACTGGAGCCGACCGACGCCGCCGTGCTGAGCCACATGGGCGCCGAGGCCATCGGCCAATATCAGCAGAAGATGCAGGACGCCCAGGGTCCCGACGCCGCCGAGCGGCGCGAGGCCGCCAAGGCCCATTTGGACGAGGCCGCTAAGTTCTACGCCGAGGCCCTCGAGCGGTACCCCGACCGCGTCGATTTCTACGAGCGGGTGGCCCGCGTCGACATGATGCGCGAACAGATCGACAACGCCTTCGCCGTGATCGAGCGGGGCATCCAAAAATTCCCGCTCCGCAGCAAGACCGACGCCACCGGTCTGCCGCTGGCCATCATCCTCTCCAATCTCAAGATCGAAATCCTCATCGCGCAGAAGAAGTTCGACGAGGTCCACAAGGAAACGAAGGCGCTGCGCGAGATCAACAATTCGCAGGTCAAAGCGCTGGCCGATTTCTTCGACGCCCGCCTGCTGGCCATCAACGAGAAGTGGTCCGACGCCGCGCGAACTTTGCAGCGGGTCAAGCCGCTGATGTTGAGCTTCCCGGAGCAGCAGGCGCTCGCCGGGGCGGTCCAGGGATTTTGCCATACCCAACTGGGCCAGCTTGACTTGGCGCTACAGGCCTATGAATGGGCCCTGGAGCGCAACCCGCAAATGCCGCAAGCGCTGGCCGGGGCCGCCGAAATCCGCCATCGGCGCGATCCCACGGCCGAGGAAGACGAAAACGCCCCGCAGTTCGACCAGCGGGTCCGCGAAATGATGGCCCGGCCCCAGGCTGAGCAAGACTGGGAGTCCCTGTACGCCGACGTCGATAAGTACGTCGACACGCAAGCCGCCACGCGGCCCGTCACGCCCGAATGGGTGGCTTCGCGCAAGGCCCTGCTCCGCGGGCAGATCATCGCCATGCGAGCGGCCGAAACGACCGACCAGGCCGAGCAGAAGCAGCTTTTCCAAGAGGCCCGCCAACGCTATACCGAGGCCTTCAAGGCGGCGCCCGAGGACCCGGTCGTGCAGATGGCTGCCATTCGCCTGCTCGCCCTGGAGCCGGGCAGCGGGCCCACGGCCGCGCTGAAACGGCTCGACGAGGTCGTCGCCGACGGCAAGGACTCCGCCCAGTATCGGGCGCTGCGCATCGAATTGCTGTTCGCCCTGCGCGACGAAAAGCTGCCTGAACAACTCGATGCGGCCACGCAGAACATGGACCAGTGGCAACCGTCGCAGCAGGCCACGGTCTGGTCCGCCGCCGCCAGCCGATTCGAGCAAATCGGGCGGTTCGCCGACGCTCGCCGCTGCCTCGAAAAGGCGGCCGAACTGGCCCCCCAGAGCCTGCCGACGCGGATGGCCCTGTTCGACCTGGCGCTGCGGCAGAACGACGACTCGGCGATGCGCAAGGCCCAGGAGGGCGTGCTGGCCATCGTCAAGGACCAGAACAGTCCCGACTACGTGCTGACGGAAGTCAAGCGGCGGATCGCCGGCCAGGAAACCGGCGCCGCGACGACCCAGGAACTGCAAGAAGCCCGCGGCATGATCGACGCGGCCCTGAAGAAGCGGCCCGGCTGGGCGGAGTTGCACGTCGCCAACGCACAGCTTTACGTGCTTTTGGACAAGCATCCCGACCAGGCGATCGCCGCGATCAACCAGGCGATCGAACAAGGCGGCACGAATCTCAACGCCATTATCGTTCAGATCAAGCTGCTCGCCGAGCGGGGCCGCCTCCGCGAGGCCCGCGAGGCGATGAACCGCTTACCCCAGCAGGCCTGGACGGCCGTGCTGGGCCAGGGCGCCGCCGAACTTCTGGCCGCCGCGGGCGAGGTGCAGCAGGCGTTCGCCGAGGCCGAGAAGTTCGTCAAGACGCGGCCCGACGACCATCAGGTCCAGGTGTGGTTCGCGGACATGGCCGCCAAGGCCGAAAAGCTCGAAACGGCTGAAGCGGCCATGAAGAAGGCCCTGGAGCTGAACCCCAGCGATCCCGATCTGTGGACGCGCATGGTCGGCCTGTACATCCAAATGAAGCGGCCCGAGGACATCGAGCGGACGCTCCGCGAGGCCCACCTGGCGCTCGATGCGGAATACCTGCCGCTGCTTACGGCCAAGTATTACGAGCTGCAATCGCGTTGGCAGGAGGCCGAAGACATCTACCTGGCGGCGCTCGGCTCGCGAGTCGGCGACGTCAACGTGGACCGCCGGCTGGCCGAGTTCTACCTGCTGTGGACGTCGAAGGACGCGGCCAATCGCGGCAAGGCTGCGGTGTATCTCAACCGCATTCTCAAGGCCTCCTACGAAGGAAAACTGGCCGATAACGACCCCAACGCGATCTGGGCTCGCCGGCAGGCGGCCCGCCTGCTGGCCAGCACCGGCGACTACCGCGATTCGGTCAAGGCCGAACGGCTGCTGCAATCGGCGATCGCCGGCGGCGCCGCCACGCCCGAAGACCAGGCGCAACTGGTCAACATCCTCACCGCCCGCCAGGACCCCGCCTCGCGCGAACGGGCCGTGGCGCTCTTGCGGGACATCAAGAAGCAGTACGGCAATCTGACGCCCGAACGGGAGATCCAGCTCGGCCAGGCGCTGCTGGAACTGGGCGACTGGGAAGGCGCCAAGAGCGAAATGACCGCCGCGATCGAGCAGTACCCTGACCATCTAGGTCTGAAGACCGCGCTGGTTTCGATGCTCATCACCAAGAAGGAATTCGATGAGGCCCAACGCTGGATTTCCCGGCTGCAGGGCGTGCCGGGCGCCGAAGCGCCGCAAGCCGAGCTCCGCCTGCGGCTCGCCTCCGCCCGCGGCGACATGGCCGAGGTCCGCCGCACGCTGACCGAGATGACGCCCAACCTCCGCCAGGTTACCGAAGAGCAGTTGAAGGTCGTCCGGCAAGTCGCGCAATTGGCCGACAGCGTCAACGATCACCAATACGCCCTCGACCTGATGCGGCAGTACGTCAGTCGGGCCAGCGACGGCCAGTTGGAGCTGGCCCGTCTCACCGCGCTCTACGGCGACGTCAACGAAGGCCTGGCCATGCTGCGGCAGCTTGAAGCCACGCATCTGGACGACGTGCTCACCATTGCCGTCGAAGTCCTGCGGGCGCGGCGGGCCGAGGCGCCCGAAAAGCTCGACGAGGAAGTCGCCCGCCTGGTCCGCGCCGGGCTGCGCGACGATCCCGAAAACGCCAAGCGGATGATGAACGAAGCCGAGATGCTCGACGCCCAGGAGCGCTACGCCGACAGCGTCGCCGCCTACCGGAAGCTGCTGGAGCGCGACGACGTGCCGCCGATGATTCGGGCCGCGGCGGCGAACAACATGGCCTTCATCGTCGCCCTGCAGAACCCCAACGCCGAAGACCTGCAGCGCTCGCTGGACGCCGTCAACGAGGCCATGGAGCTGCTGGGGCCCCTGTCGGACATCCTCGACACCCGGGCCCAGGTCTACATCGCCCAGAAGCAGTTCGACCAGGCCGCCCAGGACATGCGGCAAGCGGTGAAAATGAACGCCACGCCGTTGAAGTTTTTCCACCTCGCCGTCGCCCTCCACGGGGCGGGCGACGAGGAAGGGGCGAAAACAGCCTGGCAGCGGGCCAAAAGCGAGGGCCTCAAACTGGAAGAAGCGCCCAAGCTGGAACGACCGGCCCTCGAGGAGTTCTTCCGGCGCATGGACGGCGTGGCCGCCCAAGCCAAGTTGTAACGCCCGTTCGGCTCCTGCCAACGGTGAGGGACCGCCGCCGGCGGCAACGGCGCGGAGTTTGCACCGCGTGCGTTGTTGGGCGGCCCCCTGATCGCTAAGATGCCCTGTGCGAGCTTGGAAGCTCCCTGATTACGCCGACGCCGCCCGGAGCGGACCGCCCCGGACGGCGCGCCGCCGCTTCGCAAGGGACGTAAACCGTCGCACTTCCACCGATCCTCTCGGGTGTGTTCCAAGCATGAAACGCATTTCCATTCCGCTCGCGTTCGATCGCTTCTTGCTCGCCGCCGTTGTGCTGGGAGCTGGCCTTTCCGGCTCGCGGGCCTCGGCCCAGTACGCCGGCGAGATGACCGAGCTCTACGGCCGCGGCGTCCATTCGTATTTCGCGGGCCGGCTGCACGAGGCCGAACAGCAATTCACCGACGTCATCAACGCCGGCACAAGCGATCCGCGGGTGTACTACTTCCGGGCAATGGCCCGGCTGCGGACCGGCCGCTCCTACGAAGCCGCTGAAGACCTGCGAATCGGCGCCATGTACGAAGCTCGCGATCCGGGCGGCGCCAGCCAGATCGGCCAATCGCTGGCTCGAATCCAGGGTCCGGGCCGGCAATTGCTGGAACGGTATCGTCGTCAGGCCCGCGTTGAACGGGCCCAAGAGCAGCGCCAGATCAGCCAGGCCCGCTACGAGGAGCAGCGGAGCAACGAGCAACAAGTGCTGCGGCAACCGGCCCCGCTGGATTTACGG
>QEVI01000302.1 GCA_003576855.1 Planctomycetota bacterium
AGCGAAAGGGGAACAGAGCGGGCGTCGGTTGGCGGCGCGCCGGCGCCTGGCGCATGCATGGCGACGAAGATCTCTTCCAGGTTGAGGTCCTGCACCGCTACCTCGGCCTGCCAGCTCTGGCGAAGCGCGTCGAGTTGCTCCTCGTGGAAATTGTCGATCGTCGCCGTGGCGATCGAACCGTCGATCTCGGTCTGCAGAGCGCCGGGCACCGCGAAACTCGCCGGCAACTCCCTCGCAGCGACGATCCGTAACCGCTTCACGCGATCCTTCAGTTCATCCAGTTCGCCGGGGAAGGCGATCCGCCCCTCGCTGAGGATGGCCACCCGGCCGGCTCCCCGTTCCAGGTCGCTGGTGATATCCGGGCTGAACAGGACCGTGCGGCGGGGGTCGTCGATGATCTCGAGAATCGTGCGCAGGAACTCGCGGCGGGCGGATGGGTCGAGACTGGCCACCGGCTCATCGAGGATCAGCAGCTCCGGCTCGTGCCCCAGGGCGAGCACGATCGCGAGCGTCTGCAGTTGGCCGACCGACAGCGGGCCGACGCGATCCTCCAGCGGCAGTCGCCAGCGGCGGCACAACTCGTCGACCAGCGGCTGATTCCACGTCGGGTAGAACGCCGCGGTGTAGGCAATCACCTGCCGCACGCGCATCCAGGGATAGCTCACCGCCTCTTGCGGGACGTAACCCAGACGGGCTTTCGTTTCGGCCGAGAGGTTCCACGAGTCGTCCCCCATGATGGCGACGCTGCCGCCGGTCGGCTTGAGCAGTCCCAACGAGCACTTGAGCATCGTGCTCTTGCCGCTGCCGTTTTGACCGAGCAGGCCCAGGACCGTGCCAGGTTCAACAGCCAGCTCGACGCCGCGGAGCACGTGCTTCGGTCCAAAATGCTTTTGCAGTTTTTCGATGTGAACAACTGGGGAACTCATGGCATCGTTCTCGCGTGAGGAGTTAGCGATAGCCGCCGTGGCTTCGTCCGTCTTGCTTGATGATCAGTTCGTCGAGCAGGTCACCGATCACTTGCCGGATCTGCTCTTCATTAAGGCCAAGCTGCAGCGCGCGATGGACGGCCGGCGCCAGTAGCTGGCGAAACTCGTGTCGCCGCTGGCGAAGCGTGCCCGAGGCGGTCGGCTGCAGCACGCGCATGCCCTGGCCGCGGACCCGCTCGATGACGCCGTCGGCTTCCAGCCGGGAGTACGCCTTGCTGACGGTCATGGGATTGACCTCCGCGGTCTTGGCCACCTCGCGCACGCTCGGAAGCATGTCTCCCGGCCGCAGCCGTCCGCCGGCGACCAGCGCATGGACCTGATCCACAAGCTGCCGATAGATCGGCACGCCGGAGCTGGGATGAACTTCGAAAAGCTCGGGACGCGGCGCCATGTGTATTACTATACTAATACAGCATCACGCCGTCAAGCGGTTCTTGTCGCCGGTTGCGCCGGAAATCGCTTTGGAGCAATGACGGAGTTCGCATCGCGGCGTTCCGCGATGATCGGGCTGTACGACCCGATCGGCCGCCGGCCGGAGAAATGCCGGAAGATTGCATCCCAAGGGGCCGCCCAAGGGGAGCCCGTTGCCCGTTTCTGGCCCGTTACGCACCAACACCGCCGGCCCCCGGCATGGCCCTCCGGCGGACCGCCAGGCAAACTAGCCCGACGGCGGTGAATCTGCGGGCCCGCCGCCGGAACTCCGTGGCGGCCTTCAATTCTCCGGAATGGCCCGGTTGACGGCTGATTGAAATTGCCATAGAATCCGCGGTTCGTCCCTGATTTTGGGGATCGACTGGGTCTTTGACACCTTGCTATCGCGGCAACCCATTTACCGAGGGTTTCGCGATGGATTTGCCGGCTTTGGGCCTGCGCCGCCGGATAGAGAACAGGGGTACGAGCCGTGGCTGCTCCGCGGGAAGTGATTCGGATTCGGATGGAGGCCTACGACCACTCGGTCCTCGACCAGAGTGCGGCGGAAATCGTCGATACGGCCAAACGGACCAACTCCGAAGTTCATGGGCCGATTCCGCTGCCGACGCGGATCGAGCGGTACACGGTCCTTTCGGGGCCGCACGTCGACAAAAAGGCCCGGCAACAATTTGAGATCCGCACCCACAAGCGGCTGATCGATATCGTCCAGGCGACCGCCAAGACGATCGAGGCGCTCAACAAGCTGAGCCTGCCGGCCGGCGTGGATATCAAGATCAAGGCGACGACAGGCTGACGATAGCGGCCTTGTCGGTTGCCCGTTGTCCACGGTAGCGGATAATCGGCCCCGGGCTTCGGCAACTGACAACGAACAACCGACAACAAATCACTAAATCACTGACAAAAACGTCTATGCCGCGGAAGTTTGGCGGGTAAGCCGGGGCGAGTCCCCCGCGTCTCCTGCCGACGGGCACAAGCTTCAGGAATACCGACGATGGCCGCCGCAGATCGCGTCCCAGGCATTTTGGGTCGCAAGGTAGGAATGACGCAGGTTTACGACGACGCCGGCAATGTTGTGCCGGTGACGGTGGTGCAGGCGGGGCCGTGCGACGTGCTGCAGATCCGCACGACAGATCGCGACGGGTATGAAGCTGTGCAGCTAGGCTTCTTGGACAAGCCGCGGCGTCTGGCCTCGCGCAGCGAGCGGGGTCATGTGGCCAAGCTTGATAGCAAACGGGCCAAGCAGCGGGCCGCCGGCGGCGTCGAGATTCTGCCCAAGGCCGGCTGCGAGCCCAAGCGATTCATCCGCGAAATCCGCGGCGCGGCGGGCGACCTTCAGGTCGGCGCCAAGGTCGATGTCACCGCCATGGACGGGGTCGGCCGCGTCGACGTTATCGGCGTGAGCAAGGGGCGGGGCTTTTCGGGCGCCATGCGGCGGCACAACTTCAGCGGCCAGCGGGCAACCCACGGCGTCAAGAAGTGCCATCGGGCCCTGGGCGGCACCGGCGCCAGCGCCTTTCCCAGTCGGCTGTTCAAGGGCAAGCGCATGCCTGGCCAGTACGGCGCCCAGCGGTGCACCGTGCGGAATCAACTGCTGCTGCGGGTGCTGCCGGAGCAGAACCTGTTGCTCATTCGCGGCGCCGCGCCGGGCCCCAACGGCGGTTACCTGGTGGTTAAACAGACGAACAAGATGTAGCGAGGGGTCAGGGTTCAGATCGCAGTTAAAACTGGCTCCTGAACCCCATACCCTGAACCCTAACTATGCCCAAGCTCAACGTACACGACGCCAAAGGCAAGAAGGTCGGCACCTACAACGTCGAGCCGACCGATCTGGCTCCGCGCATCAGCAAGCAGCTTTTGCATGACGCGGTGGTGATGTATCAATCCAACCTCCGGCAAGGTTCGCACAAGACGAAGAACCGGCACGAGGTCTCCGGTTCGACCAAGAAAATGTACCGCCAGAAGGGGACGGGCAACGCTCGCGCCGGGCACCGCAAGAGCGGCATCCGTCGCGGCGGCGGGCACATGAAGCAGATCTTTCCGCGGGACTATTCGTATTCGTTGCCCCGGAAGGCGCTGCAAATGGCCACGCGGATGGCGCTGGCCGCCAAGGTGCAGGACGACGAAATCGTGCTGATCGACAAGCTCGATTTCGACGCCCCGAAGACCCGCGACATGGCCAGCATCATCAAGACGCTGGGGTGCGGAGATTCGTCGCTGCTGGTGGCGACGGCCGGCTACGACGTCAATGTGTACAAGAGCGCCCGCAACATCGCCGGCGTTTGCGTGGCGCCGGTGAAGGACCTGAACGCATATTCGGTGCTGCGGGCCAAGCGGCTGCTGATGACGACGGCGGCCCTCGACGCGGTGAAGGCGAACGCCGCGCTGATGGTCACGCGCAACGACGAGGCCGCGACGTAGGGGTACTCGCAAGATAGCGCCGGGTCGCCGCGCGATCCGGGCCTGGAGGGCGGCCGCCCCCGGCACGAAGGGCCGCGACCCTGCAGCAAGTGGAGATAGAGCAACATGCCGCGTCACGAACCGCAAACCACGTCGATTACGCTCGAGCCGCATCAAGTGATCATCCGGCCGCTGGTGACCGAGAAAGGGATGCACAAGAGCACCCGCAACAACGCCTACGCTTTCGAAATCAATCGACTGGCGACCAAGGCGGATGTGAAACGCGCGGTCGAGACGCTGTTTGAAGTCAAGGTCGTGAAGGTTGCGACGCAGAATCGCAAAGGCAAAGCTCGCCGTACGCGGTTCCGCTTGGGACACACCAGCGACTGGAAGAAGGCGGTGGTGACGCTCGACGAGGAGCATCGGATCAATTTCTTCTAAACAAAACCGGCGATGCCATCGCCGGCTTTATGACGCGGCGATGCCATCGCCGGCTTTATGACGCGGCGATGCCATCGCCGGATTTATGACACACGACGCGGCGAGGCGCGGACCGGGCATTGCATGCCCGGCTTTATGAGGAAGTCATGCCCAATCGAACTTACAATCCGACGTCTGCGGGTCGTCGCGGAGCGACGGTCAGCGACTTCAGCGAGCTGACTGCCGGCGCCAAGCCGGAGAAGTCCCTGCTGCGTCCCAAGACGAAGACTGGCGGTCGGAACAACCAGGGTAAGATCACCGCTCGCTTCCGCGGCGGCGGCCACAAGCAGCAGTACCGCCTGATCGACTTCCGGCGGAACAAGGACGGGGTGCCGGCGAAGGTCGATTCAATCCAATACGATCCGAACCGCTCGGCCCGCATCGCCCTGCTGTTTTACGCCGACGGCGAGAAGCGGTACATCATCGCGCCCACCGGCCTGAAGGCCGGCGACACGGTGATGAGCGGCCCCAACGCGCCGGCCAATGTCGGCAACTGCCTGCCGCTGGCGAAGATGCCGCTGGGCACGCAGATTTTCAACATCGAGCTGCGGCCCGGCGCCGGGGGCGTATTGTGTCGCAGCGCCGGCGCCAACGCCACGCTCATGGCTCGCGAGGCGGACTGGGCTCAGATTTCGCTGCCCAGCGGCGAAATCCGGCGTATATCGTCGGCCTGCCGGGCGACGATCGGCGCTTCGAGCAATCCGGACCACATGGGCATCGTGCTGGGCAAGGCAGGCCGCAAGCGGTGGATGGGCCGTCGGCCGCACGTTCGCGGCACAGCGATGAACCCGATCGACCATCCGCACGGCGGCGGCGAAGGCCGCACCAAGGGCGGTCGGCATCCGGTAAGCCCCACGGGCAAAAGCGCCAAGGGCGGCATGACGCGCAACCGCCGCAAGCCGTCGAACAAG
>QEVI01000303.1 GCA_003576855.1 Planctomycetota bacterium
GCGAGTCAGGGGGTGAAAGTCGTCGACAGCGACCTCGGAGAGTGGATCATCCAGCTCCGTCGCTAGCCGCCCAGCCATTTCGTATTGCCGGCCATCCACATCAAGAAGGAAGACGTCGGCGAGCTGTTTCACCGCGAGTTGGGAACCGCGGCCGGCGCCACCGACCCGACGTATCTCACCGAGGCGGCGAGACATCGACTACGCGAGAAGTTCCTGGGGGCCGAGGCCGGCATCACGGGAGTCAACTTTGCGGTTGCCGAAACGGGCGGCTTCGTCGTCTGCACCAACGAAGGCAACTCGGATTTAGGCACGTCGCTGCCAAAGCTTCACATCGCCTCGATGGGCATCGAAAAGCTCGTGCCCCGGCTGGCCGACCTGGGCGTGTTCTTGCGGCTGCTGGCCCGTTCGGCGACGGGCCAGCCGATTACGGCCTATAGCACGCACTATCATGGGCCCCGCCGCGATGGCGAGTTGCATATCGTGCTGGTCGACAACGGCCGCTCGCGCCTGCTGGGCAGCGACGACTTCCGGAGCTCGCTGCGCTGCATTCGCTGCGCGGCTTGTCTCAACACTTGCCCCGTTTATCGGCGAAGCGGCGGCCACAGCTACGGCGTGTCGATCGCTGGGCCGATCGGTTCAATTCTCAACACGGAGCGAGATCCGCGACGGCACGAGAGCTTGCCGTATGCGTGCAGTTTGTGCGGCTCCTGCGGCGACGTGTGCCCTGTGAAGATCGACTTGCCGAACCAGCTTCTGACCTGGCGGAAACACCTCGTCGCCCGGCGACTAACGCCAGGTTCGAAGCGCCGGTTGATGCGCGTGCTCGGCAAGGTGCTGCGGCGGCCGCGGCTGTACGGCTGGGCTGGAAGGTTCGCCCGGACCGTGCTGCGGCGCGCACCGCGGTGGGTGGTTTACAATCGGCTGAACGCATGGGGGCGACAACGGGACCTGCCGGCGCCGCCGCAGGAAAGCTTTCGTGAGTGGTATCGGCGGAATCGCGGAGCATAATCGCGGCGCTCGGCGCCGTGCACCGAGTCGAGCACGCGCCGTGGCGCCCGCCTGAACGAGCCGTTATGGGAACTGCGCGAAGCGACATTCTGGCCCAGGTAAAGCGGAACCGGCCGGCTGACGTTCCCTTGACGCCGCTCGATGGGCCGTGGATACGTTTCGCCGATCCGCGCGAGCAGTTCTTGGAAGTGCTTCGCGCGGTGGGCGGGGAAGGACAGTTCATCGCTGGACAAGATCGCCTGCGCGAGGCGCTCGCTGATTTGCGGGCGCAGTTATCCGCGCACGTAGTTTGTTCGGCGCTGCCGGAACTGATGGGCGGCAACATCGACCTGGCGACGATTGACGACCCGCACGAACTGGCGGCGGTGGACCTGGCGGTGCTCCCCGGCGAGCTGGCGGTCGCCGAGAACGCCGCGGTCTGGGTCACGGGCGCCCGCGTGCGGCACCGGGTGGCCTACTTTCTATCGCAGCACGTGGCGTTGGTCGTTCCAGCGGATCGGCTCGTCCACAATATGCACGAGGCGTATGCGTGGCTCTATGCGCATGCCGCCGAAACGGCACCGTTCGTCGAGCCGCGGTGGGGCGCCTTTCTTTCTGGTCCGTCGAAGACGGCTGATATTGAGCAGGCGCTGGTCATCGGCGCCCATGGCGCTCGATCGCTGCACGTGTATTTCACGCCATGATCGAAACGGCGTCGCCGACGCGGATAACGGCGTCGGCGGCCGCCCGCTCCAGCGACGTGTTGAGGGCGAGCCGATAGTAGTGGTCGAACTGCTCCGTCGGCGACCATGCGGGAAGCGTACGTTGGCGCTCCGCGGCGAAGACATGCGCGAAGCGGGCCGTCGATTCGCCTGTACGGGCGCTTCGAGTCGGGACGATGCAACGCTGACAAATGGTCCGGCCGCGGAATAACACCGAGCCGACGCGGAACAGGGGGGACGACAGGCCGTCGTCGCCGAGGCGGTCCTCCCAAAACGGCTCGCTGGCGTCGATTTCCATGTTGGCCCGCACCCGGCGGCGCAGTTCCTCGGCGTCGAGCCCTTCAAACCAACGGGCGACCGCTGCAAGCGACGCCGTGCTGATCAGCGTGGGACCGGAAGCATCGGAATCATCGGGAAAGCCGCCCGCGGCGTTCTCAATAAGTCGGCAGGTAAAGCCCAGTTCAGCGCTCAACCAGGCGGCGACTTCCGCCGTCTCCCGCGGCAATTGAAAGCTCTGCGCAGGGCCTTGCGGCGACTGGAGCGTGACGGCGTCGATCGCCGGGCTGTACGTCGCCCGGATGGGATGCAGCGCACGGGTGCGTTTTCCATTCACCCATTGCCCCTGGGCATCGACGATCACCCAGCGCCGATCGTTCGCCAGGCCGCCGCTGGAAAGGACCCTCGCTTCGTCCAGTTCATGGCCGTCAAGCGATTTGATGGGGTATATCGCCAGGCGACAGATCTTCGGCCAGTCAGCGTTCATGGGAGCGGCCCGTTGCCGGTTGCCTGCATGGCGGCGCGGACCCGCTCCAGTACGGGCCGCGGGTCGGTCAGATCGTCGAGCAACAAATCGGGATTCGCCGCCGCCAACTGGTCGGCCGGGGTGTTGCCCGTGGGAACGGCGACGGCGTACGCCTGGATGGATCGAGCGCAGGCGATGTCGTGCACCGTATCGCCGATCACCATGGCGCCCGCGATGGCACGCCCATTCCCAGGGGCGGCGCGCCCGGCGGCGAACCTCTCCGCTTCGCGGAGCGCTGCAGCGGCGATATCGCAGCGGTCATGCGATGAATCGCCAAATCCGCCGAAGCCGAACCGGTGTCCCAGGCCGTAATGCGCCAGCTTGCAGGCCGCTCCTTGCTCCAAATTGCCGGTGAGCAACCCGACGACGGGGTGCTCCAGGAGATCAAGTGCGTCGAGCAACTCCAGAACGCCGGGCAGCACGCGGCCGCGGCGCAGCTTGAGCGCATCAGGCAAACGACGCAGATAAGCGTGGCGGAAGCGTTGCCAGTTTGTTTCGGTGGCCGGCACGTCGTGCACGCCCATCAGCTCGTAGGCGATCGCCCGGTCGCTGCGGCCGGCGAAGGCCACTTCGCCGGATAACTGGCCCACGCCGAATTCGCTTTCGAAGGCATCGGCAAACGCCAACTGGCCCGCTCCGCCCGTATGGAGAAGCGTCCCGTCGATGTCGAACAGCACTGCGTACACGTACACCTGCCTGGGAAGTACTGCGCAAAGGAAAGCCTTGATTGTAACGTCAGGCGCCGGCGGAACGAACCCGGTTGGCGGCCGAGCAGCCCGGCTACCGCAGCGGCTGACTGCCCGACTTTTTGCGCTCGATGTTCATTAGCGCGAACGCCCGCGGCTGGAGCTTGAGCAGCTTCACTAACTGCGAGGTCGTCACGCCGAGGCGTTGGGCGGCGGCTCCCGGCGACCAGCCGCACGCGGCCAGCATATCGAGCGCCTCGGCCAGAATCGCCGGGAAGTCCCCGTGGGCGGCGTTCAGGGCGAAGTGACCGCGGCATGCACGGCTTCGCCACAGGTCGGAGGGAACATCGGCCGCGGCGCCGCGGATCGCCAGCGCCAGTTCAATGCGGAGTCGGAAAACGGCTCGCGAGCTGTTCTCGGCCTGGCTCCGCCGCTCGGAGGCCTCGGCCCGGACGCCGGTGGGGACGTGGGTGATGACCACGGCGGTTGCCACCTTATTGCGGTGCTGGCCGCCGGGCCCCGATCGCCGCGTGCGCTGGACGGTACAGGCCGCGAGTAGTCGCTCCGCGGGCCAGCAGGCCGGATGTGTCGCGGGCGCGTCAGGCTTCGTATCGGGTTGACTGACCTGTGCCATGGTTAAAACCGGCAAAGTTTACGCTTGCGCGTTGTTCCGAAAATTGGGGCTAGCTGCTGCGGGGGGAACATCCGGAACTCGATATGTAGGGGGAACGCGCGATTACACCCGTTTTAGCGGCCGTCATGAATTTTTCGCGAAGTGCTGTCATCGCGATCGTAATGCTTGCCGCGGCCGGTTGTCGCTGCCCGTCGTCTCGCTGCCTGCCGGCGACTCCCCATGCGGAATGCGACTTGCCGCAAGCGGCCGTCGCAGACGCAACGCCAGCCATTGGCGGGCCAGCGCTGGGCGAGGCGCCGCCGCGAGCCGCCTTGCAGCCGCTGCCCAGCCCTGATGAAACTTACGCGATTCTGACGCCGGCTGACTGCCAATGCCGGGCAGCAACCAACGCGAACGTGGCGAACATGATCGCGTTGGAAGAGCATTGGGCGAGCGTGATCATTGAGTGCGACTCCAAGGTGGTGCAGGCGAACCTCTGCCTGCAACGCGATCTGCTCGAACTGCACGCCGCGGACGTGCGCAACAAGGCCGCTGCCGCAGCGTTGGAGGCATATTACCAGCTCGCCGGGCTGGAGGCCCGCAAACACTACCTTGAACTGGCGATCGTGGAAACCGCCCGGTCGGTCCAGCGTGCAGACCAGCTTCGGCAATCGGGCCTAGAGGTGGACATCGACCGCGAAGCGCTCGCCATGCGGCTCAACGAGCTGGAAGACCAACGCCTCCAGTTGCAGTACGCCCGCATTCAGCTCAACGGGCAACTGCAGAAGCAACTGGGCTGCCCGATCTCCGAGCAGAGCTTTTTTTGGCCGCAGGCGGATTGGCAACCTAACATGACGGCGATCGACGCCGAGGCGGAGGTGGCGGCTGGCTTGCCGAACCGCTTCGACCTGCGGGGCGTCGAACTGGCGTTGTGCAACCTGGAAAAAACGACCTTGCGGGTGGCTCGAGGGGTTTTGGGCGTCGCTGACAGCACGCTCGGCTCGGTGGAGCCGGTCGAGGGGCTGGTCCACCGGCTGCGCTGCATCCCTTGCTCCGACCACGAGTTGGATGTCCGCTGCCGTCAACTGGAGATGCTCTACCGGGACACCGAGCAGCTCGCCACGGCCGAGATCAAGAGCGCGGCCTACGAAGTCGTACTGCAGCAACAGCGCGTGGCCCTGGCTTGGGAGGCCGCGCACCAGCGCCGCAACGGGCTCGACTCGCTGATGGCCCGGCGCGACGCGGAAGACGTACCGGTGTTCGAGGTTTCCTCCGCCCGGGGGCGCCTGTACGACGCCGAGGCGAAGCTCGTCGAGCAGCTCGCCGACTTGAAAATCGCCGAAGTGCGTCTGCGGCGGGCTCAAGCGGCACTCGCCGCGGAGTGCGGTTTC
>QEVI01000014.1 GCA_003576855.1 Planctomycetota bacterium
ACGGCGAGGCCTTTCGGCGTTACGCCGGCGTCGACGCACATCGAGCGACGTGCGAAGAACTGGCAGCAGCCGCGGACAGGCTCAAGGTGAACGTCCCGGAGGGGCTGCAGCGGGCCGATCGCGACCAGTGGCTCAACCTGCTGCTCGCCCTGGTCGTCGAGCCGCGGCTCGGCGCCGCGGGGCCGGAGATTGTTTATCACTACCCGGCGTCGCAGTCGGCCCTGGCCGCCAGCGCGACTGACGCTGAAGGCAACGACGTGGCCGAGCGGTTCGAGCTTTACTGGCGGGGCGTCGAGCTAGCCAATGGCTACCACGAGCTAACGGACGCCGCCGCCCGGGCCTGCCGCCCTGCTCCGGCTGCGCGTTGGGCTTCGACCGCCTGGCGATGCTCGCCGCTGGCGCCGCGACAATCGACGACGTGATGACTTTCCCTGTCGTGCAGCCTATCATTGAGTAGTTGAGAGATCTCTGGAGCGGTTGCAATGACGACAATTGTTCTAAACGCCGACACGTCGCAGATGCCCATTGCTCGTTTGATCGAACAGGTCAACCGGGGCGGCGTTGAGATTCAAGACGCCAACGGCAACGCCATTGCCGTCGTATTGCCTGCTGCGGAACATGCGGCGCTCGTTTATGCCGAAGCTTTTCGTGACATAGAGGAACACCGCAGTGAGCTGCAGGCGGCGCTAGCCCGGCGCGGCGGCGTCACCACGGCGGAACTGCTACGCAGGGCTGCAGCAGCCGCCGCCGCGCAACAGCCATGACTCGCTAAACCGTCGTTTGGGACGAAGAAGTCGAGTCGCAGCTTCTCCGCGCATGGCTCGCCGGCGATTCACAAATGCGCTCAACCCTCACCGGCGTTGCCAATTGGATCGATCAACAGTTGGCCGTCGATCCGGATCAAAAAGGCCTGCCCGCCGATGAACCGGGCGCGCGAGTATTGGCAGTTCCGGTTTCAATGAGCAAAGCCCGCGTTTCCGTCACGTTTCACGTCATGCCGCAAGATCGTCAGGTCCGTGTCGTGCGACTTCTATTCCGCAGCTAAGCGGCGATCGGCCGGTATTCTCAGCTCCGCCACTTGTTCATAGCGGAAGCAACTGTCCAGGTGGTCGTTGACCATGCCGGTCGCCTGCATGTGGGCGTAGACGATCGTGCTGCCGACGAACTTGAAGCCGCGCCGCTTGAGGTCCTTGCTCAGGGCGTCCGACTCGGGCGACGTAGCTGGGACCTGGCTCGGCAGCTCCCAGCGATTGCGGATCGGCTGGCCGCCGACGAATGACCAGATGTAGTCGGAAAAGCTGCCAAACTGCTGCTGCACTTCGAGGAACCGCCGCGCGTTGTGGACGGCGGCGCCGACCTTCAGCCGATTGCGGACAATGGCCGGGTCGCTGAGGATGCGTTCGATTCGCTTGCCGGTGAAGCGGGCGACCTTGGCGGGATCGAAATCGGCGAACGCCCGGCGATAACCTTCCCGCTTGTTGAGGATCGTCGCCCAGCTCAGCCCGGCCTGAGCGCTTTCGAGCGTCAGGAACTCGAACTGCCGCCGGTCGTCGAACACCGGTACGCCCCACTCCTGGTCGTGGTATTGCCGATAGAGGTCGTTGCCCGCCAGCGCCCACGGACAGCGGACAAGCTGCTGCTTGGTGCGCGTCATGGGGCGATTCGCTCGTAGATTTCAAACGTGAACGGAAACTCGTTGCGGGCGTCGGCCTCGTGCGGCTCGGCAGCGATTAACCGCCATGCCGCGGCGTCGTACGGGGGAAAGTACACGTCGCCCGCGGGCCTGGCATGGACGCGGGTGAGGTAGAGGCGGGCTGCCATCGGCAATGCCTGCTCAAAGATCTCGGCGCCGCCAATGACCATCGCCTCGGCGTAGCCGTATGCGGCGGCCTGCGCGCATGCGGCCGGCAAACTGGGCGCCGCCTCGCCCCCTTCCACGTGATAATTAGCTTGCCGCGTCACGACGATCACGCGCCGTCCCGGCAGCGGTCGCTTGATGGACTGGTGCGTCCGCCGACCCATGATAACGGCGTGGCCCATCGTCAATTGTTTGAACCGCCGCAAGTCGGCCGAGAGCCGCCACGGCAGGTCGCCAGCGCGACCGATGACGCCGTTCTCTGCGACTGCGACGACGATGGACATGCCAAACGACATCTTGCATAGCCCGGCCATCCTGGCCGGCGTTCGCTGTTGGACGATGCCCGCGAAACACGCGAAACGACGCGAAGGTAGACGGACGGCTGCAAATAGTCGGCGATTCAACGCCCATGATGACCAGATGCGACGCGCCAGTCAGGTGCATCTCGCGTGTGGCGCTCTTTTGGCGTGTTTCGCGGGCGATTTCCTCGGTGGCGGCGACGCTGTCGCGCCGAGCCAGGATGGCTCGGCTATATGGCTACGGGGGCCTTGATGTGGGGGTGCGGATCGTAATTACGCAGCTCAAAGTCCTCGTAGCGGAATGCGAACAGGTCCGTCACCGCCGGGTTGAGCCGCATACTCGGCAGCGGGCGCGGCTGGCGCGCTAGCTGCAGCCGGGCCTGCTCCAAGTGATTGTCGTACAGGTGGGCGTCGCCCAGCGTGTGGACGAAGTCGCCCGGCTCCAGGCCGGTCACTTGGGCGACCATCATCGTCAGCAGCGCGTACGACGCGATGTTGAACGGCACGCCGAGAAACACGTCGGCGCTCCGCTGATAAAGCTGGCACGACAACCGCCCCTCGGCGACGTAGAACTGAAACAACAGGTGGCACGGCGGCAACGCCATGCGCGGCACATCGGCCGGATTCCAGGCGCTGACGACCAGCCGCCGCGAGTCCGGGCGCCGTTTGATCTGATCCACCAGGTCGCGCATCTGGTCGATGGCGCCCCCGTCGGGCGTGGCCCAGCTCCGCCACTGTTTGCCGTACACGGGGCCGAGGTCGCCCTGCTCGTCGGCCCATTCGTTCCAGATGGTGACGCCGTGGTCGGTGAGATACTTGATATTCGTATCGCCGCGCAGAAACCAGAGCAGCTCGTAGATGATCGACCGCACATGCAGCTTCTTGGTCGTCACCAGGGGGAATCCCCGACCCAGATCGAAGCGCATCTGGTAGCCGAACACGCTGCGCGTGCCGGTGCCCGTGCGGTCGTTCTTGCGAACGCCGCTCGTCAGCACTTGATCGAGAAGAGCCAGGTACTGCTGCATGGCCAGGGAAACGCTAAACGCCGCATATCGTCGCCTCAGCGAGGGGGTCCGATTCAACGGCTCTGATGTCGCCCGTGAAGATGAGCGTTTATTAGCGCTGCCGATTTCCCGCTTACTTGCTATTGAGCTCTGTGACTTTCTTGGCTACCAGCGACGGATCGTCCTTTTTCAGGAGGTGATCGATCTGGGCCTTCGGCACGCCGAGGCGCTCGAGCGCCGCGGCGATTTGCTTCCACTTCGAGGCGCGGCTCTTGCCTTCGGCCAGGTACAGGTCGGTCACCAATTCGCCGAGCCGCTGGATGGAAATGGCCTCGCGGTTCTCGTAGAAGTTCTTGATTGCGCGTTGCTGGAACTTGGTGTATTGCCGATCCATCGTGGCGTGTTCCGTGAACGTGGTCAGGTGGCAAAACGGCGCGGCAGGCGCCGGCCTCGGTCACCCAGGGGGCGCTCCTCGTGAGCGATCGGCAGCCGGGCCGGCTCCACTTTCGTGCTCATCGGCGGCGCGTTACAGTATGGTACTGCGTTGCGGGCAGTCGCGGCTACCCGCATCTTCTGCCCATCTTTCCCAGACTGATCCGCTCCGCCGCTTGCTATGCCGGTCATTAAGTTCGTCAAAGAGAAAATAGAAATCGAAGTCCCCCGCGGGGCCAACCTGCGTCGCGAGGCCATCAAGGCGGGCGTCAATGTCCACCAAGGCGTCAACGGGTTCGGCGCCGGGCTGAACAAGGTGATCAACTGTCACGGCTTCGGCCAGTGCGGCACCTGCCGCGTGTTGATTACCAAGGGGATGGAAAACACCAGCCCCATGGGGACGATCGAGAAGCTCCGGTTCCGTTGCCCCGTGCCGACGCCGGTGACGCCCGGCGGGCTGGATCCGATCCCCTGCCTGGCGTACGTCGGTCACGAAGAGACGATGCGGCTGGCCTGCCAGACGAAGGTTTTCGGCGACATCGAAGTCGAAACTGGCCCGCCGATTGACTTGTTCGGCGAGAACTTCTTCAGTTAGCTCATAGCTACTGTTAGCCGCCAGGCAGGGAGGGCGTCGCCTGTTTCTGGCTCACGGCTAATCGGTGAAAGCTGAAGGCTCTTCCATGAAACAAGTGGTCGCCGTCGTCAAGCCGTTCGTCGCTGAGCGGATTCTCGAAGCCCTCCGCCGGGCGCCGCTGGAGGCGCTCCATGTTCGCGAAGTGAAGGGCATGGGCCGCCAGAAGAGCTATCTCGACGAGTACCACGAATACGACGAAACCGAGTACGCGCGGGCGTTTCTGCCGAAAGTTGAAATCACGGCCTTCGTCGACGACGGGCGCGCCGAGGAAGTCATCCGCAAAATGGTCGAGTCGGCCCGGACGGGGCGCATGGGCGACGGCAAGATTTTCGTCCTCTCGGCGCAGCCGTACGAAGCGGTGCTCACCCGCCGCGGCGAGTAGAGCGAGGATCACTCTCCTCGACTTTTGCATTTTTGAGCGCCCGCGAATCACGCGAATAGACGCGAAAAAGGCTAGAACGGATGCTTCACTCCGCCGCACGCGAGAAGATTCGTTCGAATCGGTCGCGGGTGTCGCGGCGCACCGCGTCGACTTCCTGGGCCAGGCGCTGCGGCTCGTCGTAGCCCAAAAGGTACGCCAGCTTGGCCAGTTCCCGCGGCTCGTCGGGAAACTCGTGGCGTCCGGCCGCGTCCATCAGCCGAATTCGCGCCTCGATGCTCCGCTGGAAACGGTAGCTCGCCGCCAGCGCCTGGGCGTCATCGCCGCTCAGCAGTCCGGCGGTCGACAGCGCCTTCAGCGCCGCGAGGGTTCCCGGCACGCGGATTTCCGGCAACTGCCGCCCGTGTTTGAGCTGCAACATCTGCACGACGAATTCCGTGTCCATCGTGCCGCCGGCCCCGCGCTTGATGTTCATGGGCGACGCCGAATCCTTGAGCCGCTGCCGCATCTGGAGGATTTCCGCGGCGTCCTCGGCTCGCCACGGCCGGCAGTACACCGAAGCGGCGACGGCTTCCATGGCTCGCGTCGCCGCCTCGGGGACGCCGGCGACGATGACGCGCGATTTGCACAGCGCAAGCCGTTCCCAAAGCTGCCCTTCGCCGCTCTGGAAATAGCGGACGAACGACGCCAGCGGCATCGCCAGCGGGCCGCTCTTGCCGGTGGGTCGCAACCGCGGATCGACTTCGTACAGCCGGCCGTGCGGGCCGAACTGATTCGCGGCCTTGATGATCCGCTGGCCCAGCTCGCTGAAGAAGTGGCTATTGCTGGTCGAGGCGCCGCGGCGTCCGGGTCGCGTCGAACCCTCGGCTTCGTACAGAAACACGATGTCCAGGTCGCTGTGGTAGTTCGGCTCGCGGCCGCCGAGCTTGCCCAGCGCGAGGATGATCAGATCGCTGGGGCTGCCGACTTCCGTGCGCGGCGGCTGCCACGGCGGCGGGGGGCCGTCGAGTTCGGGCAGCGGGCCGATCGTCGGCTGCCCGAGCTTCTCGACCAGCCTGGCCGTCTCCTTCGCCGCGATCTCCCTCAGGCAGGCCTCGGCAATGTCCGACAGGGCGGCGTGCGTGTCCTTGACGTCGTCCTTGCCGACGATGTCTCGCACGCCCACCCGCAGGTGCTGGACGTTCTTAAAGCTGAGCAGAATCGGCTCCAGGTCCTCGGCGCCGCGCACCAGTTCGGCGATCGACGCTTCGAGCCGCGCAAGGTCGGGCAGCTTCTCCAGCACGAGGCTATCGAGCAGCTCGTCGATCATGCCGGGATTGCTGGTGAGAATGCCCGCCAGGTAGGGGCACGCCGCGCACAGCTTCACGTACAACTGGAGCGTCGCCGGATTGCTGCTAAACAGTTCCCAGAGCGCCCCCTTGCCGCCCAGCGAATCGCTCACGCGGCTGAGAGTCACCAAGGTGGCGTCGGGGTCGGGCGTCTGGGCGATGGCCGAAAGCAGCCGCGGCGCGATCGCCGCCAAAAACAACCGGCAGCGCCGCGTGGACAAAAACGGTATGCTCTCGGCGGCCAGCGACATGAGATTGTCGTAAGCCGTCTCCACGTCCTGGAACGGATACCGCCCCAGCACCGCAGCAATCGTCTCGGGCGAGGGGTCCGGCTCGTTCACCAGGTCGATCTCCGGCTCTTCGGCCGCCTGCTCGGGGAAAGCGTCGTGCAGCAGGTGATCGAGAATCCGCCGGTTCACCGCGGTGCGATCGGCGTAGTCCTTCTTGAACGCCTCCAGCGGCGTCGCCGATTCGGTCGCGCGGTACCCCAACCGCCGGGCAAGCTTCGTCAGTTCGGCGTCGCTCACCGGCAGTTCGTGCGTCTGCAGGTCGAACATGATCTGCAGCCGGTGCTCGACCTTGCGAAGAAAGCTGTAATTGTCTTCCAGGATCGTCCGTTCCTGGTGGGTGAGGCAGCCGGCCTGCTCGAGCCGCTCGATCGCGGTGAGCGTATTGCCGGTGCGGACCGAGCGGCTGGCCCCGCCGTTGAGCAGTTGCAGGAACTGGATGACGAACTCGATGTCCCGAATGCCGCCGCGGCCTGTTTTTACGTGCCGGGCGGCGACGCCGGCGTCTTCAGCGTGCTTTTCGATTTTCCGCTTGAGCCCCTTGATGCCGGTGATGTCCGCCAGGCTGAGGTACCGGCGGTAGATCCACGGCCGCAATTGCCGCAAGTACGACTTGCCCAGTTCGATGTCGCCGGCGATGGCCCGCGCCTTGATGTACGCCTGCCGCTCCCAGGTGCGCCCGCGGGTATCGTAATAGGCCAGCGCCTGGTCGACGCGCGTCGCAAGCTGCCCCTGCCGTCCTTCGGGGCGCAGCCGCATGTCGACGCGGTAGGCGAAGCCCAGGTCGGTCGTTTCCGTGAGCAGCCGAATGACTTCGCGGGCCAGCCGCTGGGCGTATTCGCCGCCGTCGCTGGCGGCGGCGCGGGTTTCGGCGTCGGGGTCCTGGTACAGCATCACCAGGTCGATGTCGCTGGAATAGTTCAGCTCGCGGCCGCCGAGCTTGCCCAGAGCGAGGATGACAAACCGCGGCGGCGGGCCGTCGCGGCCGTTTCGCCGCGATTGCTTTTCGGCGACCTCGCGGCGGGCGAAGTCGAGGGCCGCTTCCACGCACGCATCGGCGACGTAGGAAATCTGCCGCGTGACCTTCGCCACGGAGTGGTTCTTGACGATATCGCCGTAGGCGATTCGCAACGTCTCGCGGCGCTTGAAGCGCCGCAGCGCGGCCATGACCTCGTCTTCGCTGCTCAAGGCGCGAATCTCCGCGATCAGCTCTTCCACCAGCAGGTCGCGGGCGACGGCCCGGCCGGCGGTCATCCGCAGCAGGTCGTAGCTCTCCGGGTCGTTGCGGAGCATGTCGGCCAGATGCTGGCTGGCGCTGAACAGCATCAGCAGCGGCGCCAGCGCATGCGGATCGCGCTCGAACAGCGCCGCCGTCGAGAGCGGACTGCGCCCCGCGAGCAGATAACGCTCCAAGTTGTTGAGCGCCATATCGGGGTCGGCCAGCTTGTGCGCCGCCGCCGCGAATTGCTCGCACAGCGTGCACAACAGGTCCAGCGGCACCCCCGCCGACGCCAGCCGCAAGAGATTGCTATGACCGGTCCGCACGTCGGCGAAACCCAGCGGGCGAAACCAGGCTTCGGCCTCGGCCGGGGCGTCGAGCATGGTGCGTAGGCGGTCGATCTGCATCGCTCTAATATAGTCCGGCCCGCCTGGCCGGGAATGTAGTCTTCTCGCTCCGCCAGAAGAATGCTCTCGCGGAGCCAGAGCACTACATCAACGCCGAGTTCGAATGACTCGACTATGAAGTAAGCGTGAACAGCTCCGGTCCTACATGCTGCGTCACCACCGCCCCGAACAGCGTGTGGGCGTTAGCGTCGTACACCGACGCCGGCAGCGTGTGGCCGACCTGGCGGAGATTGCCGTCGAAGACCACGATCCGGTCGCACATGGTCCGGCCGACCAGTTGCACCGGCTCGTCCGCCGTCCGGCGGAGCGAGGCTTTGCTGGGCCCTTCGACCAGCACCTCCACCTGCCGGCCGAGGAACCGCCCGTTGTCCTCTTCGGCGATCTGGTTCTGGATGGCCAGCAGCTCGTTGTTCCGCCGCCGCTTGACTTCCTCCGGCACGTCGTCGGCGTACAGCTCGGCCCCCTTCGTGCCGGGGCGGACGCTGTATTTGAAGATGAAGCTGTTCTTGAACCGGCACTCGCGGACCAGTTCGCACGATTGCTGGAAGTCGTCTTCCGACTCGCCGCTGAAGCCGACGATGAAATCGCTGGTGACCGCCGCCTCCGGCAGCCACTGGCGGATGCGGGCGTGCATCTCGCGGTACTCTTCGATGGCGTAACCCCGCTTCATCCGCTGGAGCACGCGGTTCGAGCCGCTTTGCGCCGGCACGTGAAGATACTTGCAGACCTTGGGCAAATCGCGGACCGCGGCCAGCAGGTCGTCGGTCATATCCTTCGGGTAGTTGGTGACGAACTTGATCCGCTCGATGGCCGCGATGCCGTGCAGTGCATAGAGCAAGTCGCTCAAGCGGGTCGTGCCGCCGGCCCCGCGGTAGCGGTAGCTGTTGACGGTTTGGCCGAGCAGTGTGATTTCCTTGCAGCCGTCAGCGGCGAGCTGCCGAGCCTCGGCCAAAATATGCTCCGGGGGGCGGCTCTGCTCCGGCCCGCGAACGCTCGGCACGATGCAGTACGTGCAGAACTTGTCGCAGCCGATCTGGATCCGCACGTACGCCTGGAACGGCGTCGGCCGCATCGCGGGGTCGCGGAGCGGGTCGAAGCTCTCGTGGCTGCGGGCGACAAGCTCGCGGCTGCCGTCCTTGCGGCCAAGACTCACTTCAAGCTGCGGCCCGGCGCCGGCGGCGATTTTGTCGATGAGGTCCGGCACCTGGTGCAGTTGGCCGGGGCCAACGACCAGATCGACGTAGGGCGCCCGCTCGAAGACCGTTCGCTGGTGATTCTGCGCCATGCAGCCGATGACGCCGATGACCTTGTGCGGATGACGGCGCTTGGCGTTCTTCAGCCGCCCCAGGGCGCTGTAGACCTTTTCCTCGGCATGCTCGCGGACGCTGCAGGTATTGAACAGAACGCAATCGGCTTCCTCGACAAAGCTGGTCAGCTCGAACCCGCGCTGGCGGAGGCTGGCCACGACGAGCTCGCTGTCGAGCACGTTCATCTGGCAGCCAACGGTTTCGATGTACAACTTCTTCGCCATCGCGCGGCCGTGCAAACGCTAACCTGACAACGTTCAATTAGGATCAACAACAGCCGGACCGCCACGCGGTCCGAGACGCGCCGCCGTTTCCGGTGGGCGGAGGCCCGCCGGCTGACTCGCGCGCGACACAGCTTCGACGCTCCCCGCCCTTACGCCGCCGCGGGTTCGTCGTCGTCCGCTTCCGCGGCGGCCGCGGCGCGGCGGCCAAGCTCCTCGCGAATCTGGCGAATGACGTCGTCGCGGCGGGCGGCCATCAACCGCACCAACGACAGGACGGCAAGGTAAGCGGCAGCCCCCAGCAGCAATACGTCAACCCGATCCATCGCGCGGTCCCTCCGGGCGTCGCCGACATCGTGCTGGCGAGATGTGCATCATACCCTCGAAGGCAACTGCCGGACGAGGGGAGTTGGGCAACCGCCCGCCGCCTCGCACGGCCCCGGCCGGGCGGGTGAGGGGCGAATGTTCATCCGTGCACGCTAGCCCAGTTGCTGTCCGACCGCTAGCGGGTAGCCGCGGAGCAGCTCGGCGGCGGACATCGTCCGTTTGCCGGCTGGCTGGATCGTCGCCAGTTCCAGCACGCCCTCGCCCGCGGCGACCAGCAGCCGGGCGCCGGCTTCGACAACGGCGCCCGGCGGCGGCGGGACGCTGCCGGCCGACCCGGCGGCGCCTTCGGTCGCTACGTGGGCACGATGGATGATCAGCCGCAGCGGCGCTCCGCCGGGCCGCGGCCAGTCCGTGTAGGCCCGCGGCCAGGGGTCGAGGGCGCGAACCTGATTCTTGATCGCCGCCGCCGGGCGCGACCAATCAATGCGGCCGTGCTCTTTCTGCAGCCGTGGGGCCTTGCTGGCCAGCGAGCGGTCCTGCATCAGCGGTCGCGCCGTGCCGGCAGCGATTTGCTCGATAACCGAAAGCACCAGCTCGCCGCCCCGCTGCGACAGCCGGGCCTCGAGCTGGCCTGCCGTCTCGTCGGGTTCGATGGCGATGCGGTCGACGCCCAGAATCGGCCCGGCGTCCAGCCCGGGGGTGATCTGGAAAACCGTGTTGCCTGTCTCGGTTTCGCCGTTGAGCACGGCCCACTGCACGGGCGCGGCGCCGCGGTACTTCGGCAGCAGCGAACCGTGCAGGTTGATCGCCCCCAGCGGCGCGGCGGACAACACGCTCGGCTTGAGAATCTCGCCGTAGTCGCAAACGACGATCAAATCGGGGGCATCGGCCCGAAGCCGCATGCAGCTTTCGTCGGAATTGACGGTTTCCGGCTGCCAGACGGGAAGGCCAAGCTCCTCGGCGGCCAGTTGCATGGGCGGCTTCTCGGCCCGCCGGCCCCGGGGCGGCCGCGTCACTACCCGCAGCACCTGGTGCGGCGAGTCAGCCAATCGCCGCAACGTCGGCACGGCGAAGGGCCCGGTTCCGAGCATCGCCAATCGCACTGCACTGCCTCAGGCTGGGTAAGCCGCAAAAAGGCGCACAAGACGCAAAAAAGAACCTGAAGCGTCCTATGCGTCTTTTTGCGGCTATGTTCTCAAGCGTTCTAAATCCGCCAGCCGCGCGACGATTAGTTCATCGCTCGGCAGTTCGCCGACGCCGCGTTTGCTGTCAAAGTCGATTTCAAATTCCTCCAGCGCCTCCGAAATGTCCGCAAGCTGCGTGGGCGTCAGGCGGTCGATGAACAGCCGGCCGTCGAGGTGATCGATCTCGTGCTGCACGATGCGGGCGAACAGGCCGTCGAGCTCGCCGCTGATCTCTTCGCCCTCCAGGGTGTACGCCTGCACGGCGATCTTCTCCTTGCGTACTACCGGTGCGTACACGCCGGGGATGCTCAAACACCCTTCTTCCTTCTCGTGCTGGCCGGTTCCCTTCTTGATGACGGGGTTGATGAACACGAACTCCGCATCCGCGTTGTTCGGATCGCCCTCAGGATTGGCGACGAACAGCCGATAGGGCAGGTCAACCTGATTCGCCGCGAGCCCCACGCCTTCGTGTTCGTACATCAGCTCGAACATGCGGGCGACCATCTGCTTGAGCTCCGCATCAACCCGCTTGAGCGGCTTCGACACATGGCGCAACGTTGGGTGCGGGTAATGAATGATCTGCAAGCTCAAGAGGATTGCCTCGACGTGCGAAGACCGATCGAACGCGGAATGCGGCCCGTGGATTGTCTCGGTAGTAGTATACGGCCGTCGCCGCACGCCGCGTAGGCGTCGCCATTCGACCGGGGGACGACGAAGCGGGCGGCGCACAAAACAGCCCCGACCTAGCCAGGTCGGGGCTAGCCAGGTCGGGGCTGGGGGCAAAGGGCGATCCGAGCGCGGCGATTGGCCGAGCGCTTAAGGTTGCGTCGGGTACCATGGCCCGCGGACATGGTACACGCCGAACTGGTGGGTGCTCTGCGGCCAGGCCGGCGTGTAGCGGAAGGGCCGACCGGCCACGAACGGCCCGGGGCCCGGGTAGTTGCGGGTGAACTGGTGATCGATCCGCGAAATGCAGAGGCTCGGGGCGCCCCAGCTCCAGTTGCTCTGCAACTGGGCCGTGGGCGGCACAACCAGGGCCGTGGGCTGGCCATAGTCCGTATAGACGTAGTTGGCGTGCCAGTTGTACATCTCAGCGCGGAAGTTCGGGTGCAAATAGGGCGGCGTGGCCACAGCGGACGCCGCACCAGCGCCGATGGCCGCCGCCACGGCGCACAGGGCGAGGGTCTTGTTCACGTTACGAGTCCTTATGGGGGAAGTTGTTTTGCCGAAGGGGTGGTACGCCGTTGGGGTCGGACGCCGTTGGGGTCGCTCCCCAGTCGCAAGAGACTCCCGACCCCCGTCTAGCGCAGCTACTGGTGCGGCCAGATATCGGCGTCGCCTTTCATGTTCCACCACCAGTGGTCGAGCCACAGGCCGCCGGTGCGATAGCGGACCTTCGCCCGCGACCAGCCGCAGCCGGGGTGATAGGCGTAGTGCGAGCGGGTGTGCTTGTAGAGGTATTCCTGCGGATAGAACGGCTGGTACGTGAAGTACGTATGGCCGACATGGACCGGCACAGGCCGCGGCGAGGGATACATGGCCACCGGTACGCCGCTGGGGTTGGGGCCTTCGTAGTTGTTGTAGAACAAGTCCTGTTTGTTTTGATAGCTGATGACGCGGCGATACGGCCCGTCGGCGTGGGCAAAGGACTGCGGCGTACCAGCCAGGAGGCCGGCCGCGACGAGTCCGGTCGCGATGATGCGGGTCGACATCAATACGCTCCTTGTCGTGAGAACGGGGAATTCGGTGGGAGGGTGAGCCGCCGGCGGACGGCGTCTCTCGGGCGCCAATCTCAAAGGCCGGGCCGCAGTTGGGCGGCTTTGCCGTTGGTGCTGGCGCCGCCAGGGTCGTGTACCAGGGACGGACTGGCCGCTTTAGCGGCCAGTCCGCAGCGGGGTCGGCCAACGCGTCGGAGGCGGGGGCTCCGCCGCGCAGGGGCGCCGCAGAGCTTTCGCGTGGCAGTTCTTGGTGTCGGACGGTTAGGCCTGTGCCGATCAGTTTTCTTGTGCCAGCCGTAACAGCCGCGCCGCCTGTGACGGCCGTAGCGTGCGGCTTCCCCAGGGTGTGACGGGCCCGGCCGGGCCGATATAATCCGCGGAATCGCTACATTTTCGCGCCGTCTCAGCGAGCCGCCGCGTGAATGCCGATGGCGGGGGTGACCCGCTGTGGCTGGGCGTCTCCGACACGCCAGCCCTGAGCTGCCGACGGCTCGTCCCGCTGCAGTCAAGCGCCGATGCTTCGTGGACTCCCGACGGGTCCATGCGGGTCTCGGAGCGGCCCGCCCACCCGACATGCAACAGGAGTAAGTCGCCTTGGCGACCCGTAAGACGATTAAGACCCGGCCCGTCCCGGCCAGATCGCTTAAGAAAGAAGCGGCCGCGCCCAAGCGTGGCTCGCGCCTCGCCGCGGCCGTCGACGCCGAGCGCAACGGCGCCGTCGTGGAAGCGGACGATGCGGCCGACGCCGCCGTCGACGCTTCGACCAACGGCCAGTCCCACGCCGGCGCCAACGGCAAGCCCCCGCGCCGCGCCACCGCCCAGTCGATGGCCGCCAAGCAGCGCGACATCTCCGTCAGCGAGTTCTTCGCCAAGAACCGCCACCTGCTGGGCTTCGATAACCCCCGCAAGGCGCTGCTCACCACGATCAAGGAGGCCGTCGACAACTCGTTGGACGCCTGCGAAGAGGCCGGCATCCTTCCGGAAATCTGGGTCCACATCGAACAGACCTCAGCCGACCGCTACAAGGTCGGCATCCAGGACAACGGCCCGGGCATCGTCAAGAAGCAGATCCCGCTGATCTTCGGCAAGTTGCTCTACGGATCGAAGTTCCACCGCCTCCGCCAGAGCCGCGGCCAGCAGGGCATCGGCATCTCGGCCGCCGGCATGTACGGCGTGCAGACGACCGGCAAGCCGGTGAAGATCATTTCGCGGATCGGCGCCAAGAAGCCGGCCCACTACTTCGAAATCCAGATCGACACCAAGCGCAACGAGGCGAAGATCCTCAACGGCGGCGGCGAAGGCGTCGACATCCCTCCCGGCGACAAGGGCGTCAAAGAGATCGAGCGGCACGGCATCGAGTGGGTCGACGTGCCGCACGGCACCCGCGTCACCATCGAGCTGGAAGCCAAGTTCATCCGCGGCCGCGGCAGCGTCGACGAGTACCTCTACCAGACGGCCATCGCCAACCCGCACATCACGCTCCATTACACCGATCCCGAAGGCAACACCCGCGACTACCAGCGGGCCGCCGACCGGCTCCCGCCCGAGCCGAAGGAAATCCTCCCGCATCCCTACGGCGTAGAACTGGGCCGCCTGGCCGCGATGCTCGGCGAAGCCGAGGGCGAGACGATCACGCAGTTCCTCGTGGGCAAGTTTTCCCGGGTGACGCCCGCCGTGGCCCGCAAGATCTGCACCGCGGCCAAGGTTTCGCCGCGAGCCTGGGCGAAGCGGCTCGGCCGGCAAGAGGCCGACGCCCTCTTCCAGGCGATCCAAGCGACGAAGATCGCCCCGCCGGCGACCGACTGCATCTGCCCGATCGGGGAGGAACTGATCCTCAAGGGCCTGCACCAGGTCGTGCCGGGCGAATTCTACGCTGCCGCCACGCGCCCGCCGGCGGTCTATCGCGGCAATCCGTTCCAGATCGAAGTCGGGCTGGCCTACGGCGGCGCTGCCGCGACGCAGAACGTCGACAAGGACCTGCTGTTCGACCTGCTCGAAGAGACCGACGCCCGTACGGTCCGCCAGTTCCTGATTCACACGTTTAACGGCTTGGGGGCCGAGGCGGCCGACCGCATTCTCAAGGCGGCCGGCCTGGGCACCCGGCAAACCCCCAAGACGCTCAAGCCCAAAGAGCGCCTGCGGCTGCTCGAAGCGATGCAGAACGTGAACGTCGCCGAAGGACAGTCGATGGAAGTCATGCGATACGCCAACCGCGTGCCGCTGCAGTTCCAGCAGGCCGCCTGTGCGATCACCCAAACGATCACCAGCACCAACTGGCGCAGCTACGGGCTGAGCCAATCCCGCGGCGGCCTGCCGAAGGGGCCGGTGTACATCATGGTCCACATCGCCAGCGTCTGGGTGCCGTTCACCAGCGAATCGAAGGAAGCCATCGCCAGCTATCCGGAAATCCAAAAGGAGATCCGCCTGGGGCTGCAGGCCGTCGGCCGCAAGCTGGGGATGTACGTCCGCAAGCGGCTCCGCGTGAAGCAGCAGAGCGACCGCCGCGAGATCTTCATGCGATACTTAAAGGAAGTCGCCGGCGCCGTGAGCGACGTCAACGGCGTCGACAAGGACGGGCTCTACAGCCAGCTACTCTCCGTGGCGAAGCGCGTCACGGCCGACGCCGACATGAAGCTCGACGACCGCGGCCGGAAGATCAAGGACGAAGCGGCCGAACTCGACTTCGGCGAAAACGTCCTGATCGTCGACCCGGTGACCCACGCCGCGTCAATCAACCGGGCTGCGGCGGCTACCGCGGCTGAAAACACGGCGGAATGATTCTCACGCAGAGGCGCAAAGGCGCAGAGTCGCCCCCCCGCAAGAGCAAGCACGGCTCCGCGACTCTGCGCCTCTGCGAGGATTTAATAAACAACAACAGAGAGATCGATGGCCCGCAAGAAACTCACGACAGCCGCCAAGGCCCCCAAGGTAAAGCTCACGCCGCGGGATGAGAAGACGGCCGAGCGGCTCACGGGATTGGCCGACCGCGTCGTCACCGCCGCGAACAACCGTCGCGATCCGTATGTCGAAATCCCCAGCCGCACGCTGGCGAACGTGAAGTACTCGCCGCGGAAGAAGATCATCGAGATGGGGTCCGCCACCAACCGGCGGCAGCTCTTTGATCTCTCGCAGGCGAAGGCCTACATGCGGACGATGCTCGTGGCCAGCGGCTGCAAGAAGCTGATCGACCAGGGCAAGTCGACCAGCCTCCGGGGTATGTTCTACATGCTCAAGCACACCATCGAAGGCTCGAAGGAAAACACCTTCGACGACCAGGGCGAGTGCGACACGATCATCGAAGACGTTGAAGTCCTGCTGCAGTCGATTCGCGAGGAGCTGCACCTCTACGCCGAGAACCGCGGCGCCATGGTGGGCAATATCACGTTCACCGATAAGGGCGACGAAATCAACTGCGCGAAGATGGGCTCCGGCGGCTACGCGATTCCCTCGATCGTCGAGCCCGACGTCATCGTCCTCGATAAGACCAAGTGCAAGGCCAAGTTCATCCTCCACGTCGAAAAGGGGACCGTCTGGCAGCGGTTCAACGAGGACCGCTTCTGGGAGAAGCACAATTGCATCCTCACCCACGGCAGCGGCCAGCCGCCGCGCGGCGTGCGGCGGATGCTCCACCGGCTGCACAACGAACTGGGCCTGCCGCTCTACTGCGTGCTGGATAACGATCCCTGGGGATACTACATCTACAGCGTCATCAAGCAGGGGTCGATCAACCTCGCGTTCGAGTCGCAGCGGATGGCCATCCCCGAGGCGAAGTACCTCGGCCTGCGGAGCATCGACTTCGAACGCTGCCAACTCTCCGACAGCGTGAAGATCGCCCTGAACGACACCGACCGCAAGCGGGCCAGGCAGGTCGCCCAGTACCCCTGGTTCGAAAAGAAGCCGAAGTGGCAGACCGAGATCCGCAAGATGCTCTCGAACGACTTCAAGCTCGAAGTCGAGTCGCTGATCTCCAAGGACATCAGCTACGTGACCGAAGAATACGTTCCGGCGCGGCTGAAGGAGCAGGACTGGCTTGATTGAGCGGCCGCCTGGCTCGACTATAATTCAACCCACTCGCACTCGTTAGGACGGCCGGCGTGTCGACCCTACCGCTTCCAACGCCGCACATGCCGCCTGTGGTCGGGCAACCGGCATGGGACGTGGCGTTACTCTACCCCCTGCAGGGCGGCTGGTCGGAAGAGGAGTATCTTTCAATTGCGCTGACCCGGAATCGACTCATCGAATACACCAACGGCTGCGTCGAGGTGCTGCCCATGCCGACCGTCGCGCACCAGCTCATCGTGCGATTTCTGCTCGACGCGCTGCGTGCGTTCGTCGAGCCGAACCTCGGCGTCGTGCTGTTCGCACCGCTGCCCGTGTGGACCGTCACAGCGAAATACCGCGAGCCGGATTTGATCTTCCATTTCACGGAAAGCCACACACGCCGCGCAAAGCAGTATTACGAAGGCGCCGACCTGGTGATGGAAGTCGTGAGCGATGATCCGGCTGGCCGCCAACGAGATTACGAAACGAAGCGCCGCGATTACGCCGAGGCCGGTATCCCCGAGTACTGGATCGTCGATCCCCAGCAGCATCGGATCGCCGTCCTCACGCTCGACGGAGGTCGCTACGTCGAGCATGCCTACGCGCACGGCGGTACGGCGGAGTCGCGCTTGCTCAACGGATTCTCGGTCGATGTCGACGCCGTCTTCGCCGCGGGGCGTCGGTAGCCAATCCGTCATTTCAGCTCGGGCTTCTTTAGCAACAGCGCCCGCGAATCACTCGAATAAGCGCGAAAAAGAGAGAGGGAAGATTACGGATTTGCCGGCGTTGCGGTTATAGTGTGCATCGCCATCGCTCGTTAAGAAACAGCGCGCTTTGTTCCCATCCGTCCGCACCACTGGCGTATTGGCGTCATTCGCGGGCAAACGTGAACTTGCAGAACTCCACTTATTGACCGAGCTGATTCCCCCCTTATCGAGGTGATTCATGGACGCCATGGGGCTTGACCGACGCACCTTCGTCGCCGCTGGCATTTCACTGGGCGCGGCGGCTCTGAGCCAAGACGCCCCGTCTCACGCGGCGCCGGCGCAAGGCCAGCCGCAGCGCATCCGCGTCGGCGTCATCGGCTGCGGGAGCGTGTCGGGCTCCTACCTGCCGCACCTGGCGAAGTGCCCCTACGCCGAGGTCGTCAGCGCCTGCGACATCCGTCCCGAACGCGCCGCCCGGCGAGCCCGCGAGTTCAACATCCCGCGCCATTATCCGCACGTCGACCAGATGCTCGCCGGCGAGCCGTTCGACCTGTTGGTGAATCTCACCGATATGCAGGAGCACGAACACCTCAATCGCCAGGCGATCGAGGCCGGCAAGCATGTCTGGAGCGAGAAGCCGATCGCCAACACGCTTGCCGCGGGGCAAGAGCTGCTCGCCTTGGCCCGGCGGAAGAACCTGCGGCTTTGGGGCGCCCCGGTCGTCGTCACCAGTCCCCAGTTCGCCTTCATGGCCCGGACGATCGCCAGCGGCGCCCTGGGAACGCTCGCCGCCGCCCATGCTGAATACGGCCACGAGGGGCCGACCTGGTCCAGCTTCTTCTACGAGAAGGGGGGCGGCAGCATGCCCGACTTGGGCGTTTATAACCTCACCACGCTGACCGGGCTCTTGGGCCCGGCTCGCGCGGTCTCGGCCATGGTCAGCATCGTCACGCCCAAGCGTACCATCGACGAGAAAGGCGAAATCACCGTCACCGAAGAGGACAACGCCATGGTGCTGCTAGACCATGGCAACGGCGTGATTTCGCACACGCAATCGGGCTTCAATTACTTCAATCCCCACGGCCACAGCGGCGCCAAGGAAGAGCGGCACACGATCACCATTATCGGCAACCACGGATGGATGGGCCTGGTCGGATACGACTGGGAACCGCACGGCGTCGACGTGGCGACGAAAGACCACCCTGAATCCGCCCGCCGCCAGGTCGACGCCGAAGGCTACGTCTGGCAGCAAGGGGCGTCGTTGGCGGCCGAGTCGCTCGTCACCGGCAAGGAACTGCTGGTCACGCCCGAACACGCCCTGCACGTGGTGGAGATCATCACGGCGGCCCGCGAGTCGCAAGCCAGCGGTCGCCGCATCGAGCTGAAAAGCACGTTCAACTGGCCGATCATCACGAGCTAACGCCCCCCGGGCGGCGCGTGCCGGTCGAAAGGCTAGCTCGGCGCCGATCGTCGCGGCTTGCCGATTTGGACGGGAGGCCGCAATCGGCGTCGCAGACGCCTCCCACGGTGCGCTTCCACCTGGAGGCGAATCCGGAGGGGCCGATGTTTTTTCCGGCCGGTTACAAGTCGATCAGCGATTCAAAAGCTCGGTTCTTGCCCCAGCGATACACGGAGAAGTCGGCGTCGAGCGTGAGAATGCGACCTGTGCCGAGCAAGGTCGCCATGTCAACTAGGCATGCGTCGGCGAGGTCCATGGGGACGTCCGCATACCTCTCCATCAGCCGGGCCAACGGTTCAGCGCGTCGCTGGACGCTGTAGTCGACGCGGAAGCGGCCCGTATGCACGTTCATCAGCAGGTCGCGCACGGCACGCGGCATGCGACGAAACAAATAGCACGCTTTAACCAGGACAGCGTCGCACGTAACCAGCGAATCGCCCGCCGCATGCATGGCCTCGCAACAACGGTCGTGGCGCGAATCATCTCGATCCAACATCGCCACGACGGGGCCCGTGTCGAGCAGCGGTGATCAAGACTCGCCGAACCCTTCCATATGTTTCTTGTTCGACGCGAGATCCGATACGCCTGACTGATGCTTGCCCTCGCCGATGAACTTGCGCACGGGCTTGCGCTTCAGTCGGGGAGCGAGCGCGCGAATGCCTTCGCGCACGACATCTGTATCGCTTAGCCCTAAACGACGGCGCAGTTCGTCGCGCAATGTCGCCGTTTCTTCGTCCAAGCGGGCATGGATCGACGCGGACACCCTGTAACCTCCGGCATTGTGCTACGTGGATTTCAATTGCAGCACATCCGGCAATGCGAACAATCGCTGCCGGCTGATGTCCTGACGCAGCGCGCCGCAGCCGCCTTACTTCCGCAAAAACACGGTAAACGGCCAGGCGATCATCAGCACCCCCACGCTGGCGGCGCCGACGGCCGCCAGCAGCACGGCCCCGCTGGCGACGTCCAGGGCGTTGCGAATCTCGGGGTTCTCCTCGCGCGTGACGGCCCGCGCCAAATGCTCGATGGCCGTGTTGAACATCTCCGCCGCCAGCACGACGGCGACGCACAGGATGTAAATGCACCATCGCTCGTCGGTCATGCCGATGACGCCGCCGGCCACCGCGGCGAGCATGGCGATGAACAGGTGGACGAAGAAGTTAATCTCGCCGCGGAACGCCACTTTCAGGCCCCGCAGCGCGTCGGCGAACATCCGCGCCCAGGTGCGCACTCGCAGTTGCTCGCTCACGTCGTCCCCCTCAAAACCGTTGGCGATCTTCAGCTTGGGCTGGCTCATTCTAGTCCCATGGCTCCTGCAGGAGGAATAACGATGCCCGTGGTCCGCGTCACCCGCGACTTCGGCAAGAATCGCGGCTCCAGTAAGAAGTTGACGCCGACGTTGTCCTTCGCTTCGTCGACGTTCAGCCCGACGGTCATCAACATCGACTCGCCGATCCGCGTCACCGACATGGACTGGCCGATGTTGCCGGTCTGTTCGAAATCATACGCCGCGCCGGCCGTAGTGATCCATTTCTCGCTCAGCCGGTAGCTGAGACTCGCCAACAGCACGTTGCTGGCGACCGGCCCGTTGATCGAGCGAACGCCGAAGTACGCATTGCCAAGCGTCGGCCGATTGATCAGCACGCCCCCGGAAACCGTCTTCAAACCGTCGCCGAACACGTCCGCGAACCCGTCGGAGACGATCGTGAACCGATCCCCCAAATGCCACCGCAGGTCGTAGTCGAGCAGGCCGAACTCCTGGCCGAAGTTGTCGCGGTTCGGATCGGGGAAGTACGAGGCGTTCATATCCAGCGTGAGCCAGTCCACGATGTGCTGGTTGCCGGCCAGGCCCCGCTTCGTCTGCCATCGCTGCCGGACGCCCATCCGCACGACTATCAGGTCGTCCACCGTTTCGGCCGAGGGGTTGGTCACCCAGTCGCCGAGGCCTTGTCGAATGGCAAACCGCCGCGGGTCGAACTTCGGATCGGTAATCGTCGGATCGAGCGCACCGCTCGACAGCCGGCGGCGGAATTCGAGAATCGACGTATCGTCGAGCTGGTCGTAAAGCGGCAACTCGTCGAAGTTCTGGCTCGCGTCGGCGTACGACGCCTCCATTTCAAACACCACCTTGTGGGCCAGGCCGTTCAGGTTGAACAGCGGATCGCGGACGTCCGGGTAAACCGCCCAGAAGGGGATGCTCCCCCGCACGCCGGCGTTCACATAGGCCCGGTCCAGCGAATCGCCGTCGATCGCCTCGCCGACATGGTACAACTGCCCCAGCGCATACGGCACGACCTTGAACTCGCCGAGCTGCAGCGGCAAGTCGAATTCATGGGTCGTGAACAGCCGCTCGCCGCTGGACTGCGCATCCCACGGCAGCGGAACCCATTGGGCGGCCAGCGTCGGTTCGCTGGGCGCCGCGGCCACTTCGTACTCGGCGTACGCCGCCGACGAATGCTCGAACCACGTGATCCGGTCGTCCAACAGGGACGTGCCGAGCCAGTAGTGATCGAGCCGCGGCAAGTATTGCGTCTCGCTGTAAAAGTCGTTCACCTGGGCGTTAGCCTCGACCATCCATTCGCGGTTGTCGTCGATCTTCCGGCCGCGGACGCCGGTCCGCGCTTCTCGGCGCTCGTCCCAGTCTTGCTCGAAGAACTGCTCCTGGAACGTCCGGTCGCTCAGCCAGCCGCTTTCGGCCGTCACGGTCCAGCCGTTTTCGAGGTACTGCCGGTGTTCGCCCAGCAGCCGGAAGCGGAAGTCCTCTTCCGGGTCGATCGACTGCCGGCCGCGGCCCAAGTTGTCGAGGCCGTCGTCGCTAATCGCCCAGAAGTCGAGGTTGCCGCGCGCCGGCCCGATGAGACCGAAGATCTCCGGCCGGTCGTACTGGAAATCGGTCCCGACGCCGAAGCCCCGCTCGCTGAGGTAGTCGGTGCTCAGGCCCCAATCGGTTCCCTCGATCCGTTCGACGCCCAGCAGTTGATAGGCGTCCCAGTCGATCGCCGCCTGCGTGCCGAAGATGCTGTCATTGCCAACCCGAACGCTGTCGATGATGAACGACGGCTTTTCGAGGTCCGTGGCGATCACCGGCCAATAGAACACCGGCACGCCCTGGATGTGGACCACGTTCCCTTGCGCCTCGGCAAGCTGGCGACGCTCGACCACCGGCGTGCCGTCGGGATGCACTAGCGGCGCGCCGGTGAGCGGGTCGACCACCGGTTGTTCCACGTCGGTGTAGAGAATCTGGTTCGCCGTCACGTCGTACGTCGGTTCGCCCAGCCGACTGGTCGTCACCAGGGCGCCCTGCGCGGCGAATCGCGAGGCGTCGAGCTGCCGGACCGCCGCCGCCTTGATGCGCACGACGCCCGAATAATCCAACTGAGCCGGCAGCGGCGAGATCAACTCGGCGTTGAGTATCACGCCCACCTGCCGCCGCACATCGTAGAACATCCGATCCGCGTAGACGACGCGATCGCCCTGGCGGAACTCGATGTTCCCTTCCATGTAGATCTCCAGCGGCTCGCTTTGCGCCTGCGTCGAAGCGGTGGTCATGCCCGAGGCCGCCGATTTCCAGATGACGACCCGATCGGTCGAGACGTCGATCACGCCGATCGGGCCCAGGCCCATCGGCAAACCCTCGGCCTGCAAGCCTTCGATGGTGACCCGCACGCCGCCGCTGCCGATAATGATGTTCTGCCCGTTGACCTGGGGCAGCACCTCGAAGTCCGGCGCCGAATCGCTGCGCGGCGAGACGTTGATCCGCACCATGCCCGGCGGCAGGGCTTGGCCCCCTTCGGGCGACGGGGCGAAGTCGGTGAACTGGGCCAGCAGCAACTGCCGGCGCCGCTGGGGATCGAACTGCTCCAACCCGCGATCGTAGATCGCCGGCCGCTCCGTCGGCGCGGCGGCCGCCGGCACATGCCACCGCAGCGGCGCCGTCGTTTGCAGCCGCTGAAACCACGTGGCGCCGCGCTGCTGACCGAGCAACGTCTGCTGGCCGGCGTCTGGCTTGGGTTGGCGGAAATCCACCACCACCGCCTGTCCGCCGGTCCCCTCGAAATAGGCGATGACCTTCGTTGGTCCCGCCGCTGGATCGCGGTGCTCGATCCACAGCACGGCTTCCGGCCCGCGGGCGTAAGTGAGGCCCTGATTGAGATAGCAGTTGCCCGCCAGGCGCCAGACGTCGTACACGCCCTCTTTCCACCGCATCGCGGAGTCCGCCGCGACGGTGATCGGTTCAGCCACGCTGGGCGCCGCCGTGTGAATGTCGCCGGCGCCGGCCGGCCGCGCCAAGCCCGCCATCGCCGCGACCACAACCCACCGCCACGCCGCCCGCCCCCACGCCGCTTGCGGCTTAGCGCCGCCCCCAGCGCGCGCACGCCCAGCGCCCCTCGCCCAGCGCGAGCCCCCGCGACGAAAGCATTGCCTCACAAAGCCCAGCGTAACGCCCTCCATGGCGACGCGGCGGACGACAAGCCAACCCAGGCGCACGGCGCCGCCGATCGATCCGTCGATCGCCGTGCGAGCCGGCTGCCCGCTCGCAGGCGCCAAGCCTGGCGCCTCAAGCGCGCAGCGCATGCGCAAAGGCGGCGGATTATAAGGATCGCGAGAAAACAGGGTCAAGCCGCGTTGGATCCCGGCGCCACCGTCCCAACCGCCTGCGCCATCGGCATTTACACCGCTGCTGGCGCCAAACCTGCATGTCGCTGCCCCGCTCCGAGCGCGAGCCCGCAGCGCCAGCAAGGGTCCGGCCCATGCGCCACGCCTGCCGCGATCCATGAACACGCCTCCCTTGGCCCGACCTAGCTAGGTCGGGGCTGCCGCGGTGATAATCTCGTCGGGGCTGCCGCGGTGATAATCCCGTCGGGGCTGCCGCGACGTTTGTACCATCCGTCCCGAAAAGCGCGCCGCTCCTTCACGCATTGACGTAGCCCTCCGCTTTACACGCATGCCCGCCGCGATTTCGCCCGCCGCCCATCCACGCTGGATCCGCGCCGCCATCCGCTACCGGCATGTCATGCTGCTGGCGGCGCTGGTCGTCGGGGCCGCCGGCTGGTGGACGGGCCGCGACTTGCATCTCGATCGTTCGATCGAGAACATGTTCGCGCCGGACGACCCCATCCTCGTTCCCTACCGCCGCCTGCAGCGAACCTTCGGCCGGCATGAAGTCGTGCTGGCCATGTACGCCGACGATGAACTGCGGACCCCGTCGGGCATCGAGCGGATTCGCGTGCTCGTCGAGTCGCTCCGGCAGATTAAGGGGGTCGTCGCCGCCGTTTCGCTGGTCGATCTGCCCGGTGCGACCGATTTCGAGGACCGAGCCGCCGGACAGCGATTCCGCGACATGTTCGCCAGCTACACCCACAACGCGGAGCTGAACGCCGCGGGGGTGATTTGCCTCATCCAGCGGCCGGGCTCCGGCGACCCGTCGCGACGCCAGACGCTCGCCCAGATGCGCCGGCTCATCCACGACTACCCCCAGGGGGCGTTGGTCGGCGAGCCGGTGTTGGTCGAAGAGGCCTTCGACCTGCTGGAACAAGACGGCCGGCGGCTGAACACCTGGTGTACGCTGCTGGTGCTGGCCGTGATACTGGCCTGCTTCCGGAGCGTGCGGTGGCTGCTGCTGCCGCTGGCGGTGGTGCAGCTCTCGCTGGCGGCGACCCGCGGCGTCATCGCCCTCAGCGGCCTGCAGCTCAGCATGGTCAGCTCGATGCTCGACGCGATCGTCACGGTCGTCGGCGTCGCCGCCGTGGTGCATGTCATCGTCCGCTACCAGGAGGCCCGCCGCAGCGGCCTGCCCCCGCTGGAGGCCCTGGCCAGCACGCTCGACCAGCTTGCCGGCCCGGTAGCCTTCGCCTGCCTGACCGACGCCGCGGGCTTCGCCGCGCTGATGGTCTCGGACGTCGGCCCGGTGTACGACTTCGGCCTCATGACCGGGCTGGGGAGCTTGCTGGTGCTGCCGGCCTGCTTGCTGCTGTCGCCGGCGCTGGCGCTGTTCGCCGATTCGCCGCCGCCGGCGATTAAAGAGACGGCCCCGCCCGGCCCCCTCAGCCGCGCGCTGGCCGGCCTGCTCGATTGGTCGCAGCGCCGGGCCGTGCCGCTGGGCGTCGCGGGCGGGGTGCTCACGGTCGCCGCCATCGCCGGCTCGCAACGCTTGGAGGTGGAGACCGCCTTCACCAGGAACTTCCGCCCGCAGAGCCACATCGTCCAGCAATACCGGTTCGTCGAGAATCGCTTCGGCGGGGCCGGCGTATGGGAACTGCTAATCCCGGCGCCGCTGCCGGGGCACATCAAGCTCCGCACCGACGCCGACGGCGACGCCATTTTGCCTGCGCCGCCGATCGACCGGTTGATCGCAATCCTCCGGACCGAGCGGGCGCTGGTCGAGTCCGTGCCGCTCTTGTCGAAAGCCATTTCGATCGCCGATTCGTTCCGCGCCGCGCTCGGCTCGCTGATGACCAATCGCATGGCCGTGAGCACGGCTTGGATGGGCATGCAGCGAACCATGCCGCAGTTCATGGACACGATGTACAACATCGACCCGGCAACCAACCAGCCCTGGATTCACGTGCTGCTCCGCTCGCCCGAAGAGCTTGGCGCCGCGGAGAAGACCGCGCTGATTGAAAACGTCCGCCGCACCGCCGCCGAGACGTATCCCGAAGCCGAAGTGACCGGTTATTACGTGCTGCTGGCGAACCTCATCGACAGCCTGCTGGCCGATCAGTGGCTCACGTTCGGCGTCTCGATCGGCGTGGTCACGCTGATGATGGCCGTCGCCTTTTGGAGCGTGCCGCTGGCCGTCGTCACCATGGTTCCGAACGTCGTGCCGGTGTTGATCCTGTTCGGCGCGATGGGATGGCTGGGCCTGAAGATCAACATGGGCGCGGCGATGATCGCCGCCGTCTCCGTGGGACTGTCGGTCGACGGCTCGATCCATTACGTCATGCTGTACCAGCGACTGCGCCGCCTGGGGGCGAGCCTCGGCGAGGCGCTCCGCGCCGCCCAGAACTCCGTCGGCGTCGCCGCCACCTATGCGACGCTCGCGCTGGTGGTCGGCTTCGCCACGCTCGTGGTGAGCGATTTCATACCGACGATTTACTTCGGCGCCCTGGTAAGCTTCGCCATGATCGGCGGCCTCATCGGCAATTTGCTGGTGCTGCCGGGCCTCATCGCGGCCGTCGACCGGCGATCGTACCCGCCCGACCGCAACGGTCAATCTAGATAGCCGAGCCATCCTGGCTCGCGACTCCTTCCAGCAACGCAGCGCCCCCGCCGTTGCGACCCAGCCCCCCTACTGGCTCGCCGATCGCGTCGCGCCCACGTCCGGCGCCAGCGAGTACTTCAGCACGTTCAGCGCGATCCGGGCGGCGTCTTCGCGCGTATACCCGCGGCACTGCAGCGCCTCGTGTTGTTCCAGCGCACAGCTAATGTCGTAGGGCGAAAAGATGACGGCCATCCGCCCGTCGATTTCGACGCCTTCCAGTTCCGGCGCGGTGGTCTGAACCTTGGAGCGGAGCGGTTGATTCGCTTCGCCGCCGCTCGCCGCCGGTTCCCGCAGGTGGACCTGCTGAATGTTGAATTTCTCCCCCGCCTCGCTAAAGAGCGGGTGCTCCAGCGGAATTCGCTGCAGCTTGCGCTCCGGCAGCACCAGCGCGATCTCCCGCCGAAACGCTTCGGCGAATTCCTTGCTCGCGCATATTGCGTCGGCCAGCAGCGTCCCGCCGTTCTCCAGGAACTTCCGCAGGCCGGCCTGTTCCTCGGGCGTGAAATGGAAGTCCTGCCGGCCGTGCATGAACGCCAGGTGGAACCGCAGCAGCCCCGGATCGCTCGCCCGGAGATCGACCTGCTCGCCGGAAACTTGCAGCAGCATCTCGCCTTGCGAGGCCGCGCGGAGCAGATTGGCCAGGGCCCCCGGCGCGTCGTTGCAGCCGCCGCCGTGCATCAGCTTGGCGACCCGGATCACGCCGCGGGCGCCCTGGTCGGCCAGGTCCGGCGCGTCCAGCGCCGGAAACGATTCTTCCTTCCCTTTCGGCTCGCGATTGGTAGCGTAGGCCAGTACGTTCAGGCCAATGGCATTGGCGTCTTCGAGCCGCTGCCGAACGACTTCCGGGTACGACTCGACGCGGCCCCGCCCGTACAGCTCCCAATAGCACGAAAGATCGACTTCGCTGAAGACGACGCACGTTCGGCAACCGTATTCGATCACCCACAGCCGGCCGACGTAGGGCGAGTCGGGCCGCACCAGCTTGTCGATCCGCCAGATGGGGTGCGAAGGCTCCGCCAGCCGCAATTTGTATTCGCCTTCGGGGAAGACGCGGTCGAGGAATTGCCGGATGCCTTGCTGAAACTGGCCGCTGCTGGCGCAGCAGGCCTCGGCGAAAAGGAAGCCGCCGCGATCGATGTAATCGCGGATTTTTTGCTCCTGGCCGTCGAGCTGCGGCGCCTTGCTGCCGCTGATGTACAGCACGGGGGTTTGCAGCAAATCCTCGACGGTCGCCGCCGCCGGTTCGATGATCTGCCAGGTGAGGTTCAGTCCCCACTGCTGCTCGGTGAACGCGGTAAGGTTCGCCACGTCCGAGGGATGGTTGTTCCAATCGTCGTCCGGTCCGTACTTGGCCTTGGCCAACAGCACAGGGCGGCGGCCCTTCGAGAGAAACAACAGCGCCAGCGAGGTCGCAATGTGCGGGTTGTCTTCCGAGTGCAATTGCCCGAGCCAGTGATGGCTGAAGGGGTCTTGCTGCGAGATCAGAAACTCGGCGCCCTCGCGATACCAATCATGATCGCCGATGAAGCGCCGCGCCGACAGCCGACCGACGCGCTCCAAGCCATACAGGTAGTAGTAGTGCCACTGCGCGCCGCCGCCGCCCTGCCCGATATTGCCGCGGACCGAGAAGTTGCGGGCCATCCACGCCAGCGCCCGGTCTAGCACGTCGTCCTTCTCCGGCGGCAGGCAGCATTCGATGCCGTTGGCGTCGGCGCGGGCGGCCGGCTTGCCGATGTGGCCGCTGCAAATCACCCACGCACCGATGCCCGCGCAGGTCATGCTGCCCGAACCGGGCATGGGCACCGGCTGGTAGCCCCACGAGCCGTCGGGGTTCTGGCAGTTTTGCCAATAATCGGCCGCCAGCCGCCACACGGCCGGGTTGACCGTCGCGCCGACGCGCTCCGCCTCGTGCAGCGCTAGCACCGCGAATTGCGAGTTGCTGTTGTCGCCGCCGATGCCGTTGGCCAACGGATACGACCAACTACCGGCCCGCTGCCCGCGGATGATCTGGTGCCGGGCGAGCCAATCGGCGTTTTGCTGGATGATCAGCCGGTCGCGTTTCGGCTCGGCCGCGCAGAGGGCCATCGTCTGCAGCGAGACGGTGTACGTCTTCGTCGGTTTTAGCGCACGCAAAAAGCCGAGCGATTTCTGGATCTTGGGATGCGACGGCTCGACCCCGGCCTCCAGCAGCGCGAGCGTCGCCAGCGCCGTCACGCCGCCGGGATAGTCGGTCATGTCGTCCCAAGTTCCGCGGCCCGACTGCTCGTTGAGCAGGTAGTCAACTCCTTGCCGAATTGACGTGCGGACCTTCTCGGCCGATAGCGGCGCCTGGCCGAGCTGCGCCCGCAGTTTCGCCGCAGGCAACAGCGCCGCCGCCACCAGCACCGCGATGATTGATGAACGAACTTCCATGGCGACGGACTCCTGACGCCTCCGCGGTTCGGCCTTTCACCAGCCAACGCGGCGTGCGCCGGCCCCAGTGCTGCGTCCTAGCAGTTCTTGCCGGCGCCGAATTTAGCCGGCCCGCTTGCGGGCCGCGCCGGGCCACCCCGACTGCTAAACGCGCTAGCCGAAAACGCGACTGTAACGGGACGCAAATTGCCAGGCGCACACCGACGGCTGCCGTAGACCAGCGGCGGTCCGCGTAGCAAGCCGGGCTAACTGCATCGTAGGTTGGGTGAGCTACGTAAACAATTGTGCCGCCAGCGATTATGGCAAACGCCCGCTGATTGTCCCGCGCTGGGACCGCCTATAGAATCGGTCACGGACTACGCCGTTCCGCCGCCACGTACGCCCGGAAAGGGAGAACGGAACACTAATCTGCGCTAATCATCGCTGATTATGTTTTATTCCTATCAGCGTCGATTAGCGTTTATCAGCGTTCTTTCTCCGTTCTTCCATCCGCGACAATCCGCCTCATTCGCGTTCATCCGCGTTCAATTGCTTCGACGCTCCCCTAGGAAACGAAAGGCCCGACCTTGTCGACCCAGACGCCCGCCGCCGCCCCGGCGCGTAACCTCGGCGATATCCTGCAGGAGTTCCGCCAGCACCGGGGGATCATGCAGCAGGAGCTGCAGAAGATCATCATCGGCCAGGACGATGTCATCGAACAGCTCTTCGCCGCCATCTTCACCCGCGGCCATTGCCTGCTGGAAGGCGTGCCGGGGCTGGCCAAAACGCTGATGGTCTCGACGCTGGCGCGGATCCTGGACTTGGGCTTCAAGCGAATCCAGTTCACGCCCGACCTGATGCCCTCGGACATCACCGGTACGAACGTGCTGGACGAAGACGAGCATGGCCGGCGGAGCTTCCGGTTCGTCGAGGGGCCGGTCTTCACCAACATCCTGCTGGCCGACGAGATTAACCGCACGCCGCCCAAGACGCAGGCGGCGCTGCTGCAAGCGATGCAGGAGCGCGAAGTCACCGTCGGCCAGACGACCTACGCGCTGCCCGACCCGTTCTTCACGATCGCCACGCAAAACCCGATCGAACAGGAGGGGACCTACCCGCTGCCGGAAGCGCAGCTCGACCGGTTCATGTTCAACATCAAGGTGGGCTATCCCAGCGCCGCCGAGGAGGAGCAGATACTGGCGTCGACGACGCGGCAAGACAAGCCCGAGGTCCGCAAAATCCTCTCCTCCCGGGCGATTCTCAATCTGCAGAAGCTCGTCGGCTCAGTCGCCGTTAGCCAGTACATCATCAAGTACGTGGCGTCGCTGGTGCGAGCGACTCGGCCGAAGGACGAAAAGGCGCCGAAGTTCATCCGCGAATGGGTCGATTGGGGCGCCGGCCCCCGGGCCGGGCAGTTCCTCATCTACGGCGGCAAGGCGCTGGCGGCGATGGACGGCCGCTTTGCCGTGGCGATCGAAGACGTGCAGAAGGTGGCCGTGCCGGTGCTACGGCACCGCATCAGCACGAACTTCCAGGCGCAGGCCGAGGGGGTGAGCAACGAGGATATCATCGCGCGGCTGTTCAAAGAGACGCCGACGCCCGAGATTCCGAAGTACGGGGAGTGAGAGACTTGCCCGCGAAGGAGCGCGAATGGACGCGAATGGTTACGGTGAACCAGCCCGTAGGCGCTGGAGCAGTTGCGGCGGGGTAAGGATCGTCAGGCCGGGAAAGCGAGCAGCGAAATCACGTCCTTCGGTCGTAGAACGATCGCCGAGAGACAGCAAGTCGTTATCGCGACTGACGATCAACGCCGCTTGAGCGTGCACTGCGAGATCGACGTAATGAGCATCATCCGGGGTCGCGAGAGCACTGGAAGACTGACGGAACGGTAGAAACGTAATGCGAAATCTGCGCGAGCAATGCGATAAAGGCCGTAACCTTATCATCCGTCATCGAGAATCGCAGGACAAGCTGCGGGCGCGTCGCGGCGCGCTGCAATTCTTCGGTGATGTACTCCGAAAGGAACAGGTGCAGGCGTCCGTCACGTACCGCCTGGACGGCGGCCCGTGCTGGGCCCCGTGGCGAGATCATCGCTTGCAGCAGGACGTTGCAGTCGAAAACCGACGACAGCGGGGAAGTCATCACCGCTCAGCCGAGGACGATTGGGACGCCCGGCGATCGCGTCGCATCGCGTGGATTTCTGCATCAATCAGCTCGGCCAGTTCGTCATCCGACATGCCCGAAGCCTCGAATGCCGCATGGACCGGCGCGAGCGCCTGGTCGGCGCGTTCCCAGAGTGCTAGCGTGCGCTCAATCGCGGTGACGGCGATACGCTCCGGCGACGTCGACGACGCTGAGGCGGCCTTTTCGAGGCGCTCGGCGAGTTCCGGAGATAGGTCAAGGTTGAGCGTCATATCCCAGGCAAATCTAAGTTGCGTTTCGGGGCCTCGTCAAGAAACACGATGAACGCGGATGGGGAAGCTGAACGCAGATGAGCAATTCGTTGAAGGTCTGGCAAGGGCTCGTCCTTGTCGTTCTTGTATTACCGCTGATCCCTGTTCTCTTGCTTTGGCTTCTTGCCCATTGGCTCGTGCAGGCGTTGCTTGTATTGGCTACTTGGGTTTGCTGGCTGCCGCGGGGCAAGGACACGCTGATCGTATATTCGCGAAGTCCGCACTGCTTGGACTACTTCGAGGCGAGGTTGATACCGCAGTTGAGCCAGCGGGCGACGACGCTCAACTGGTCCGATCGTGCGAAATGGCCCGCCTTCGGCCTGTCGTCGCTGATCTTTCGAGCGTTCGCTGGCAGCACGTCGTTCAATCCCATGGTGATGCATTTCAAGCTGTTGCGCTGGCCGAAAGTCTTTCGCTTCTTTGAAGCTTTCCGCAACCGCAAACATGGCCAGGAACAACCGTTGCAGGAATTGGAAAAAGAGCTGGTACGACGGCTCGGCGTACCCGCTA
>QEVI01000304.1 GCA_003576855.1 Planctomycetota bacterium
CGGACTTGAGCCAGCGCAGCTCCAGTTCGCGGCCGAAGGCGCGGTGTCCGCCGAGTTGCAGCTCGACCGTCTGGTCGGTGCGAATGAGGTCCTCGTTGATGTAAATGTCGCGAGTGGTGAGCCGCAGGTCGTCGTGGGAACCCGCTTCGTTCATGTCGCTGTGCACGATCACGTCGCCCAGTAGCTGGCCGTACTGGAGCCGGCCGAAGCCGGCGGCGTTTTGGCCTTGGGGCTCCATTTGCAGGACGGCGCCGCCGGAGGGTTCCAGCACGATGGCGTTGCGGGGGGGCGCGGCGGCTCGGTCGCGCGGCGTGGGAAAAAAGAGGATCGCCACGCGGGGCAAGGTGAGCACGCCGTTATGCGATTGCCGGTCGCCGTCGAAGATGGCTAGCACCTGCCGGCTTTCGCTTTCCAGCGCCTTGGGCGGCCGGGCGAAACACCAGTGATCCGGCGGGAAATACGCCGCCAACAGTTCGCGGTGCTTGTTGAGCGCTTCGGGCCCGTGGGACGCCTGGCCGTCGGCCGCCGCGGCGCCAACCAGCGGCGTCGGCGGCGCCGGTTCGATGAACGGCGCCACGGCCAGCACGTACGCCTGGTACAGCACGGCCGTCACGGCGAAGGCGATCGCGGCATGCGTCAGGCGGGTAAGCATGCGAGGAAGCCGGCGAAGTTCTCGACGAGCGAACTGGGGGCAATGGACGGTTCCGTGCCTCGAGCGAGCCGGGCCGTCCCCGGCCCCGGCAGGCGGCGGTACAGGGGCGTTTTTCTCACGCGCGCCGGGGGCGAGACGCCCCGGCTCGCGGGGGGCGATGTTTCACGTCACGTAGCGGCGAATCACGTTCTCCCAGCGACCGGTGTTCTTCAGCAGCAGTTCGACGACTTCCCGCACCGCGCCGCGGCCGCCGGGCACGCTGGTCACGTAGTCGGCGGCGCCGCGAACCTCCTCCGGGGCGTCAGCCACGGCGATGCCCAGGCCTGCGAAGCGAATGGAGGGGAGGTCCGGCAGGTCGTCGCCGACGTAAGCGATTTGCTGGGCCGTCAGATGCAGCGAGGCAGCGATGGCCTGGATTTCCGGCAGCTTTTCCTTGACGCCTTGCCGCACGATTTCGAGATCCAGTTCCGCCGCTCGGAGCTTCACGACCTGCGAACTGCGGCTAGTGATGATCCCTGCCTGGCCGCCGGCTTGCTGCCAGAGGCGAAGTCCGAGCCCGTCGCGAATGTTGAAGCATTTCGATTCGACGCCCTGGTTGTCGAGGATCACGCCGCCGTCGGTCAGCACGCCGTCCACGTCGGTCAGCAGCAAGCGAATCGCGGCGCATCGCTCGGAAAGCTTCATGGGAAGGCGAGGGCGGAAGGCGGAAGGCGGAAGGGGGAGCGGCGGGGCGCCGCGCGGCGTCCGCTTTTGGCGTTACGCTCAGTCGGTTTCAGGTAGTTGTTCGAACGGCCATGAGAAGCCCGTGGAGTCGCCGTCGTCGCCCCCGTCGAACAGCCGCAGCACCGCCGGGTCGTGGTCCACTCCCTCGAACGGTCGCGTCCAGGCTTCGCGGGCGTGCTCAGGCAGCATTCCCAGCACATCGGTCACGTCGATCATTCCTACTGGCCTCCCTTGGGGGTCGAGAACTGGTAACTCGCTGAACTTCCGCTCGGTCAGTATTTCAAGGGCCAAGCTCATGCGATCGCCCGAGCGGACCGCGGCCGGCGACGGCGTCATCACCAGGCGTACAGGCGCGTCGAGGGCCGAATCGTTACGCCGTTCGAACAGCCGGGCCAGATCGCTGTCGGTGAACAGGCCGGCCAATCGGCCGGCGTCGTCCAGCAGCATCACGGCCCCGGTGCGGCGGCCTTGCTTGGCGCTACTTACGAGCACGCTGCGGACCGACTGGTTCGCGCTGGCCACGCGGCATTCGGCGAGCGGGCGCATATGGTCATCGACCACGCTCAGCTTCAGCCCCAACGCGCCGCCGGGGTGGAACCGGGCGAAGTCCTCGGCCCGAAAGCCGCGCAAGCGGCTGACGACCAGGGCCAAGGCGTCGCCCACGGCCAGCATGGCCGTAGTGCTCGTGCTGGGGGCAAGGCCCAGGTAGCAGGCTTCCTGGAGACGTCCCAGCGCGAGCACGACGTCGGCGGCCCGACCGAGGGCGCTCTTGGCGGAGGCGGTGACGGCGATCAGCTTGACGCCGAACCGCTTCAACGGGGGCGCCAACTGCACGATTTCGCTCGTTTCTCCGCTTTGGGACAGCGCCAGCACGACGTCTTCGCGGTGGACGCGGCCCAAGTCGCCGTGAAATGCTTCGACGGGGTGCAGAAAATGGGCCCGCGCGCCCGTGGAGGCGAACGTCGCGGCCAGCTTTTGGCCGATGACGCCAGCCTTGCCGACGCCGGTGACGATGACCGAGCCGCGGGTCGAGCGGATGAGCTCGACGGCGTCGCAGAAACTCGCGTCCAGCCGGGCCGCGACAGTCCGCAGCGCCTCGGCTTCGGCGATGATGACTTCGCGACCGTAGGCCAAAAGCTCGTCATTGATGCGCGTATGCGCCAGTGGCCGCGTGCGAGCGGCGGCATCCCTGCTCATCGAACCGTCTTCCTTGACGTGCGTAGGGAGGAGTCCGGGGCGGGGATTGTACTGGTTGACCTCTGGCCGGGCAACGTGAAACCTGGGCGCGGCGCTAAGCGGCGAGCGGCTGGAAAGCGCCGCTGGCGGGGAAGGGCGAGGCCTTGCAGCGCGCAATAAAAAAGCTCCCAGAAAAGCACGCGTCCCAGGGGGGCAAAGAACGCGTCGACCTTTCCGGGAGCGATTGGACGCAAGTCGCGCTTGCGAGCCTTCAGCCGACTTGGAGCGGAACTGCCCGCTCGGATCGGCGATTGTATCGTAGCGGGGCGAAGCATCCGTGCCGCGCTGACCGCTGCGAGGGTCGAAGTGGCTCACGGACTGGCCCGCGATCCTAGGTCGACCCGACCACGTGGTTTGGTGTTTTTTCGGTAAGGGGTAACGACGACTTGCGCCGCGCCGGCTGCTCGCAAGGGACAAGTTACGCGAACGCCACAGATGCTTGTTTGTTCGCGCTCGTCTGTCGTGCCCGTTGCGGTTGTTTTAAGTCGCGGCCGAACGTCCGTCGCGTGATGGGGAGGAGAATAGGTGGATGTCTAAAAGCGGTCAACAGCACTTTGAGCGAGTCGTAAAAAACTTTTTGGAAGCGCTGCGGCGAGCCGTTTTTCCACCCCAGCCGGCGCCGGCGCCCGTGCTGCGTTAGCATCCAGCGGTGCGCGTCCTGTAGCGGCGCCGAGGTACGCAATACCAAAGATGTGGTAGATGCTGCGGGACTGCTAGCGCGGAATTGCCGATTGCCGAAATCAGGAAAACCGCCGCGACGAGGGCGTGTGCGGCGATGAGCCGCTGCGCGTGCGGCGCGCCGACAGCGAACTGCGGAATCTGCGAGCTACCTCTGCGGCATCCGCTCGGCGACTTCCTTCCAGAACGCGGGCAATTCAATCGCGACCTCCGCCAGCCGCGGCGATTGATAACGCCCTTGAACCGCCGTCAATATTACGTACCGGCTGCCTTCCAAGAGAAGGAAGTCGATGACTTTCGTCCGGTAGTCGACGATCCAGAACTCCGGCACGCCGTAACGGGCGTAGGCGTCGAGCTTCGCTACGCGGTCGCGCCGCTCGGAGCCTTCGGAGAGGACCTCGATGACGAGATCGGGCGGCCCGTTAATACGCTCTCCAACAATGCCGCGGCGGTCTTTGGCGATGTAAAGTACGTCGGGTTGCAGGACCGTGCTATCCGACAAGATAACATCAGCGGGCGATACAATAGCCAGTCCGCCGCTCGTTCTCGCCGCGGTCCAGAGGATGGCATACAACTCGCCTACCACGATTTGATGAGCCGAGCGAGGCGATGGCGACATAATGAGTTCTCCGCGAATCAATTCGACGGGCGCCCCCTCGGGCAGTTGCCAGTAGTCGCTCGCGCGATAGGGTCCCAAGCCGCCCATCGGCGAAAAGCCTTCGAACGTCGTGAAGTTGTATTCGATCGTGCTCATGCAGGAAGTCTAACAGGCCGCGCTGCGAACGTCCAAGAAGCCGCATAGCCGGTCGCTGGGTGCATCGATCGAAGGCGTTCGAGCGCCGCCCCCTTTTTGCCGTGGCGCTCGGCTCAGGATGGGCCCGGCTATGTCGGGTGGGCCGGCCGTGAACGGGCGGGCGGGCTAGTTGGCGAAGCGATCCTGCAGCGCCTGGACCTGCATTTCTTCTTGGCGGAGCGCTTCCATCGCGCGCACGGCCGCGGTCGCCGCTTCGATCGTGGTGAGGCACGGCACGCCGGCCTGCACGGCCGCGGCGCGGATCTTGCCCTCGTCGGTGCGGGCGCCTTTGCCCCGCGGCGTGTTCATCACCAGCGCCACCTGGCCGTCGGTGAGAAAGTCCAGCAAATTTGGATGGCCCTCGCTGATCTTCTTGACGCGGCGCGTGGGCACCGCGGCGCTCTCCAGGAGCTTGGCCGTGCCGTCGGTCGCCAGCAGCGCGTAGCCGAGGCCGTGGAGCCGCCGCGCCAGGTCGACGATCGCCGGCTTCGATTTGTCCGCGACGCTAACGAAGATGTTCCCCTCGCGCGGCAGCACCGTGCCGGCGGCAAGCTGGCTCTTGGCGAACGCCATCGAGAAGCGTTCGCTCACGCCCATCACTTCGCCGGTGGAGCGCATCTCGGGCCCCAAGACGATGTCGACGCCGGCGAACTTGATGAACGGAAAGACGCTTTCCTTGACCGAGACGTCGTGCGGCACGGGATCTTCCGTGTAGCCTTGCTCTCGGAGGCTCACCCCCGTCATGACCTTCGCCGCGATCTTCGCCACCGGCATGCCGGTAGCTTTAGCGACGAACGGCACGGTGCGGCTGGCGCGGGGATTCACTTCGATGACGTAGACCACGGGGAAGAGGTCGGAGGTCGGAGGTCGGACGCCAGGACTTGCGTCTTCGATCTTCTTCTGACCCCCCGCCTCTGCCCTCCGCCCTCGCTCCTCCCACTTCACCGCGAACTGCACGTTCATCAGGCCGACGACCTTCAGGTCCCGCGCCAACGCCTCGGCCGCGTCGCGAATT
>QEVI01000305.1 GCA_003576855.1 Planctomycetota bacterium
TGTGCCGGCGGGCGGCGAGTGACGTCTTGACTGTACGCAGGCATTGATTGAACGCGAACCGCGCGGCCCCGGCATGCCGAGCCAACGCAACCTGCTGCTCGGTCGTCGGGTCGGCGACGATTTGCGCATGCCGCCGGCCATCGGGGTTCGCCGCCGGCACGCTGAAGAAGGCCACCGGCGCCGAGGGGTTGTCGTTGCCTTGCGGGGCGTTCGTCGGGTTGCTGGCCAACAGCGCCGCCGTGGTATTGTTCTGCACCAGGTAGAACACGACCGACTGCCCGGCGGCGAGCACGATGGTGCTTTCGGCCCCGGCGCCTTGGCCCTTGGCGAAGATCACGCGGCGACTGCTGTGGCCGAGCAGCGCTTGGGCGTAGCCGGCCGACCCGGGCGCGACGCCGCCCACCGAGCCGTCGCTGCCGCTGACGACCACCAGCCCCAGCTCGTTCTCGAACGCGGCGTTTTCCGAGATCCACGCAAAGGCGAGCGCCTGCGCGGCGCCCGGCGCGCCGGGAACGGTATAGACCCCGCCGGCGGCGCTGGGAGCGTAGGTGATGGCCAGCGGCGGCGAATCGCCGCTGGCGCCGCTGGAGTTGCGAGCCACGGCCGTCACCTCGTTGAGGCCCACGGCGAGCGAGCCGGCCGGGAGCGTGACCCGGTACTGGCCCGAACCGGCGGCGGTTTCCGTGGCGGTGGCGATCGTCGATCCGCCCCGCTTGATTTCGACCGTCGCGCCGCTAGGCGCCGTGAGCGAGAGCGTCGGCAGCACGCTCGTATAGCCGTTGCCGTCGAACGGGCCGGCCCCCGCCGAAGCGACGATCGCCAGGTTGGTCGGGGCGGCCGGCGCCGGGGTGGATGTCACCGTGAGCGTAAACGTCTGCGTGCTGTAGCTGTCCGCCTGGTCGGGGGCCAAGGCGTTGCGGACGCGGGCCAGCAGGCTGATCGCGCCGCTGAACGCGGCCGCCGGCGTCAGCGTCACCTGCCCGGTGGCCTGATTGACGACGACGGTGACATTGGCCGGCTGCACCAACGTCGCGGCATCCACCACCGAATACACCACGCCGCCGGCGCCCGGGCTGGTCGCCGACAGCGTCAACGTCACCGGCGTGCCGGCCGTCGTGGTTTGGTTGGCGACGGCGCCGAGCACGGGCTTACCGCTGGCCGCTGGCGTCACCGTGAGCGTGAACTCCGCCGTATCGTAGTTCTCGGGTGCATCGGCCGCAGCAGCCGCACGGACGCCCGCCAGCAGGTTGATCGTCCCGGCAAAGCTGGCGGCCGGCGTGAGCGTCACTTCGCCCGTGGCCTGGTTGATTGTGACCGTCACATTCGCCGGAGCGGCCAGGGTCGTTGGGTCGACCACCCTGTACGCGACGCCTCCCCCGGTGGGGTCGGTCGAAGTCAGCGTAAAGGTAATCGGCGCGCCGGCCGGGGTGGTCTTGTCGGTCACCACGCCAAGCTGCGGCAGTTCCTCCTCGGCCAGCGCGGCGGCAGCGACGTAAGCCGGCGCCTCGTCGGCGGCTTCCAGCAGGCTGGGCAGGGGGCTGGCCAGCGGCGTCGCGGACATGACCCAGCGCGGCTCCAGCGGCTCCAGCCGTAGCGTACGACTCTGGCGAACCGGTCGAGAGCGACCGCGGCGGCGACGGGGAATCCACATGGGAGTGCTGTGCTGAAGGATGGGGCCGCGCGAGGCGCCGCCGGAGGGAACCGCGCGGGCCGTGCCGAGCAAGCGTGGTCGCGCGTCGCGGAGCATTCATTCTAGTCCGCCCAGTCCGCCGAGTATGCTTAGCTTTCCTTTCTGGCCGATTGCATGCCCGCCGCGCCACGAGCAGCCAGGAGGGCGCGGCTATGTGCGCCCCCGTGGCCGCGTTTCTCCGAAACGCGGATGCACCGCCACGCCCTCGCCCGCCGGCAGAGCGGGGCTCTGGTTCCCGGCCGCCCCTGGAAGCATGCGAGCGTCGGAGACGCTCGCCCACGGGACGCCCCAGTCGTGGCCGCGTTTCTCCGAAACGCGGATGCATCGCAAACCGCTGCCCGCCGGCAGAGCGGGTCGCTGGTTCCCGGCCGCCCCTGGGGCATGCGAGCGTCGGAGACGCTCGCCCACGGCGCCACGCGCACTTGCCGTTGGCTATAATGCCGCCTTTCGACGACCTGCGATCGGCGATCCCCCTGCCCCCAGCCCCCTGCCCACTTGTTGCAAACAGCGACCATCCTCGTATTGGCCAGCCACCTGCTGGCCATGAACATCGCTTCGGCCGGGCCGGTAATCGCCGTATGGCTGCTGCGTGATCCGCAGCAGTGGGAGTACGGCGCCCGGCTGCTGCGGCGGTCGATCGCGGGGCTGGTCGCCGGGAGCGTCTTGGGCGGTGCGCTGCTGCTGTTGCCCTACGCCGGCATGCACGCGGCCCTGGCGCGGTTTCCGCTGGACGCCTACGTGTACGCCGGCGTGGAACTGCTGTTTTCCGCGGCCGCGATGGGGGCGGTCCTCTGGCTGGTGCGAGGCCGGCGGCCGGCCGGGTGGCTGGCGATCGGGCTGGGCGCGGCCGGGGCCTTGAACCTGCTGTACCACTTTCCGCCGCTGATGGCCGTGCTCGGCGAACTGGCGGTCGACAGCAATTGGGCGACGGCCGAGACGATCGACCGGCGAACTTTGCTCGAGCTGTGGCAGCGACCTGAAGTGCTGGCCCTGTGGGCGCACTTCGTGGCGGCCTCGTTCGCCGTGGCGGCGCTGGCGGCCGTCTGGCCGGCTGCGCAACCGGCGCCTGACGACCAAGGCCGGCAACGCCGCTGCGTCCGCCGGATGGGCCTGGTGGCGCTGGCGGCCAGCGTGGCCCAATTGCCGATCGGCGTCGCCCTGCTGGCCACCGACGGCGCCCCGGCCCGCGAGGCGATGCTGGGCCAGCACCTGCCGGCGACGCTCGCCTTCGGCGCGAGCATGCTCGCCGGTTTCGCGCTGCTGCAGGCGCTGGCGTCGCTGGCGTGGGGAGAAGGTCCCCGCGTGCTCAATCGGGCCGGCTGGCTGCTGGTGGCCGTCGTCACGCTGATGGCGGCGACGCTGCGGCTGAGCCGCGACGCAACGAACCAGGGCGGCGACACGGCGTCGCCGCCCTGGAAACAACGTTCGTCTTCGCCGAGCGAGCCGCAAGCCGCCGAGCTTATTGCTCGGCGCTCTCGCCCTCGGGCTCCTTTTGCGACTCTTCCAGCGGGCCGCCGGGAAGCTTGCTCTGCTTGATCAGGTCGCCGAAGGTGGGGCTCTTCTCGTCCTTCGGGTCGCTGGGCATTGCGGCGACCTCGGCCAGCGCCTTCTTGATCTTCTCGACGTCCTTCTTGTCCTTCTCCGGGTCGAGCATCTCGACCAGCGGCGTGCCGTAGACGTTGTGATGGACGTTCTTGGGGCTCACTTTGCCCTGATGGCAGATGTTGCACTTCGCCTTTTTCTTGACGTAATCGGCGAACTCCTTGTCCGGGTGATCGGTGATGTACTCCTTGATGAACACAGCTTGGAATTGAGCGATGGCCAACACGGTTTGGGCGCCGAAACTCCACAGCGCCATGGCCAGTAGCGGCGTCAGGGCAAGCTTACGCATCAAATCGGACTCCTGGTGGGCAAGGGACAGAGGGAGGCAAGGGGCCGGAATTGGCGACGCGGAATCGAGGCGGCACAGGCGCCGGCGGCCCCCCGGACAACGCAACAGCGCCCGGTCGGCGCGACGGTAGTGAACCAGCCCAACGCCGCCGGAAGAAACCGCTGCGTACGCCGTTGACCGTTAGGCCCTGTAAGTAGAATTAGGGCCATTTGGAGTGTCAAGCTGCCGGGCTCGCACGGTAGCCCTCTCGCTCCCGGCAGATGAACCCGGCTCGCGGGAGCGAGAGGGCTACATTGCCGTGGGGCGTCGCCTGGCGCTCTTTCGGCTACGGTTGCTGCGAGTTCGGCGCGGAGCCGGACGGCAGCTCGCCGGCGTTGAACGGGAGCTCGACCTCCGGCGGGGCGCCCAGCGGCGCGGCCTCGAAGCCGCCCGGCGAGATTTGCGGGCCGATGGCGCCGTCGTTGAGGCGCCACTGGTGGCCGCCGGCCCGCGGCGCGGCGGCGCCGGTGACGATGTCCCACAGCGAGGCGCCGGCTTCCAGCGGCCCCTCCAGCGTGGCTGAACTGGAGCGGTACGGGGGACTCGACTCGGGCCGGCCGGCCGGCGCCGCCGGCGCCGTCGAAGTCCGGCCGGTGGTTGGAGCGGCGCCGCGGGCTAAAGCGCCGGCCGCCGTTTTATCGGCGCCCGATCCAGCGACTGGCGGCGCTGCGGCCTCTGGCAGTCCCTCCCGCAGCGGCGGAAAAGCAGCGGCCGGCGAGCTGTCGCGCCAGTACCCGTCCACGATCGCCGCGAAGCCCACCAGCAGCGCCGCCGGCGCCAACCAGGCGGCGTGGCGACGCCATCGCGCCGCCGGCCGCGACGCCACGGTCCAGCCGTACGGCGCGGCTGGGTAGGGCAGCGGGACGTCGAGGGCCTCCATGATCGGCGTCAACTCGCCGACCAGTTCCAGCGGGCTCTGCGGACGGTCAGCCGGGTCTTTCTCCAGCATCCGCCGCACGAGCCGCACCACCGGCTCCGGCACGTCGGCGCGATAGGTACGAAGGTCGGGCGGCCGCTCGCTCTGGTGCTGCAGCAGCTTTTGCAGCCCGGTCCCTTGCGCGAATGGCGCACGGCCGGCGAGCATGTAATACAGCGTGCATCCCAGGGAATAGATGTCGCTGCGGGCGTCCGCCAGCCGGGGGTCGCGGGCCTGCTCCGGCGAGATGTAGTCGAAGGTGCCCAGGGTGATGCCGGTCGCCGTCAGGTCCTCGTCCTCGTCCTCGCCGTCAAGCTGTCGCAAGCGGGCCAGCCCCATGTCGACGAGCTTGGCCTGCCCGTCTTAGACGGCTTGATGTCGCGATGCACCACGTCTCGCTGCCAGGCGTGGGCCAGCGCGTGGGCGATCTGGTAGACGTAGCTCAGCGACTGGCCGACCGGCAGCGGGCCCCGCTCGACCGTCAGATCGCGGATATTCACGCCGTCGATGAATTCAAAGACGATGTACGGCAGCCCGCGGTCGCGGCCGATGTAGTGGACGCGAGCGATATTGGGGTGATCGAGCCGGGCCGTCGACTGGGCCTCGACGAGAAACCGCCGCTGCAGGTCGTCGCTATCGACGCGGTGCGACGCCACGACCTTCACGGCGACGATGCGGTCGAGCGTCGTATCCAGGGCCTTGAACACCACCCCCATGCCGCCGCCGCCGATGTACTGCTGCAGCAAAAAATGGCCCAGCATCTCGCCCCGTAGGGCGTGGGCCAGCTCGCGGGTCGTCAGGCCAGCCGGATATTGGTGCGGCGTGATCGACGACCGGGGCCCGATGACCGTGGCGTCGCTGTCCAGCGGGTCGGCCTGGAGGCCACGAAACGGCGGAGGAGTGATGGAGTAAGAGTCCATGCGGCGCGGCCAGCGGACTTGCCGTGCTGGCGGCAAAGGAGGAACTAGCCTTGGCAAAAGGACTTACGACGAGCCAGGAGGTTCAGTTCATTATAGGTCGCTAGCACCGAGGGGCAAACGCCCTGGCGGCAGGCCGCACCAGCGGCCCCGCGCCAGTTGCCAGGGGCATGCCCTTTCCGGCCTGCGAAGCCTGCGCCAAACGCGCGTGAAACGAGTGGACCGCCGGGGCGTCTAGCGCTGCACGCGAGCCGAGCCGCCTTTGGCCAGGGCTTCCACTTCGTGGACTTTCGCCATGGTCACGTCGCCGGGGAAGGTCGTCAAAAGCGCGCCGTGGGCCCAGCCCAAACGGAGCGCTTCTTCCGGCGGGCGCCCCGCAAGGAGCCCGTAAATCAGCCCGGCGGCGAAGCCGTCGCCGCCGCCGATGCGGTCGATCACGTCCAGTTGCATGGTGGGGCTGATGAACCGCTGGTCGTCGAGCCAGAGGACGGCCGCCCAATCGTGCCGGTTGCTGGAGTGGACTTCCCGCAGCGTCGTGGCGACCGCCTTGATATTGGGGAAATCGCTCCGGACCCGCTCGATCATGGTGAAGAAGACTTCGCTGTCCAGTTTAGAGCGATGCGCGCCGACCTCCGGCCCTGGGATGCCCAAGCCCATTTGCAGGTCCTCCTCGTTGCCGATCAGCACGTCGACTTCGCTGACGATGCGTCGGAAGACCTCCTGGCCCTTGTTGGCGCCGCCGAGCGTGGCCCAGAGCTTGGCGCGGTAGTTGAGGTCGAACGAGCGGACCGCCAGGCCGCGAGCGGCTTGGAGGGCTTCGAGGATCAGCGCGGAGGTGGTTTCCGAGAGCGACGCGAAGATGCCGCCGGAGTGGAACCACTTCACGCCCGCGGCGAAGATCTCCGTCCAGTCGAAGTCGCCCGGCTTGAGCAGCGCCCCGGCTTCGTTGGCGCGATTGTAAAACACCACCGGGGCCCGCGCGCCGGCCCCCCGGTCGCTGTACACCGTGGCGATGTTCGGGCCGCGGACGCCGTCGTGCTTGAAATGCTTGTAGAACGGCCGCACGCCCATCTCGCGGATCCGCGACTGCACCAACTCGCCGATGCCGTGGTCGACCATCGCGGTGGCGACGGCGGCGTTCAGCCCGAAACAACTTGCCAGGTTCGCCGCGACGTTATACTCGCCGCCGGAGACATGGACGTCGAAACTGCGGGCCTGGCGGAACGGAATGACGCCGGGGTCGAGCCGGTGTACGACGGCCCCCAGGGCCAGAAAGTCAATTGCGGCATGAGGGCGGATGTGTAACGCGGACATGAGCGGATGAGCGGGAGGTGGGGGAGTTTCAGGTGTCGGGTGTCAGGTGTCGGGTGTCAGGTGTCGGGTGTCAGGTGTCAGGTGTCAGGGGTCAGGGGTCAGGGGCCGGTTTGAGATTTGCAGCTCGCATTGGCCAATGGCCGATTTGCAATCCCTCAGATTGTGCTGGCCGAGAAGCCGCCGTCAACGACGATGTTCTGGCCGGTGACGAAGGAACTGGCCCGCGACGAGGCGAGCCAGACGACGGCGCCGCCCAGCTCCGCCGGATCGCCGAAGCGAGCCATCGGCGTGTGCCGGATGATCTGCGCGCCGCGCTCCGTATAACTGCCGTCTTCGTTGAACAACAGGGCGCGGTTCTGCTCCGCCGGGAAGAAGCCGGGGCTGATCGCGTTGACGCGGACGCCGCGGGCGGCCCACTCGCGGGCCAGGAACTGCGTCAGGTTGATGACCGCCGCCTTCGCGGCCGCGTAGGCGACGACCCGCGACAGCGGAATCATTCCCGCCATCGAGGCGATGTTGATGACGCTGCCGCGCCCCTCCGCCAGCATCGCCTCGCCAAAAACCTGGCACGGCAACAGCGCCCCGCCGACCAGGTTGAGATCGAACACCTGCTGCCAGGCGGCCAGCGGCAGCTTGCAGAAATCGGCGCCGGGCGGCAGCGTGGCCTCCGGGCGGTTGCCGCCCGCGGCGTTGACCAGCACCGAGACGGGCCGGCCGAAATGCCTGGCAATCGCCTCGCGGGCCGCGCGGAGCGAATCGCCGTCGAGCGCATCGGCGGATTGAAACATCGCCGCGCCGCCGGCGGACTCAATGGCCGACACGCGCCGAGCGCCTCGCTCGGCGCTGCGGCCGAGGATGGCCACGTTGGCGCCGCTGGCGGCCAGGGCGTCGGCCATAGCCCCGCCGAGAACGCCCGTGCCGCCGATGACCGCGGCCACTTCGTCCTGAAGCTGAAAGAGGTCCGAGAGCATGCTTCGTCGAGGGTTTGCGATGGGGTAGGCTGGGCGTCCACGCTGGGCGCCGCAGGTGCAACGCTCCGAATTGTGGCGGCTGCCGAAGCGTAGGAAAAGGGGCGCGTGAACGGCGTCGCAGGCGCCTTCCACGCATTTGGGTTGGCGAAGGTTGATCGCTGGCGGTCCTGGAGAAATGCTCCGCGGCGGCTGGAGGCGAGGGGTCGGCTCCACTAGATTGGGACGTCGCGAGCATTCACTGAGACGCCGCGAATATGCCGTTCGCGCGGATTCGCTCGCCTCGCGGCAGAGGAGTGCAGACTTGGCGGTTGATAGCGCACAGCAGCCTTCGGCGGGCGCGACCAGCGATGACGCCGCTGGGCGCCACGTCTCGTCCCTGGCCGCGGACGTCCGCGCCGCCGTCCGCGACCAGGCGGTGTGGGATTTCCACACGCACCTTTATCCGCCGACGTTTGGAACGCCGCTGGCCGGCGCCGGCGGCGGCGCCGATCCGCAGGGCCTCATGCTGTGGGGCGTCGATGCGCTGCTCACCTACCATTACCTGGTAGCGGAGGTCTTTCGCGTCGTGCCGCCGCGGCGATTGGCGTACGAAGACTTCTGGCGGATGACCAAACGCGAGCAGGCCGACCACATTTGGAAGCATTTGTTCATCGAGCGGTCGCCGCTGAGCGAGGCCTGCCGCGGCGTAGTGACCACGCTCAGGCGCCTCGGCCTGGAGCCGGATGACCGCGACCTGGAGGGCTATCGCCGCTGGTTCGCGGAGCAGACGCCCGACGGCCAGATCGACCGCGTGATGGAACTTGCGCGGGTGTCGCGGATCACGATGACCAACGCCGTGTTCGACGACAACGAGCGCCGGCGGTGGCTCGAGAATCCGCGCGTGGGCGCCGATTCGCGGTTCGCCGGGGTGCTGCGGTTCGACCTGCTGGTGCAGGACTGGCCGGCGGCGTCCCGGCGGCTGGCCGAATGGGGCTACCAGGCGACGGCCGAACTCACGACGGCGAGCGTCGAAGAGGCGCGGCGGTTTCTGCGGGAGTGGATCGACCGCATCGGGGCGATCTACTGTGCCGTGAGCCTGACGCCCGACTTTCGGTTCGAGGCGGCTGACGACGCGCGCCCCGGCAGCGCCGTGCTGGCGAAGGTCGTGTTGCCGGTGCTGGCCGAGCGGGGCTTGCCGCTGGCGATGATGATCGGCGCGAAGCGGCAGGTAAACCCGGGCCTGGGCGACGGCGGCGACGGGGTGGGGCTGGCCGACGTGGCGAGCGTCGGGCGGCTGTGCGCGGGCTTTCCGCAGAACCGGTTCTTCTGCACCATGCTCGCCCGGGAGAACCAGCACGAACTGTGCATCGCCGCGCGGAAATTCGGCAACCTGATGCCGTTTGGCTGCTGGTGGTTCCTCAACAACCCGTCGCTCATTGACGAAATCACGCGGATGCGCGTCGAACTGCTGGGGACGAGCTTCATTCCGCAGCACTCCGACGCGCGGGTGCTGGAGCAACTCATCTACAAATGGGATCATAGCCGCGAGCTGATCGCCGCCGTGCTGGCGGAAAAGTACGGCGACCTGGCCCGGGCGGGATGGCGCGCCAGCCAGGACGAGGTTCGGCGAGACGTGCGGCTGCTCTTGGCGGGCAACCTCGCGGAGTTCCTAGCCGACTAACGCGGCTGGATGTGCGGATGTTGTTTGCCGGAAAACGTAGAAACCTTCCTGAGCTGACCTGTGTGGGAGGCGTCTCTCACGCCGCTACAGCGCTGCCAGCCGTTTGCGGCGGTCTCGCGTAATCGGCGTCAGCGACGCCTCCCGCATTTGAATCTGACACTCGCCTACGAGAACGCATGCTCAATCTCGGCGGGCAATTGGACCGGTTGGACTGCGCCGTCGTCGGGGCGTATTTGCTCGGCATGGTGGCGCTGGGGGCGGTGCTTGCCACGCGGATCCGCGCGTTCAAGGATTATTTCCTGGCTAGCGGCGCCCTCACCACGCCGCTGCTAGTCTGCACGCTGGTCAGTTCGTACTACGGCATCGACGTAACCTTCGGCACGAGCGAGTCGGGGTACTATTACGGCGTCGTGGCGTGGTTCTGGTACAGCTTGCCGTACTATTTTTTCATCGCGTTTGCTGCGCTGGTCATCGCGCCGCGGCTGCGGGC
>QEVI01000306.1 GCA_003576855.1 Planctomycetota bacterium
GCCGCTGGTCGTCATTATCGTTATCTTCCCCTTCTTCCCACAACGACAACTGTCGCGGACGCACGCGCGGCAGTTGCCGCACCGTTGCGCAGCGAAAGACATCCCTTTTCCGAAGCCCCAGATGGCCTAAATCCGTACCGGGTATGCGGTTGCCTTGAATAAACAGGGCCGCGCCCTAGACTTTGATACCGCTGCTGCCGACGAGTCGGGGGGCCGTGCCCGCGTAGAGCGTTGCTCGCGCGGCGACCACGCGTGCCCTCGGCTCGCGGAGCGGCTGTGAGCGACGGCAGGAAATTGACCCGTCATGCCGCAACCGAAACTCCACTGGTCGGCTTACCTGTGGCCTGGGCTAGTGCAGCTATGGACGCGGGGGTCTTGGGCTGCCCTGGCGCTGGCGGTAGGATTTACGGCGCTTGTGAACCTGCTGGCGGTCGCCACGTTCATATGGACGGAGTGGTTGTCGCCCGAGGTTCGCTGGGGCTCGGCCGGCGTACTGGCCGCCGTGTGGATTCTGGCGTGGGCCGAGGCTCGGGCGGATTGGCGGCGGCTGCTCGCCGAGCGAGCGACCGGCGAGTCGGCGGCCGATCCGGCGGAATTGGCGGATCGGTTGTTCCGGCAGGCTCAAGCCAGCTACCTCGCCGGCGACTGGGTAGCGGCTGAACAGACGCTGCTGAAGTTGCTGAAGCACGAGCCGCGGGACGCCGAGGCACGGCTTATGCTGGCTACGCTGTGGAGGCACGAAGGCCGACTCGACGCGGCCACGGAGGAGCTGGATCGCCTGGAACGCTTGGAAGCCTCGGCAGGCTGGAGAGACGAGATAGCTTGGGAGCGCGAACGAATCGCCGCTGCCGGCGTAATAGACGACGAAACCTTGAAGTTAGACGCCGCCGGAGAGCTAACATCCAGCGGCGAGACCGAGAATAAAACGGAAACGCTCGAGCGCCGCTTAGCGGCTTAGCCGTGGCCGTGGCGCCACGGCTCGTTTTCGCCAACAGCAACAGTTGAGATTGGCGCCGTTTAGGCGGGCCGCCGCGGCGGTCCAGGGAAGCGACCGAGAACTCGCTTGGAGGCGCGATCCCGGAGGGCGGCGGCCCTCCGGCTGTGTTTTGGCAGGGCGATCCTGAGCGGCGACGCGCTCGACCAGCGGAGACACCACCACGGGGGAGAAGGGCCATGTACGAACGGTTTACTGACCGCGCCCGCAAAGTCATGCAGCTGGCCAACCAAGAGGCCCAGCGCTTCAATCACGAATACATTGGCACCGAGCACGTGCTGCTGGGGCTCATCAAGGAAGGCTCCGGCGTCGCGGCGAACGTGCTGAAGAACCTCGACGTCGATCTGCGCAAGATTCGGCTCGAAGTCGAGAAGCTCGTCCAGAGCGGCCCCGACATGGTCACCATGGGCAAGCTGCCGCAGACGCCGCGGGCCAAGAAGGTCATTGAGTATTCGATGGAGGAGGCGCGGAACCTCAATCACAATTACGTCGGAACCGAGCACATCCTGCTGGGGCTGCTGCGCGAGCAGGAGGGCGTCGCCGCCCAGGTGCTGATGAACCTGGGGTTGAAGCTCGACGAGGTCCGCGAAGAGGTGCTCAACCTGCTCGGCCACGGCTTGGAAGGCGAGGAGAGCGGTCGCGGCCGCCCGGGCGCCGGCGGCGCCGGCGGGAGCGAAGAGGAACGCGGCGAGCGGGGCAAATCGTCCAAGAGCAAGACGCCGGCGCTCGACAGCTTCGGCCGCGATCTTACGGAACTGGCGCGGCAGAAGAAGCTCGACCCGGTCATCGGCCGCGAGAAGGAAATCGAGCGGGCGATCCAGATTCTGTGCCGCCGCACGAAGAACAATCCCGTCCTTTTGGGCGAGGCGGGCGTCGGCAAAACGGCCATCGTCGAAGGCTTCGCCCAGCGCGTGGTCGACGGCAACGTGCCGGAGCTGCTGCTCGATCGGCGGATCGTGGTGCTCGACCTGGCGATGATGGTCGCCGGCACGAAGTATCGCGGCCAGTTCGAAGAGCGGATCAAGGCCGTGATGAACGAGGTCCGCCGGGCGAAGAACACGATCCTGTTCATCGACGAGCTCCACACGCTGGTCGGGGCGGGCGGCGCCGAGGGCGCCATCGACGCTTCGAACGTGCTCAAGCCGGCGCTGGCTCGCGGCGAAATCCAGTGCATCGGCGCCACGACGCTCGACGAGTACCGCAAGTACATCGAGAAGGACTCGGCCCTGGCCCGCCGGTTCCAGGAAGTGCTCATCGATCCGACCTCCGCCGAGGACACCGTCAAGATTCTCGAGGGCTTGCGCGATCGGTACGAGGAGCACCACCGGGTGCAGATCACCGACGACGCCATAAAGGCCGCCGTGGAGCTTTCGAACCGCTACATCACCGGCCGCTGCCTGCCGGACAAGGCGATCGACGTCATCGACGAGTCGGGCGCCCGCGTGCGGCTCAAGAGCATGTCGAAGCCGCCCAATCTCAAGGAGATCGACGAAGAAGTCGAACAGCTCAATCGCGAAAAGGAAGAGGCGGTCGCCAACCAGGATTTTGAGAAGGCGGCGGCCCTGCGGGATCGGGCCGACAAGCTCAAGAAGAAGAAAAACGAGATTACCCGCCAGTGGCGCGAGAAGTCGCGCGAGAACGGCGGCGTGGTCGATGAGGAAGTCATCGCCGAAGTCGTCTCCAAGATGACGGGCATCCCCCTCACCCGGATGACGACCGAGGACACGATGCGCCTCATGCAGATGGAATCCGAACTGCACAAGAAGGTCATCAGCCAGGACGAAGCCATCAAGGCCATCGCCAAGGCGGTGCGCCGCAGCCGCAGCGGGTTGCAGGACCCGAAGCGACCGACCGGCACGTTCATCTTCGCCGGTCCCACGGGCGTCGGCAAAACGCTGCTGGCCAAGGCGCTGGCCGAGTTCATGTTCGGCGACGAGGATGCGCTCATTCAGATCGACATGAGCGAGTACATGGAGAAGCACAACGTCAGCCGGCTCATCGGCGCCCCGCCGGGCTACGTCGGCTACGAGGAAGGCGGCCAGCTCACCGAGCAGATTCGCCGCCGGCCCTACGCGGTGGTCCTGCTCGACGAAATCGAGAAGGCCCACCCCGAAGTCTTCAACATGCTGTTGCAGCTCATGGAAGAAGGCCGGCTGACCGACAGCTTCGGGCGCAACGTGGACTTCCGCAACGTGATCCTGATCATGACGACCAACGCCGGCGCCGAAGCGATCAAGAACGAGGCGGCGTTCGGCTTCCAGAAGCCGGACGAGGACGCCGGCTACGAAAGCATGAAGCGCCGCGTCACGGATGAAATCGAAAAGGTCTTTCGGCCTGAGTTCATCAATCGCGTCAACGACATCATCGTGTTCCATCACTTGACGACGAAGGACCTGAAGGAGGTCGTGGATCTTGAGCTGTCGAAGGTTCGCCGGCGGCTGGCCGAGAAGGGCCTGGCAATCGAGCTGACCGACGAGGCCAAGGAGTTCTTGATCAAGAAGGGCTCGAACACCGACTTCGGCGCCCGGCCGTTGCGACGGGCGATCGAGAGCTTCGTCGAAGATCCGCTGGCCGAGGAGCTGCTCAAGGGCGAGTTCAACGGCAAGGACACGATCCGCATCAGCGTCAAGAAGGTGGGCGACAAGAAGCAGCTCAACTTCGAGGGGCTCAATCTCAAGGGCGAGCACCCCGAGCCGGTAGGCGCCGCGGTGGGCGGCGACGACGCCGGCCGCGCCGATAGCGGCGCGGACGACGAGTAATTCGCTGCAGGTAGCAGTACGCAGCCCCCCAATTTGGCCCTCGGTCAGCGACCGAGGGCCAAGTTTTGCGCAATCCGCAGGGTTTCCTCAAGCGGAACGGTCCCGCGCGTCGAACTTGAGTAGGAACGGCCGCGCACGAAGTGCATCTGCGCGCCGCCGTTCGTCCTCGTCTTGCCTGGTTGCGAATACTTCAGCATGGCCGCAAGCAGCTACTCTTCGAACGCGGGCCGCGGACCGGTCGCCCGGCTGAGCGGCGGCGTGGCCGACTTCGGGGCGGTCGTGCTCCGCGCGATCGAGGGGTTAGGCGACGTCACGCTGTTTGCGCTCAGCACGCTAAGCTGGTTGTTCACCCGTCTTCCGCGGCGCGACACGCTGGTCGCCAACATGTACACCATCGGCGTGCAGAGCCTGCCGGTGGTGGCCATCATCGGCACGTTCACCGGCATGGTGCTGGCCGTGCAGTCGTACACGCAGTTCCGCGAGTTCGGGCTGGAAACGCAGCTTGGCGGCGTGATCAATAAGTCGATGTTCCGCGAGTTAGGACCGGTGCTGGCGGCGACGATGCTCGCCGGTCGCGTGGGCAGCGCCATGGCGGCCGAGCTAGGCACGATGCGCGTGACCGAGCAGATCGACGCCCTGGCGGCGATGGGCGCCAATCCGATTCAGTACCTGGTGGCGCCGCGATTTCTGAGCTGCCTGCTGCTCATTCCGTCGCTGACGATCATGGCGATCTTCATGGGCGTCGTGGGGGGCTCGTTCTACTGCGTGCAGTTCCTGGGCATCGACTACCACCATTACCGGGCGAACGCCCAGCGGTTCGTCGAGAATTGGGATTTCTTCTACGGCCTCGTGAAGAGCGTCTGCTTCGGGGCGAGCATCGGCATTATCAGTTGTTACCGCGGATTCAATTGCCAGCCCGGCGCCGAGGGCGTCGGCCGCGCGGCCACGACCGCGTTCGTGTACTCGTTCGTAGTGATCATCATTCTGGACCTGCTGGTGAGCATCGTGTTGGACCAGGTGTACCTGTCGATCTGGCCCGCGGCGCCGACGCTATTCGGACCGTAAAGGGTTCCTGAACTTGCGTCCGCATTGGACTGGCCGCTTAAGCGGCCAGTCCGCAGTGGGATTGGATTCCATGAGCATGGCAAGGCATAACAACCGGTGATGGTGGCCGCGGCGAGCGATTCGCTGATTCGCGTTTGCGACCTGAGCGTGCGGTTTGGGCGGCAGCCGGTGCTGCGCGACGTCACGCTGGAGA
>QEVI01000015.1 GCA_003576855.1 Planctomycetota bacterium
TACTCGGAACTCGCGCAGGATGCACTTGTCGGCAGGCATCTCATCGGCCCTCTGTATCAACCGCTCCGGAACAACAGAGAAGAGGGGAAGGAGGTTGGGAGTCCGGGTGAAGGGACCTTGGGGCCTCATGGTCCCTTCCCCCGCGCCCCGCCAAGCAACGTCAACTCACCCACGAATTCCGCTGAGGACCCTTTTTCCTGCGCCCAGTCGGCCAACGCCGGGGCTTCGTCGTTGATGAAGATGCCGCGGTAGCGAACCTTCGGCGCCGGGCGCACAAACGGCAAGCCGGAGACGCATGCATCGCTGCGCCGCTCCGCGGGCACGTCGGCCCACCAATGCCAAGGAGACACGCCCGCCGCTCGCGAGAGATCAAACAGGCCGTAGATGGCGCCGCGTTTGTCGCTGCCGGCAACGACCAGCGCGCGGTCCACGCCCGGCGCCGGCCGCTCCACGATACAAATGACGGACGCCTCGCGCTGTTGCCGGATCGATGCGACATCGATCCTCTGTTCTGCGATGAGTCGATCAACAAGCCCGCCCTGCCCGATAACGCCCGCGATGAGGCACTCACGGGCCGGCGGTTGGTCGCCGACGGCCAGCCTGGGCCGATGGCCGCTCAGTCGCTCCAAATCATCGGCGAACCAGCCGGCGACTCGCAGCAGCCCTGTGGGTGCGGACGGCTCCAACCAAATCGCGACCGGCGCCCCGTCGGCAATGAGCGGAAATCCGCGACCCGGCTGAAACGAGACCAAGGGCCATGCGGCCCGGACGACATTCGGCGCCATACAGGCCAGCAGTACGACCGCCAGTCCACGGACTTCGTTCCACCGCATGGCAAGCGCGCCTCGATGACCGGTAGCAAGGATCTCTTTGCTACTGAGCGTAACGAAGGAGCCGGCCTTGCCGCTAGGTTCTTCGCAATGCTTAGGGCAACAAGCAGCGCGGGACGATGGGCGGCGGGCGGAGTTACTATGCCCGCGAAACACGCGAATAGACGCGAGAGATCAAGGCGTAGGCCTGTTATTCTGGACTAACGAGGGCGAGTCGTGATTGCGAACGACAATGAACTCCGCTCATTACTTTTTTGTTTTCGCGTTCATTTGCGTGATTCGCGGGCCTTTCTACAGAGCAATTCCTGCGTTTGGCCTGCCGCCGGCAGACAGACGTTACGACCCGTCGGCCAACGAACGCCGGTTCACGACGGCTTCCGCCTCGGCCCGTAGCTGCGCGAACTCGGGCGGCGGTTCACGCCCTTCGATTTGGCGGATCGCCTTGTCGAGCCAGTGCCGCGCTGCTGTGGCTCGTCCCAATTGGGCGTTAGCCATGGCTACAACGAAGCATTGTGCATAGTCGCCGCCGTCCCCTTGAAGGGCCATCGATTTTTCGAGCGCATGGATGCTCGCCTGCCAGTCGCCCGTGCGGTAGAGGCTCCATCCCAGGGCCTGCCAGGCAATGGCCGAATCCGGCAATGCAGCGGCGGCCGTACGGGCAAGTTTCAGAGCCCGATCGTAGTCGCGTTTTTTTTCGTCAGCGGCCATCGTGAAGTAGTGGGCCGCAATAGTCTGTGTTCTGGCAGAGCTCGGCAAGATGCGCAGAGCCATGTTGAGTTTTTCGACAGCCCACGGGTCGCGATCCAGGTCTGCCAACCTAATCCCCAAATACGCTTGGCGGCGTTGCGCCGCTGGGAAGGCGGCCAGCGCCCGGGACTCAAGCAACCGCGCCCGGGCCGGGTCGCGGCTCGCCGGGTCGTCGCAAAAAGCGAGGAACCATGCGGTGCGCAACTGAACGAGGGGATTGTTAGGCGCCAGCACGAGCGCCAGTTCGATATAGGATTTGGCCGCGGCGCTTTGGCCGGAGTTCAGTTCTTCCATAGCTTGCAGGCTATACGCCTCGCCGCGGCGGCGACGGAAAGCCGAGTCCTCCACGGCGTGAAATCCCTTCGAGAGGTCGTGGATGTGCGGCGCGTCGTGCAGTAGGATTGCGAGCCGTTTGCCGTCGGGACTCAACCCCGACTGCCGCTCGTCCAGCGCTAGTAGTTCGTCGCCGGTGAACGGGTTCCACACATGCGTCCCGTCGGCGCCGCAGGTGATGACCCGGCGGCCGTCAGGCGACCAGGTCGCGCGGATGTCGCGACCGGGCCGGCCATGCGCGCAAACACGTGCGTGACCCGTCGCTCCGTCGATTACCCAAAATGGGGCGTATGTGTGGCGTCCGGAGGTAGCCGCCAGGTGGCGGCTATCTGGGCTCCAGGCCAGCGCCCAGGATGGCAACTGGGTCCTCTGCGTTGGGGCGGCGGCGACCTGCGTCCAGCCGTTGCAATTCCAAATGCGAGTCCCCTCATTGAAACTGCTGACGGCCACTTGCCGCCCATCGGGGCTAAAGGCGATTCCCAGATCGTAGCCGCGGCTGTCGTGCTCGAAGGGAAACGAGTCAACGAGCTTCGCGGTCCGGGCATCCCAGACACGGACCGTGTGGTCGGCGTCCGTAATCGACGCCAACTGGCAACCGCGCGGCCGCCAGGCAATCGCCGTCATCTTGTAATCGTCCGCTGGCGCAGCGCGGTCGTGGGCCCATGTGTGGACCAGTCGCCCCGACGACGCTTCCCAGAGCCAGATTGTGCCGTCGTCGCTCGGACAGGCCAAATAGGCGCCGTCCGGGCTCCAACTGAGCCCTTCCCAACATAATCGACGGGACCCTTCAAGGTGGTGCAGCGCGCGTCCGGCGGCGACGTCCCAGATGGTCGCCGACTTGGCGTCAGCCTGAAAGGCTAGGAATCGGCCGTCCGGGCTCCACGTGGGAAACGCGGTGGTCTCCTGGTCGGCCGTTGCGACCGGCGCCGCATTTCCGACGTCCCAGATCATTGCCAACTCGTCATGCGCTGCGCTAACGATTTGGCCGCCGTCGGGGCTCCAGGCCATCGAACTCAGCGTGGCCGCGTGGCCCTGTAGCGTCTGTTCGACCGTGCCCCGAGAAGCGTCCCATAGCGTGATTCGATTTGCCCGGTCCATAGTCGCCAGCCGCCTGCCGTCGGGACTAAAGGCGACGGCATTGAGGAGACACCGATGATCGAGCACCAGTTCCGTTTTCCCGGAGGCGGCGTTCCAGGCCTTTACGCGCCCGCGCCCTGCCGCGGCGGCGATTCGCGAGCTGTCGGAGTTCCATGCCGGAGCGGTTAGCATTTCGCGATCGCCTGAGTAGATCGTGCGATCAATAGAAGCCGACTCCACGTTCCAGATAACCAACTTTCCAAGATCGAAGCCGCTTGCCGCCAGGCGGCGTCCGTCGGGGCTCCAAGCGACGTCTTTCACGTCGTAGCCGTATCCCGTTAGCCGCTGAAGCTCCTTACCGGTGGAGGCATCCCATACGACGACTGCGTGCCCAGCCCCCGGAGAGGCGATGCGGCGCCCATCGGGACTCCAAGAGGCGGTGAACGGGTCCGGCCCGCCGGTCGTGATGGTGAGGTGCTTTTTTGCTGAGCGAACGTGCCAAATCACCAGATGCCACGCCAGGCCGTCGCCATAGGTTTCTTGCGCAATCGCCAGCCGCTCGCCGTCGGGGCTCCACGTCATCGATGCAATCGGCTGGCTGTCGCGCAGGGTCTGTAACACGTCGCCCGTCCGAGGGTCCCAGAGCTTGATTTCGCTGACGCCGCCTTTGACGCCGCAAGGGGCCGATGCCACGACGCGCCCGTCGGGCCGCCATGCCACAGTCGCGCCAGCGGCATCGTGTCGATCGTCGTGGCCGACGAACGTTAAGCGGGCGGCCAGCGGCAGCGACTGCAAGTAGTACCATTCCCACCCGCGAAGGTCCGCGCGGCCTGCCCTCGGCAAGTGCTCGTCCAAGAGCCGCTGCATGAGAGCGACGTCGCCGCGCTGCCACAGCTGATGCGCAAGTCGCATTTGAGCGACGTACAAGCGCTCGTAGCCGGCGTCGCGCTGGCGGCGGGCTTCGTCGCGGGCGCCTTGGGCTGCATCGCGCTCGACGGCGACCTGGCCTAACGCGCGGTGCTCGTTCCAATAAGCGCGGGAGACGAGAGCGACGCTTATGGCGAGCACGATTGCCGTAGCGCCAATAGCCGCTAGCGCCGCCCAGGCTGCTGCCTGATGGCGGCGCGACCACTTCACGAGTCTATCGCGCCACGAGGGCGGCCGCGCCGTAATGGGGCGGCTGTCAAGAAAGGCCTGCAGATCGTCGGCAAGGCACTGAGCGGTCTGGTAACGCTCGCCGGGCTCCTTCGCCATTGCCTTGGCTACAATCGCCTCCAGGTCGACCGGCACTCCGCGGGCGATGCTGCACAGCGGAGCGGGGTCTTCGAAGGCGATTTGCTTCAGCAGCTCGGAGCGATCCGTCTCAGCGAACGCCGGACGTAGCGCCAGCAGTTCGTAAAGCGTGGCGCCCAGTGCATAGACGTCGGCTCGCTGATCGACGACCACGCGCTTCGCCAGGGCCTGTTCCGGCGCCATGTAGCGGAGCGTGCCCAGCAGACTGCCGGTCGCCGTGAGGCCCGGGTCCGCCTCGATCCTCGCCAGTCCGAAATCAACCACGTACAGTCGCCCGCGCTCGTCGAGCATCATGTTGCTGGGCTTTATGTCTCGATGCAATACGCCTCGCTCGTGGGCGTACTGCAACGCCTCGGCCGCCTGCCGGGCGAGTTCTGCAGCGGTTCTGAAGTATTCTGGACCGTGGCCGGAGTAGATGCCGCTGCCGATGCCTGCCTCCCACGCCTCGTGCGGCTCCGTGCCGGCACTGCGGCTATCGATCGGCGTGGTCATGCTCTTTCCTGGAGCCGGCTGCGCGTCGATCGTCAGCGGTTGCTCGGCGTCGCCGTCGGGTTGTTCGCGCTGCAGGCGTTCGATCAACTCCGCCACTGTTCGGCCGCGGACCAGTTGCATGGCGTAGTAGTGGACGCCTTGCTCGTGGCCGACTACGTACACGGCGACGATGTTAGGATGGTCGAGCGACGCCGCGGCGCGGGCTTCGTTCTGAAACCGCTGAAGCGATTGCTTGCGCAGCGACGCGGCGGCCGGCAGCACTTTGAGCGCCACCCGGCGGCCGGTGGAAACCTGCTCGGCTTGGTAAACAATGCCCATTCCGCCGCGGCCGATCTCGCGCTCCAGGCGAAAGTCTCCCAACTGCCGCAGCGATGGTTTGAGCGTGAATGCGTTTGGTCCGTCTTGCGGCTGCTCGTAGCAGGGCTCTCCGAGGCGAGCTAGCCGGGCGACCGTCGGCAGCAATTCCTGCAACTGCGTCGCGAACCGTGGATGCGCTGCCAAGAGCGCGGCGCTGTCGAGGGCCTCTCCGCCTTGCAAGCGGTCGATGGCCTCCTCAAGAATTCGCTGGAGTAGCGGATCGATCGGCGCGCTCGTGGCGGTGCATGAACTGATCACGATAAACCCTTTCCCGAATCGCCCATGAGTTTTCGCAGGCGTACCAGCGCGCGGAAGTGGCGCGAGGTAACGGCCGTCGGAGTGATGCACAACTCGATGGCGATTTCCTCCACGCTCATCCGCTCCAGGTGCCGCATCGCGAGGATCTCCCGGTCAGCCGGCTTGAGCATGCCCAGCGCCGTTCGCACGCGGCTTTGCGTTTCAGCTTCCATGGCTTTCTGACTGGGATCCAAGCTATCTTGGGCGAGCTGAAGAACCAGTTCCGACATCGATTGATCGTTGAGGTCCGGTCTCCAGGCATGCTCCTTCAGCACCGATCTCTTGTCGGCGTCGATGTGGTCGCGATGCACCCGCAGCAGGCGGTCCCAGGCGATCCGGCGGAGCCACGGGTAAAACGGAAGCTGCGGGTCCGCCAAGTACTGCGGCAACCGGGCGACGGCGCTGCTCAGTGCGTCTTGCACGATGTCCGATGCATCCATCCGAGCGGCCACCCGTTTGTCTAGTCGAATAGCCACCATGCGGCGCAGTCGTCCGCGGTAACGTTCGAGCAACTCGGCGACTGCGCGGGAGTCGCCGGCGGCGGCGCGCTGGAGCAGGTCCCTCTCGGAAGACTCTGTCTCAGCCATGGCCCCAGCACCTCCGAGAACGTACCTCGTCAGTAGACTAGCTGCCAACTTCACGCGGCCGGTCACCGAGAATCTGGCCCAGACCACGGCTTTTTCAGCGCCGGCGGCTTTCCGCGTCACGGCGGTGACGTTTCGGCGGCAGTTGGACGCTTTATAAGCGACGGAGGACGCCGTCGAGGAGCTTTTTCCCCAAATCCTGACCGAGGCGGACAACCGGACTACGCCATGCCGAGCCCCCGACTATTCGCAACGCCATCAGCGCGGACCGTCGCTTCAGCGGTGGCGAGCATGATTATAGCAGGCGCTTGCCCGGACCGCCCGTTGGCGTCGCCGCTAGCCGCAACGGCCTTGACTGACCTCGGCGTCGAGAAACGGGCGGCTGCCCATTTTAGCTCTGTCGAGGCGGTGAAGCTGATCGATGTCGTCGTCCGGACTCAGCTCCGCGTGACGGAGGGAGCGCTGGGCGGGCTCGTTCGCTGGCACGAGCGGCAGCCGTTCGCCAGCGGGTACTTCGGCGTCATCCGGGCCGACGGGGTAGTGCAGTTGGGCTGGGCCGGTGGCGAGTGGCCAGTGTTGGCGGAGTTGCCCACGGAACTGGCTCCAGCCGCCGAGGACGTCGTCCTGGAGCTTAGAGCCGCCGGCGCCGTGATCACCCTTTCGGCGTGGGCGGCGACCCCAACCGCGGCGGAACGGCCGTACGTGATGTCGGTCGCTGACTTCCTTTCGCCCGGCGAGGCCGTGGGATGGGGCGGACTATCGCTTCAGGCCCCCGGCCGCGGCCCCATTGAAGGCGTCTTTCGTTATGTGGAACTGCTGAGCATCCGTCTGCCTGAGCCGCCTAATGTGGCCCCTCGGGTTCTGGCGCTGGGATGGTCCGTTGGCGCGGGCCGGCGTCTGAATCCACGTCGCAGGCCGGCCACGCCCTGGAGCCCCGTCTGAGCGGCCGCCCGACTGCTCTCGCTGCGTTTTTATTGCACTTCGCGCACGAGAGCGGGGCGGCCGCCTGCCGTCTATGTCTATGTGTCGCACTGCGCGCCTTAAACGCCATTCAGCCGCGTCGCTCGTAACACCGCCAGCCACATCGCGGCCACGATGCACGCGGACCCTGACCGCCGTGCTGGCCATCGCGCTTTCCATGGACGGCGCTGCGCGAGACGCCGCGGCTCTGGAACTGGTAATGACGTTCGACGAATCCGTGCGGTACGTCGATGCCTACGGCGTCGACCGTACGCACGAGCTACCGCCGATCGTCGAAGCCGCCAAAAGCATCTGGGAGGACATCATTGAAGACGAGCAGACGCTGAACATCTCCTACGGTTGGCGCGATCTCCCCAGCGGCATCTACGGGGCGTTCGCCGGCGCGATAACGTTCGATACGCACGTAGCGGCGGGCCGACCAAGGTCATGGTTCATTGACCCCACGCCCTTCGACCACAGCGAATTCGACTTTAGCACTGGGCAGCGTCTGCTCAACGACGCCGGTTTCGATCCCACTTGGGTCGCGGGGTACGCCCCCGAAACGCTTGAAATCGGGTACGTTGGCCGTCCCACGGCCGCCGACCAGCCGGTCGATCTGCTGACGGTCGCCCTGCATGAAATCGGCCACTGGCTGGGCGTCAATCGGTTTAGCGCGTACGACATTAATCCACAGTTCGTGGGCGGCCGCCTCATGACCTTAAGCGGCGACGGCGGGCACCTGCCGATTGACGCCGCGCTGATGAGCGCGGCAGTCGGTTCGTACCGGAAGCTGCCCAGTGCCGCGGACGTGTTTGCGGCTGCTTCGAACAGCTTATGGACCCGCATCGACCTGCCGCGCAAGGAGTTTCTCGGCCGAAACGGCGCCGCCTCGATGTGGACGGATGCGACTGAATGGGCGGGAGGGCAGGTTCCCGGGAGACGAGACTCAGCCTACCTGCGCCATGGCGGCCAGGTGCGGCTGGCGCCCCAATTCACCGAGTGGCAGCAAGTAGCCGACCTGATCGTTCGCGACGGCACGGAGCTACTGATCGAAAGTAACGGCCAACTGAAAGTGCTTTCAGACCCTAGCGCTACCAACTCGCACGGCAGCGTCGACATAAATCAGGGCGCCAAGCTGCGCCTGCGCGGGGATCGGGACCAACGGCCCGTGCTGCAAGCCGAATCGCTGCAGATCAGCGGCGGCAGCCAACTGGAACTGGAGGGCGGAGTGTTCGCCATCGGCCGGCGGTTGGCGATCGATGCAAGCTTCGCCGCTCGCCATTCCGTCCAGGCGACCAGCGTCATTAGCGGTTACGGAACTGCAAGGGTCGGCAGCGAGTTTGTTAGCGGCGGATTGATCGAAGCCCGAAGCAGCGCCGCGCCGCAATTGCTGGAATTCCTTGCCGACGCGAGCCTGACCGAGTGGAGGTTTCTGACGCACGTCGTTGATGGATCCCAAGCCGGACAGGTCGTCGCCAGCCAGGGCGACGTCCGCTTCACGGGCGGGCTAACGGCCTCCTCCGCCGGTCGCCTGTTGGCCGAGCATGGTCGGTCGATAAGCTTTGCGACGGCCGAACTACACAACGACGGAGAGGTCATCATACGTGACGCCGGCTCGTTTATCTTCGCATCGCACATCGCGAACACAGGCGCCATACGACTGCGCAACGAGGGCCGGGTGCTGACCGGTCGCTTTCATAACAGCGGCGTACTCGAAGGGAGCGGGCAGGTGCTCTTCAGCGAATCGTTCGCCAACGAGGGCGTGGTGCGGGCGGTGCCGGCTGCCACGCTAACGCTAGCCGCGGCCGGCCGCCGGGCGCTTTGGGACCTGGATGGCGGCAACCGCCTGTCCATGTGGACCGCAGCGACAGGGGGGCGTTTGCGGCTGGTGGCGCCGGCCGCCGTAGACGTTCAGTTTGCGCCATTACAGGGATCGATTCGGATCGCCGATCGTGCGGCTGTCGAGCTGCTGATGCCCCTGCAATTCGACCTGCAATTGGCGAGTAGCGGCCACATCGCCATTCAGGGGCCGGCTGCTTCGCTGGCGGCGCCGCTTGCGACGTTGCGCCTAGGAACCGACGCGGCGCCGAGCGATGCAGAACCTGCGCAGCTTGTCGTCGACCGGGGCTTGTGCGAAGTCGAATCAATCATCGTGGGGAGCCATCTCGAACAGGGCGGCGCCGGCGTGCTGCAGCTCGACGGCGGCGTTGTCGCCGCTCTCGGCCGCTTGGAAATCCGCTCGACAGGCGCCGTACGGGGCGCTGGCGAGGTCCGCGCCGACGTGATCAATGCAGGAATGATCGAACTGGCGCCGGCTGGCGGCCCGCTTCGCATTGGCGGCTCGTATGAGCAACGGGACGACGGAGTGCTGGCCGTACGCTTCGCCCGCGGCGCGTCGCGGCCTCCGCTGGAGATCGTTGGCGCCGCTCGGCTGGGGGGCGAACTACATGTGACGTTCGACTCTTGGCCGGTCGTGGGCCAGTCGTACAGGCTGCTAGACTTTGCATCGCTTCAAGGCGGCTTTCGGAGAATCGTCATCCAAGAAAAAGTGGGCGTTCAGTTTCTGCCGGCGGCGGGCGTCCTTGTCATTACCGCCGTGGCGCCGGAGCCCAACGGAGCAGCGTCAGCAGCCGTCGGCTTCGCAGCGCTGGTCGTGCGCAGGCGTCGGCCGAGGACGGTAGCCACGCTTCGTAAGCAAGCGCAGACGCATCCGCGCGACGAAGTTGAGCGCATCGCTCTACGCGTAGCTGGGGAGGGTTCCACAACTCGCCCCGCTTGCGTAAAATACGCTGGAATCTAGCCAGTCGGACGCTGGATCGTCCTGAGCGTTCCTCCCCTGGTCAATCGCCTCAGGATTGGTACGATAGGCAAGAACGCAGCACGCCTAGCGCCGCCTGCCTGCCGCCGATTGCGTGCTGGCGCGGCAGTGCATTGCGGTAAGCTCGCGCACCCCTAGCTCAATTGGATAGAGCATCGGACTACGAATCCGAAGGTTACAGGTTCGACTCCTGTGGGGTGTACTTCGTCGCGGCCGTTCCCCCCGGAGATCGCGGATGCTCCGTGGTTTCTCATGCGCCGCGTGCGCTTGGCGCTTCTTGCAGGGCAGCGTCGAAGTGGGGTTGCACGGCGCGTATCGCACTCTTGAGCGGCACGATTTAGCGCTATCGAATGCAACCAGTCTGACTGCGTTGAGGCGTCTTATAGCCGCAGGTGAAGCGCGGTGACGGCCTTGCTTCCGCTCAAACTTGCCGATGCCGAGCGTGCCAGCGGGGTGCTTGCTCGAGCGCTGCAAAACGACCCCAATTTCCGGCGGCTGTTTCCGCACGACGGGCAACGCGGGGCGATGCTGCAGAAGACGCTGCGCTATGCGGTCCGCGAGGGGGCGATGTTCGGCGAGGTCTACGCCGCCTCGCCCGATTTTGAAGGCGTTGCCGTCTGGCATCCGCCGCGCGTCGCGACGTCGATGTTGGCGATGCTGCTGCGCGTTGGCGCCGTTCGATTGCCTTTTGAGATTGGTCTAACGCCGGCGCGCCGGGTTTTGCAGTTCTTCAACTTCGTGGAGGATGTTCGTCGAGCACTGGCGCCGTCGGAGCATTGGCATTTGCAGTTGCTCGGCGTAGAACCAGCCCATCAAGGACGAGGTTATGCAAAGCGATTGCTGTCGCCCATGTTGGAGCACTGCGACAAGGAGCAGGTCGCCTGTTTTCTGGACACGCAGAACCCGATCAACGTCCGCTTTTACGAACGACTTGGCTTTCGCGTGGTTCACCAAGGCGCTGTTCCTCCGACGAAATCTGACGCGTGGTTTATGCTCCGAGCCCCGCAGCGGCCGTCGACGCAAGTTGAGTGAGAGAGGCGGAGGCGTTGTTTACAGTTGGTAACGCTTTCAACGCCAGAGGCCGGCGGGGCTTTTCACGTGGTGACGCCGCGCCGTGCCGCGGACGGTGCGGCAATCTGGCATGTGGCCTTGCAATCGATGCGCCCGACGTCTCAAATTACGGGCTGCTCATCTACGATTAACCGCCGTCGCCCACTTCTCGTTTCAGGCCCTCATTGGGAAGGGAACGCCGTGTCTACGTTAACGGACGGACTGCGGGCTTGCCCGGCTACTCTCGCAGCGCAACGGTCAGCCGAGGCGCCGTCAACGGAACAGGTTTCGTCGAGCGAACGTGAGCTCGCCGTTGCGCCGATGCACGATGCGGATTGGGAGGCCATGCGACGATGGGACAGTCTGGCCCGATTGGGGAAATGGGTGGTCGCCGTCTATCGGAGCCAGGACGCGACGAAGGTCGACGTCGTTCGCATCAAGCGAACGCACGTCAATGATCACGCTATGTTGCGCATTCAGGCGGACGTTGCACGCGTATTTCGCGAGCAGGACGTTGAACATACGAAGGTCGATGAGCGCAGCATGCTGGATGTACCTGTGGACCGAATCCTCTGGTATGAGGTCATCGGTGACCTGGCACAGGACGACGTGACTACGTTCAACGCCGCCGTGGCGAAGGGAATGGACGCCAGCCGCCAGATCAACTACGGGGAGCCGCTAGCAGCGGCCGTTGCGGGCAGGCGCAAGCCGCGATAGTGCGTACGGCTTCTTCGTACCCCGGTCGCCGCTCGGCGAACTGGCGGTAAACGGCGATTCGCAATAGTCGTCACGCCGAGCCGCAGCGGCGCAGGAGAACCAGCTCGTCGCGAAGCGGACGTTGCGGTTTCTACGTATCCCGCCTGCGGATTGGGGTGAATCGCCCGCCCGTTTGTTGCGATGCGACGCCGGAGCGTGTTAGTCTCGAAGGCTTCGCCCACGCTAGACGCATCGTTTCTGCGTTATTACGGACATCTTTGTCTGCTGGGTTGACGCAGGCAGCCGCCCGATTTGAGTTCGCAGATGAACACTGCAGACATAGATGCCGCCATGCCCAAAGGCCATGAGCCGCGCCCGGACGACGAGCGGCTTCACATGGCGCTCGACGCGACTCGCATGGCGATCTGGGAGTGGGACGTCGAGGCCGACCGGCTGGTGGTTTCCTCCAGCCGCTGGATCAACGAGGATTTGCCCGCTGGATACCAGATCAGCCGGCTGGAAGAAGGGCTCGCGCTGTTGCATCCGGACGACGTGGCGGGATATCGCCAGCAACTGCAAGACGCCGTGCGCCGGGGGGCCGATTTTAGCAGCGAGTTTCGCGCCGTGCGACTGACGGACGGGAAAGTGCTGTCGGTGGTCCAGCACGCCAAGTGTTTTCGTGACGAACGCGGACGCCTGCGGTACGTTGGCGTCATACGGGACGTCACGGAGCAAAAGGCAGCCGAAGCAGCTTTGCGCGCCAGCGAAGCTCGCCTTGCCGCGATATTCGCCCAGGCGGCGGTGGGGCTGTCGGAGTTGTCGCTCGACGGGCGCTTCCTCCGCGTCAACGACGAAGTATGCCGTATGCTCGGTCGCTCGTCGGAATCGCTGGCGGCGCTCCGTATGGCCGATGTGACCTATCCCGACGACGTGTCGCGCAGCTCCGACGCGCTTGCGCGGCTGTTAGAGACTGGGCGTCCGGCATCGCTCGATAAGCGATACGTAAAGCCCGATGGTTCGACCATTTGGGCGAGCACAATCATTTCGCGACTTGACGACGCCGACGGGCGGCCGACGGCTCTGCTCTGTGCGACCGTGGAAATCACGGAGCGAGTGCAGGCGCTGGAGGACCTGCGGCGAAGCGAGGCCGTCTTCCGCACGCTGGGAGAGACGGTACCCGCGCTGCTGTGGATGAGCGACGCCGAAGGCCGGCCAGTCTATCAGAACCCCGCGTGGCGCAACTACACAGGACTGACGCACGCCGAAGCCCAGCAACACGGCTGGGAGGTGCTGCCGCACCCGGACGACTTGCCGTGGATGATTGAACATTGGCAGCGGGCGATTCGCACGGGCGAACCGTTCGAGCTGCTGTTCCGCTGCCGACGCCACGACGGGGAGTTCCGCTGGTTTCTGGGAAGGGTTCGTCCCGTCAGAGACGCGACGGGTAAAGCGATGCGGTGGGTGGGCGCGGCGATCGACATCGACGACCAACAGCGCATGAACGAGGCGCTGCGCGACGTGGACCGGCGAAAGGACGAGTTTCTTGCGATGCTTGCTCACGAGCTGCGCAACTCGCTGGCGCCCCTGGCAAGCTCGCTTGACGCCCTGCGATTGGCGGGCGGCGATGCCGCCGCGCAAAAGCTGCACGGCGCCATGGGCCGGCAAATGGAAAACCTGGTGCGGTTAGTGGACGACCTGCTCGAGGTCTCGCGGATCACCAGCGGGAAGATCGAGCTGCGGAGGGACTTGGTTGACTTGCGCGACGCTGTGCAAGCAGCGCTGGAGACCAGCCTTCCGCTCGTTGACGCAGCTCGCCATCGACTCGACGTGACGCTGCCTGGCGAACCGGTCATGGTCAGCGCCGACCCGATCCGCATGCGGCAGGTGGTCGCCAATTTGCTGAACAACGCCGCGAAATACACGCCGCCGGAGGGTTCCATCGCCGTGGCGCTGCGCGTGGAGCAGCATACCGCGACCATTTCCGTGAGTGACAAGGGGATCGGCATCGCGCGCGAGATGCTGCCGCGGGTGTTCGACATGTTCCTGCAGACCGACCGGGATCACAAACGGGCGCAGGAAGGATTGGGCATTGGGCTAGCAATAGTGAGAAGCCTGGTAGAAATGCACGGTGGTCGCGTCGAAGTCCATAGCGACGGCATTGGCGCGGGGTCTGAATTTACGGTGCGACTGCCCTTGGCTCGCGGCGTGGTGGGTTCGTCCCAGCCTGGAGCGCCTTCATCCGGCAAGGCGCCGTCGGCCAAGAGTACGGTCGGGCGCCGCGTGTTGGTGGTGGACGATAATGAAGACGGCGCCGCAAGTATTGAAGCCGTGCTCACGTTCTTGGGCGGCGACGTGCGGGTGGCCTACAACGGCGAAACGGCGCTGGAACTGCTTGAGTCGTACCGGCCGGAGCTCGTGCTGCTCGATTTGGCGATGCCGGGCATAAGCGGCTACGAAGTCGCCGCACAGGTTCGCGCGCGTCCGGAATTCAACGACGTCAAGCTCGTGGCGCTGACCGGGTGGGGGCAGGCTGAAGATCGACAACGCACGAAGACCGCCGGCTTCGATTTCCACCTGTTGAAGCCCGTCGATGTAATGGCGTTGAAGAACCTTCTGGGCATGGTTTGACCTAGCTGCGAGGGACGCGCTGCGAGCGGCGAGTCGCTGCGTCAGGGCTTCACGCCGCGACGATGCTGTGCCAGGGCGATTCCCGCCAGGATTTTGAAGTCGATCGGCAGTCTGTGCTCTAGTAGCCAATCGATCGCCTCGTGCAGCGGGATTTCGTGCACGGTGATGTTTTCGTGCTCGTCGCCGCCCCCCGGCGCGACTTTCGCCAAGTCCTCGGCAAGGAAGATCACGATGCATTCATCAGTCAGCCCTGGCGAGGAGTAGCCCAGGACGAGCTCGGTCCATCGCTCCGCGGAATAGCCGGTTTCTTCAAGCAGTTCGCGTTTCGCGGCCTCGACCAAGGGCTCGTTCTCGGCGCCCGGTGCGTCGCCGCTCAATCCCGCCGGCAGTTCGAGCGTGTTGACGCCCACGGGGATGCGGTGCTGCTCGACGAAGACGATCCGATCATTGTTCGTAATCGCTACGACGGCGACGGCCGGACGCGCGGAGTTCCGCGTAGCGTATTCCCAGTGGCCCTGGGCCGCGACGGAGATGAACTTGCCGGTGAAAAGCGTGTGTTGGGGCGGGGGCATTTCGGACATATTCAGCGTCGCCGGGACGGCTTTTGCACTTCAACAGGCGGTTAGAGCGACAGCGCTACGTTGGATGTTAAACGACGGAGACGCGGAGGGCACGGAGAACTGCAAATGAGCGACACTTACTTAACTTGGTTCGCGTCCTTCGATTGGCGTCACGCGACTACGGGTGACGATTGCCACGGGGGGCAGCGTGGCGATGCCGTGATTGCAACGGCGCAACAGCCAGCTCCCTTGCTTCGTGTCTTCCGTGGCCGCACCTAGCGCCATGATGATTCGGGGTCTCGAGGCGATCGCTCCTCAGCTTTATCGTAGAGCTCGAAGAACAGCTTGGCGATGGCCGTCGCCCCCATCAGCGTCGGCTCGATTTCGTAACAAAGGCATGCCGCCTCGTGTCCGCGGAATGCGTCGCAAATCCTTGCCAGTCGCCCGCCGACAAGCTTGACGTTGCGGCGAATCAGTTCGTTCGCGGCAGCGAGTGCGGCAGCTTCAATAGGCGATAACGGCCGTGCCGGATGATAAATGTCGCCCACGATGAAAAGCGCCGCTGGATTGCGCCGCCGGATTTGTTCCAACAAGGCCAGATGGGCGGCGGCAAACGACTCAAGGCCCTCGCGAAGATAATACTCGCGGTTCCAGAGGAGGTCGTTTCCGCCGATCGTCAGAGTGATCAGCTCGCCGTGGCCGTCACGCGGCGTCTCTGGTATGCGGCAGCCGTCCTGCGTGCGATCGTCCAGGCGCCAGCCTTCGCCGAGCATCCGGTAGAACTGGTTAACCGCTCCGCCGCCATGGATGCCCGTATAGTCGTCGATGCTCATGCTGTCGCCAAGGGCCAGATAGGTGCGTACAAGCGGCATTGCGGACCTTCCAAGGCGACCAACGGCAAAGGCCGTGCCGGCGGCATTATCCGACGCGTGGCGTCGCTACGGGGGGACGGTGACTCGGCGTTCTGCTCGCATTCGGCCCGACTGGTAATCAAGATGAAGCCATGCGATCCGGCGTGATCGGGGGTCGGCTGGCCCGAGACGCATTTTGCTCCATCTTCTTGTCAGACGGCAGCGTAACGTGTTGCGCCTCTTTTCAATTGTAATCGTTTTGGACTGCGGAGCACTGGTGCACGGCGGACAAGCGCGCCGTGTGCAGGAGGGCGTTCCGCGGGTTGAGCAAGTCGTTGTGGAAGATCGGGCCGGGCGCTCGCTCCGCGGCTTTATCGATAGCCGCAGCGATGACGACGCGCTGTGGCTGCGCATCGAGGAGGGCGGCATAACGCTGCGCGTGCCGATGAAGTGGGAGGACATAACGACGGCGTCGATAGATGGCGTCGCCGTTGCGGCCGCCGGGCTCAAGCGGCGGCATGCGAGCCTGGGCACGGCGGGATCGGCAGGCCTGTTTTCCGCGACAGCCAGTCCGCCGGGCATGGTAGGCGTCGCCAGTGCACCCACCGCAGGCGAGGCTGCGTCCACGCGGCGAAAAGCACGTGCCCGAAATCTTGAGATACCGAAGGCCAAGCTGACCAATCTGGACGCAGACGTCGAGCCCGACGGGATTTGCCTGGAGCTTGCGCTTATTGGAGATGACGGCTTGCCGATGCCCGTTCGCGGCAGCGTGCGCGCCAGGTTGTACGGTGAGCGATGGCCGCAAGCAGGCGGACCCGCCTTCAGCCAACTTGAAGAGTGGGCCGAGCCGGTTCGCGAGGAGGCATTTCAACTGGGGACGGCGGCATTCACATTGCCCTTTCGGAGCACGGCCCCGGAATGGGAATTCGACTTAATGCCCGACGCCATTTTGAACGTCGAACTGGGCGCGTTCGGCCACGGCAACTTCTCCGCTTCCACGCCGGTGGTTGTACGTCCGTTCAACCCGATGCGAGACGACCTGCAGCTTTGGCGCAATTCGCGATTCTTTCCGGCTGAGATGCACGGGCCGCCCGCACGCCAGCGGATGGACTTGCCCGCGGGCCGATGGATGCACTGGACCTGGTGACCGGCCCCGCCCGGTCGCCGGCAACGAGTGGACGGCTCCTACGGGCGCCATGGTCAGGCGGCTTCGCTGCCTGGTACGCGACGGGAGCGCGCTAGGGCGACTTTCGCCGTTGGCCGCGCCGGCGGTCGGTGCGCGGCTTGCCGCCGGTCGCGGTCGAATCACCCGCTGCCGATGGATGAGCGTCGCGATTGGAGTCGGCGGGTTTACGGCGGTCGCCGCTGTCCCGCTTTTCGAGCAGATGGGCCAATTCCGGTGGAACATCGATGGCCTTCTTCATTTTCGGGTCCTCGAATCGGTCGAGCATCGGTTGCGCGCAACGGTCGGGGGCGAATTACGGCGTCCAGTCGTCAGGAACAGGGGCGGGAAGAGACTCCAAGGGAATGGGCTCGCTCTGGCCGTAATGGATAATTGCGTCTGGTTCGACGATTATCGGCGGGCTCTCGATGGGCGGAAGTTCTGTGAGCGTCGCGCCTTGACCGTGCGTGCTCCAATTGCAGGACTGTAGCTGACATCCCTTGCCGTCGAACACGTCCGGCATGCGCGGTTCATAGGGTCGCGGATAGCTGCAGATGGCGCCCTGGGTGAGCGGTTCGGTGGTTCTCATGAACTCGTGGTTCAATCGCTTTTCAACGATCGGCTCGTAAGGGAGGACGTGCGGCTGAAGCGTGACGATGATTTCCTGCCGCGAACGGGTGACCTGGCGTCGTTGGAACAAGACGCCAACGTAGGGTATCTCCCCCAGCAGCGGCACCTTGCTTTGGATGTTGTTGTCGACTTCTTGAATAAGTCCGCCGATGACGATCCCCTTGCCGCTGCTGAGCAGCACGTCAGTTTCTACTTCCGTGGTCTCTTCCGAGGGGAGGCCGGTTTCCGGATCGACCTGCCCCGTCGAAACCTTGGGGTAAATCCGCATGAGCACTCGCCCATCGCGCGTAATGCGCGGCGTGACGCGGAGCACTACGCCCACTTCGAGGAATTGGACCGTCTCCATGCTGCTGGTCTGCGTAGTGGTCGTGACGCGGTATCCAAGCTGGCCGCCGATTTGGATGTGCGATTCCTGCCCGCTGACGGCATGGATCTTCGGCGATGCGAGCGTCTTGGCGTCGGTCGTCGTCTTGAGCAGTTCGACGAGCGAGTCGAGGCCGACGCCGTCCACTTCCGCAAAGAAGGCCGGACTGCCGGCCGCGTTGGCCAGGCCCACGGTTTTCAGCGTGGTGTCGCTGCCGCTCAGGCTGATAATGTTCTCGAAATTGACGCCGCTGCGGCAATCTTGCTCCAGTTCGACTTGCAGGATGTGGGCCTCGATGAGGACCTGCCGGGGCGGCTGATCCGCCTGGCAGACGTAGTCTCGAACGCGGCCAAGAAACGCGGGGTAGTCGCAGACCGCCACAAGCTCCTTGGTTTTTAGATTGTTGTTCACCTCCGACTTGAGGATCCACGACTGTCCTGCCGGCGAAAGGAGGCCCTTGACGGTCTGGTCGATGTCGGTCGCCGACGCGAAATCAAGTTCGAAGATCTCCACTCGCCTGCCTTCGGCCCCAGGCGGAAGAAAATCCGCGTTATCGATGCTGGATACGAAGATGATGTCCTCACGCGCCGACCACGTGTGGCCAGACGCGGAAAGCAGTGCGTCCAGCACCCGTTGCCAAGGTTGGCGATCAAACGACGCGGTGACGACGGAGTCCGTCGGGCCAGCGAATACGATGTTCAGCCTTTGTGTTTCCGCGATCATCGCCACTACCTGCCGCAGCGACCCTTCGCGAACCATGAGGGAGATGAGCCCATGGTCGTCGCGGACTTCGACCTTTTCAGGGTTCGGCCTGTTTGCAGGGATGACCACGCTTCCCTCTGGCGGCGTGGCGCTAAAGGTGAATGGGTTGCCGCGACGCGGCATGGCGCCTGATGGCCGGGGACTGGGTAGCTCCGCAGGCGAGGCGGCCGGTCCCGGCTCGGCGCTCGGCGGCGCTTCAGCGACTTGACTAGCCGCGCCCCCTGGGACTTCCTGGGCGTTAGCCCCGAACTGGCCGGGTTGTGTCGTCGCGTTCGGCGCGATCGGCAGCGCTGGCGGTGTATTCGGCGACTGTTGCGGTATGGAGGCTGCCTGGTTTGCCGGCTGCTGCTGAGCCGCAGCCAGGCCCGCGCAGGCCGCCAGCGCCAAGCACAAAACCAGCGCGCCGCGAACCGCAGCCAGCGGCTTGCCTGCCGACGATCGTGGATGAGTGAACGAGACGCGCATGCTCCCCCTTGAGCAGGCCGCGGTTGCGAATCTAAGGAAAAGTCACGGAAAAGTGCCCAGCGGCCAATCGCGCCCCGGCCGCCCGATCGAAACAAGTTCTCGTTGGCAAGGCGATGAGCGTTGTGCCCGAGTTACCTGTGCGGCAAAAGGCGCTATGTCCCGTCGCACAACGTGCACGGGGGCGTCGTCGCCGCATTCATGCAGATATGAAGTCTCTCCTCCTTTCGGTCATTCTGGTTCGCTGAGCGTAATCCCCTGCGACGAAATGTCGACGATGCGGAATCGACCGACCTTATCTCCCACCCTAAACTCCTGGCTGCCAATGCGCGCCACGCGCGTGCCTCCGGACATTAAAATGATGGCGTTCTTCGCGGCCATCAATTCACTGATCTGCGCGTCGCTGAGCCCGTTGTCGCCGCCAGCGGATGATGCTGCCCAGGGGGCAGCGGCCATCGGATCGAAGGTCGTCGCCTCGCTAATGGGCAGCGTCGGCCAATTGTCGTCCGTTGCGAATTCGCCGAAGGGGTTTCCCGACGTGTCCGAGGTTGCGGTCGCGGCTGGCCCGCTAGCATTTGCCGTGGAAGCTGTCGGGACTTCAGCAGCGAGCGGCGACGCCTCGGCGGTAATCTCGCTCGCCGGCGCCTCGCTGGCGCCGAAGTTTGATGCTATCACGACCGCCAAAACGATGGCGAGGATTGCGATGACCGCAAGCTTGCCCGGCGTAGCGCCGATGTTGTTCTTGTTCTTGGATGTCATGGATTGCCTCGCTTCCCTTCTGTATCGTGGAGTTCGGCGCGGTAATACAGTTGAAATACCGCCTGCACCGGATATGAACGCGAATCTTGGGATGAGCTGATTTCCAGGCGAGAAACACGCGAAACCTGGGAGAGCTGGTCAATAGCGGCAAGGTAGCGGCAGATGCTGGCGAAGCTGCCCGAAAACCGGCACGTCACTTCAGCTTGCGAATGAGTGGGGTAGCTGTGCGGCGCCGACGCGCTGCAAAGCTCCATCTTGACGTCATGGAGCGCCGCGAGTTGCGTCGCCCGCTCGATGAACTCTTGAGTGGGGCTCTCGAGCGGTATCCGCCGAGCGATCGTCGCCGCTTGCTTTTTCAAAGCGCCAAGCCGGTCTTCCAACCGCGTATGCTCTTCGGCGATCTGCTCCCGGCTGGCCATGAGCGCTTCAAGTTGGGCCATCCGATGCTGGCGAACGTCAATTTCGTGTGCTTGCGGCGAAAGATACCCCAAGTACGCCGTGGCGGCGGCGACAGCGACCAGGCCGCCGCCGAAGGCGTGTATGAGCCACACCTGCCCGTGCAGTCGTTGCAAGCTTAGTGTCGGCGCCAAGATGGCCTTTGCACTGGTCATGGCCCCTCCTCGGTCAGAGCTGGCATTCCAGCGTATAACTCTTACGGTCTACGCCGCCTTCGGCGGTGATGACTTCCGACGTAACCTTGACGGCAGTAATTGGGGGCGCCTCCAGCGCTTTGGCAAACTCGCTAATGTCATAGGTGAGCGTTGCAGCGGCTTCGACGGTCATGCGGTCCTGGGCGCTCGCTGGATGGGCGGCGCCGGGCACGCGCTGATCGACGCTGATGCGCTCGACGAACACCTCTCCACGGGTCTCTGACGCCGCCGCTCCCACGCGGGCCAGGAGCGAAACGATCGGTCGCTGCCGAGACAACTCGAGGCTGAGCCGCTCGTCGCGGACCAAGCCGATGGCTTCTCGGCGGAGCTGGCGATTCCGTTCATTGAGTCGGCGGACCGGCTCGTACGTCGCTTCCAGCGCTTCGTGCTGCTGACGCACGCGCGTGTGTTCGCGCACGCGAAAAAACACGACAGGCGCCGCAGCCGCGATAAGCAGCGCTGCAACCAGCGCCCAGCGCTGGAGTTGTTCGCGCGCGGCGACGCCGAATTGGGCGCTTTCTGTCATCAAGTTGACATAGCGTTTCATCGGTCCTCCCAGGCCAGGGCCGAAAGCGCCGCTGCCACGCCGAGCAAACAAGTGGGCGGCAACGTGTGCTCGTCATCGGGCCGCTCCAGCGGCAGCCGCCAGCGTTCTGCCCTGAGGGCAAGTTGGCTGGATAGTCGCTGGTCGAAGTCGGCCAACGTGCATCCGCCTCCGAACAGGTACACGGCGTCCGGGCAGCGTCCGCGAGTAGCTCCCTGCCAATAGGCCAGCGTCCGACGGATTTCGTGCACAAGCCGGGCAAGCTCCGGCTCGAGCAGTTCGGCGATTATGGACCTTGTCGTTGCGTCCGCCGGCGGCTCGCACGAATCGTCTGCCAGTGCGCATCCGCCCAGTCCGAATCGCCGCAAGGCGGCGTCGGCGTCGCGCTCATCGAGCCGCAGTGCGCGCGCCAGCGCCTCCAGGGTCGTTCGAAAGGCGCAGTCTTTCAGTATTCGAACCATGGCAGGGACGCCGTGGTGAATGAGGCACATCGTCGCTCGGCCGTACCCCCAGTCGAGCGCCGCGACCGTGCCCTGGGTAGCGTCGGGCGCCATCAACGCGACTGCCCGGGCCAGCGCCCAGGGCAGGGCGTCGATAAGTCGGCAGCGCCATCCGCTGCTAGCGACGTCTGCCGTGACTTGGTCACTCCACGACCGGGCCGCTGCGACGGCGTTGATCTGGCCGGCTTGCAGCCCGGTCGGCCAGGCAGCGAAGACGCAGTCATGCATCGGTCGCTGCGCTTCGATGGCCAAGGCGCTGGCCAAGCCGTGCTCGTGGCCCCGCTTTCCCGCTGGCGCGGCGAGGCTGAACGTCTCGCATGCTGCCGCGGGCATCAGCGCTGCCGCCGACCTGCCGCGAACGGTCTCGCACAGCGATGCGGCGCAGCTCACTTCGTCGCCGCTTGGTCGCGGCGGCTCGGTCGCGAGCCACGGCTCCGGCCACGCCTGGCGGCGCGGGGCGAAAGCCGCCGAGCGAATGCAATAGGCGCCGTTGCGGCGCACGAGTTGCGCCGCCTTGACGCCAGCCGCGCCAATGTCGAATCCCATCCAGCCCTGTTTGGAAGCGAGTACCATGGACGCCGCCTAATGGCCCATCGTCGAAAGGTCGAAAATCGGGAGCATTACCGCAAGCACGACGACGGCGACTACGGCGCCCATCAGCACGGTAATCAAGGGTTCCAGTAGTCGCACAACTTGCTTCATGCGGTTTTCGGCTTCTTCCTCGTAATGAACGCCGAGCAGTTGCGTTACCTCGGCCAGCTTGCCCGTGCGTTCGCCAGTCACGATCATTTCGCGAGCCGAGATGGGCACGGCGTCGGCTTCGAGCAGCGTGGCACTCATGCCGCGGCCGTTTAACACCGATTCGACAAGGTCGTTGAGCAACTCTTTGAATACGGTGTTGGTCGCCGCTTGTCGGCACAGGCGCAGCCCTTCCAGCAGCGGGACGCCGCTGCTGAGCAGCAGGCCCAGCAGGGTGCACATGCGACCGGTGTGCAACGGGCGGGCGACCGCTTTGATCGTGGGCGCCCTCAGCATCCAGCCGTCGACGGCTTTCCGCCCGTGCTCCGTGCATCGCCAGGCCAACGCTCCGGCGATGCCGGCGGCAATCACCGGACACCACAGCCACCACCGCGATCGCGCTTCCCCGGCGACTGCCAGCAGTGCTTGAGTAATCAGCGGAAGCTCGACCTCGTATTGCGAAAAAACGTCGGCAAATCGCGGTAACACGAACACGACCAGCACGCTAATCACCAGCGCCGCAACAGCGGTCAGCAGGGCCGGATAAGCCAGCAGCGACTTGACGGACTGTCGCAAGCGAACCTCGTTGCGTTGCATTGCGGCGAGCTGTTTAAGCACGTCCGCCATTCGCCCGGAAGCTTCGGCGGCCGCGACCGTCGCGACGTAGGCGCCGTCAAAGACGTCGGGATACGTTTTCAACGACTCCGAAAGCGTGTTGCCGCCATGAACTAGGTCGTTGATGTCGCGGAGAACTTCGGCCAGCGCCGGACGGTCGCACTGAGCGGCGAGCGAATTGAGGGCCGACGACAGGTCGAGGCCCGATTGGGTCATGATCGCAAGCTGAGCCGTCATGTCGGCAATCTCGACTCGCGGCGCCTTTAGCCGGCGCGCAGCGATCCGCGGGGATTCCTCGTCAAACGAGAAATCCATATCCGCCGGAGCGACGGCCGACGTCTGGCTCGGAGCCCGCGCAGAATTCGGTACGGAAAAACCGAAGCCAGCTTGCACGGAAGTTGGAGTCGTCATATCGCTTCTCTTGTGCGATCAGCTATTCGAAAAACGCGATGCGGGCGACTTCTTCCAAGCTGGTTTCCTCGCGCTCGGCAAGACGCATTCCGCCCTCAAGAAGCGTGGGGTGGCCGTTGTCGACGAGCCACTGGCGCATGGCTTCGATTCCAGCGTCTCGCGCGACGAGGCGCCGCACTTCGGCCGTGGCAGGCAGCACCTCGTAGATGCCTTTGCGCCCGTGAAACCCCGTGTCAAAGCAATCGCGGCAGCCTTCGCCTTTCGACCAGCTTCGCCGTTTATCGCCTGTATAATGCAGTGCTTCCAGGTACTCGGCGCTGGCGTAATATGTAGTCCGGCAATTAGGGCAAATCGTCCTGACCAGTCGCTGGGCCACGACGCCTACCAGCGCCGCTGCCAGCTTGTAGCTTTCGACGCCCATGTCCATGAGCCGCACGACGGCGCCGGCGCTATCGTTGGTGTGCAGCGTGCTAAGCACCAGGTGGCCCGTTAGGGCGGCCTGGACGGCCACCTGGGCGGTTTCCGCGTCGCGAATCTCGCCCACCATGATCACGTCGGGATCCTGCCGCAGTATCGAGCGGAGCGCCCCGGCGAAGCCCATGCCGCGACCGCTTTCAACTTGCACCTGGTTGACCAGCTCGATCTGGTATTCAACCGGGTCCTCGACGGTGACGATGTTGCGATGGACCGACTTGATCAGCTCAAGAGCCGAGTAAAGCGTCGTGGTCTTGCCCGATCCTGTGGGCCCAGTGACCAACATCAGGCCGTACGGCTTGCGAAGCAGTTCTTCGACGGTGTGCAAGACGTCGGCCGGCATGCCGAGCTCGCCAAGATTGAACGTCAGCCGGCCCTTGTCCAACACGCGCATCACGACCTTTTCCCCCAACACGGTTGGCAGCGTCGAAATGCGCAAATCGACCTCCTTGCCGTCAGCCACGACTTGGCAGCGGCCGTCCTGCGGGAGGCGGTGTTCGGCGATGTCCATCTTCGCCATGACTTTGATGCGCGAGACGATTGTGGGATAAATGTCACGCCGCGGTCGAAGCACTTCGACAAGTTGCCCGTCGACGCGGTAACGTACCGTAGCCCACTTGCGTCCTGGCTCGATGTGAATGTCGCTGGCGCCTTTACGTACCGCTTGTAGGACCAAGTAGTTGACCAGATTGATGACCGGGCTGCCTTCGACGAGCTGGTGCACCGAGGCCACGTCGACGTCGGCGTCGGAGCGTAACTCGACGGCGGCGTCGTCGAGGTCCGCCGTGACGGCGTCGACGCGAAAGTCGTCTTCGTAGGCGCGGCGGGTGATTCGCTCGATGGCCGCCTTGAAGGCAAAGACGGGCCGAACGGTCAGGCCCGTCATTCGCTCGATGCGGTCGAGCTTGTCGAGGTCGAGCGGGTCGTCGGTCGCGACCGTCAGCACGTTGCGAACGCGGAACAGGGCAATGGCCGCCAGCCGTTCCGCAAGCTGCCGCGGCAGCAGATGCACCGCGTGAGGATCCAGCAGGCCCTCGCGCAAACGCACTGCCGGGACGCCGAGCTGCGACTCGATGAACGGCAGCAGCTCATCTTCCGAAATGAACCCCAGTTCCAGCAACGCTTCGCCGAGTCGCTGGCGGTTCTCAGCCTGGCGGCTGAGAGCCGTCTCGAGCTGCGCGCGTTCGATAAGCCCGGCCGCGACAAGTCGCTCGCCCAGCGGAGCCCGCGCCAGCGCCACGGGCTGAGCGCCGTCGGCTTCGCTGGCCGGCGAAGCGCCGTCTCGCAGTTCGATGGCCGGTTCGGCTAGGGCGGTCATTCAGCGAAGCTGCCCACGGCAACGCGCCGTTGAGGGTATTGTTCGAAATGCGCGCCGACGCCGGTTACACGCAAGATGTCGGCGCAGAGGGGGTTTATCGCGGCGAGCTTGATGGCGCCGCCTTTGGCTTCCAGCGTGTCGCGAAGATCAAGCAGCGCTTCGAGGCCCGCGCCGTCGACGAGGGGCACGTCGTGAAAGTCGATGACGAGCATCGGCCGGCCGATGCCAATGCCCTGCAAAGCGACGCGCTTTAGCTCGTCGCTGGATTTGCCGTCGATGGGGCCGTGGGGGCGCACGACGCTCACGGCTCCTTGTCTTTCTAGCGTGAACACGGCATCGCCCCTAGGTCAACGGCAGCAGGACGTGGAAGGCGCTGCCCTTGTTCAACTCGCTTTCTACGGAAATTTCGCCGCCGTGCATGCGGACTATTTCTCGCGCCAGAGAAAGTCCCAGCCCCGTGCCGACCTCGGCTTGCACCCGCGGGTCGTCGCTCCGGAAGAACTTGTCGAACACCTTGTGGAGATCGTCCGGCGCGATGCCGAAGCCGGTATCTTCGATCGAGGCGCGCAAGCGACCGTCTTCGACCTTCACGTGCAGCGAAACTCGGCCGCCCGGCGGCGTGTACTTCGCCGCGTTGCCCAGCACGTTGACGACGACGGCGACGATTTTGTCTTTGTCCAGATTGAGCTCGGGCATTTTTGGGGGAAGTTCTACCTGGAAGTCGATCTGCTTTTGCTGCATCAACGGTTCGACCTTTGACAGCACCTCGGAGAACAGCCGCTGCGTTTCGACTGGCTGCCGCTCAATGCTAAGCGCGCCCGCCTCCATGCTGCTGATGCTCAAGAGGTCGTCGATGAAACGGGCCAGCCGAGTCACCTCGCTGTTGATGATGTTGCAGAACTCCTTTTGCAGCTCGATGTCAATGCATTCGGCGCTGGCGAGCGTTTCCGCGTACGCCTTGATATTGGCTAGCGGAGTGCGCAACTCGTGCGTCGCCGTATCGATGAAGTGGTCGCGAGTCTGGTCCACGAGCTTCTGCTGCGTTACGTCGCGAAGCGTCCAGACGTGACCTTGGCTGGCGTCTGGACCTAAAGGAAGCCGTGCAACTCGAAGCGTGCGCTCGGTGTCGCCTCCTCGTTGCACCACCTCGCCCACTGCACTACGCTGACGCGCTGCTGCGGCAAGCAAATCGCAGTCATCACTGCAGTCTGCCACTTCGCGAAGCCGCTGATCGAACTGAATTCCAGTTAGGGCGTCCAGTTCCGACTCGGCCCCGAGCAGCGCGGCGACCGCCCGATTGGCAAATGCGATTCGGCCCTCGGCGTCGGTGACCGCGATGCCGTCGGAAAGCCGTTGCAGGATTTGTTCAAACTGCGATTGTCGCCGCTGTTGTTCCGCCATCGTCAGCAGCTCGGCGACGTCGCCTTGGGCGGCGCCGCGCCGCGCGCGCTCAAGCTCATCGACCACGCGGTTCCAGCCGAGCGAGACGGCGTCGCGAGCCGGCAAGGGGCGGCAGTTGCACGGAGCGCCCATGGGCTGCCGTGCGACGTCGCGTAACCGGGTTTCAAGAACCGCAACAGGACGGGACAGGCGTGCTACAATAATCGATCCGAGCACAACGAGGCCCAAGGGGACTGCGACGGCCAGAGGAATGAAGCGGGCCGCCGCAAGGGCAGTTCCCAGCAACGCGGGCTCCTGGAGCGAGACCCGCAGGTCGCCCAGCGGGCGGTCCTTGGTGCGCAGCGCTACGCGGTACTCCTGCCATGTCCGCCCCAGCGAGTCCGCGTATCGGATGCAGGCGGCGTCTCCCCAATGCGATCGCTGGCCGATCGGCTCCTCCGCGGGTTTGCCGATTTGGCGGGCATCGGTATGCGCAAGGTGCTTGCCGTCGAGGCCGACAATGGCCCACTGCCCCGCGGGAGCGGACTTGCTGAACTCGCTCAGCAAGGCGCCGAGCCCTTCGGCGCCATGGCGCAGGAAGTGAACTTCGGTTTCGGCGGCGGCGCGACCCAGCCGCGACAGCACGTGCTTAGCTTGTCGGTCCGCGAGAATGGCATGCGCGGCCAACACCAGAGCAACGGCGAGCCATGAGACCGCCAGCAGGCTGAATAGCAAGTGGTAGCCGACGATCTTGCGCGACAGACCCGTTCTCGGATAGCTCGATGCCATAATCGCGTTGAGAACTTGTCACGGGTCGTTAGGCTCTCCTCAGCGATGGAGAGGGGGGTACGTGCGCGTCGCGTAGCGTCGATAAAAAGCCAGTCCGCTTGAAACCGTCTTTCAAACCGTTGCTCCAAGCAGTTGGCAGGCGGCGCCGACAACCTCCGAAGGACTAAACGGTTTTGAAAAAATTGCGCTGATTTCCAGCTCTCGCTGAAGCGCCGGCAGTTCCAATTCCAACCCTTTGGCAGTTAGCAAAACAATTGGCGTCGCTGCATACTCGGCAGTGGACCGCAGGCGTCGGCACAGTTCCAAGCCGGTCATTTCAGGCATTTGTTGATCGGAAATGACGATGTCATACTTTTCCGCCAGGGCCAGTTCCAGCGCTTTGCGACCGTTCGGCGCGATGTGCGCGTCTAACCCGGCGCGGCCGAGCGCGAATTGAGTGACCCGCGCCAGGGCGACGTTGTCATCGACGACCAACGCTTTGCCGCGAAACTGCATAGGGACGTCTCGGTAAGCTAGCCGCTGCTTCGCAGCCGTTAGAAAGCTTTTCGGTTCATCAAAAATCGCTGTACAACGTGGCCTTATCATTCGACAGGCCGTTATATGCACAGGTGAACGCTCCGGTCGATGTATTGAAGTTCCAGCCGGTCGGCGGCGAGGCGGAGGCCGTGCCGTCGGCCGTTACGCCGTTGTCTTTGGTTCCGACGGGGCACTTGGGAAACGCGCCTCGAATGTACGGCTGCAGCGCGTTCCTGAAATCCAACCCAGGACTCGTGCAGGGAGGTAGCGCTCCGCCGTTCTGCGCCGCGTAGAGCTCGATGGCGTCGCGGACTATCGCCAGCGTCTGCTTCAGACCATTGTCCACGGCCGTGCCCGACGTGTTAAACATCTTTGGCGCAGCGACGCCCGCCAATATGCCCAGGATCAGAATCACAACTACCAGTTCAACGAGTGTAAAACCGTTACGGCGCGTCATACTCATGGCCCTTGAATTACAGCGTCGATTCACTATCACTGCCTTTATCGCTGGCACGTGTCGCTAGGTGTGGCCTAGATGGCCGAAAAACACTCGGCCGTCCGCTGACAAAGCGTAGCACGTGGTAGGTACGGAGACGTCGGGCGCAAGGCGTCGGGAAACTTCACGTCGAGGACATCCGGATCGAGACGGCCGGCACGACCGTCACAACCACTCCGGCGATTTCGCGGCTGTGCGGCATGTACTATCCTTGTTTTGCCGTTTAGCGGCCGTCGAATATGGCGAAACGACGTGCGTGGGAATGGCGCGTGTTGTTGTTCGGCGGGCCGCCATCGACCAACGCTTTCAGGAGACCTTCGCGTGACGACGCAACTGCTGGAAGAACCTCTCAGTGCGGCTGCCGTTCGCGCTCAATCGTCGCTGCATTCAGCGCTTGAGTGTCCGCTGGAGTTGTGGCAGCGCTTGGCGCCGCGACAGTGGGAGCTGCGAACGGCCCCTTGCGCCGATCGCGATGCTCAGCTTTTCGACGTCGCGGGGCAGGTTGATCAGCGGCTCATGGCTCTCTTGGAGCGGGCGCTAGCCACGAGTCGATCATGCCGCGCGACCGTCGGTCCAAGTCGCGTAGCCGTGGCTGCTCCGATTCTGGAGGATGGCCGCGAGCCGTCGCTGGTTGCCGTCGCCGAAGTCGATGCGCCATGCGGGCTTTACGCCGAACGCCTGGCCGATGCGGTGCTGCGCGAACTTCAACAGCGGGACGAGGTGGAGTGGCTGCGCGACGAGAACTTCGTCTTTTCTCAGCAAGTCACGGATGACTTCGAGGAACTCACCTACCTGCGGCAGATGGCGACGCAGCTTGTCGTCAAAGATACGTCGCTCGACATATTTACGCTGGTTGATAGGACGATCGCGGGGCTTCGCGAAATGATCGGCGCGGAGTCGGTGCATTTCGTTCGTCTCGGAGCAAGCGGCCAACCAGAAGTGGCGCAGACCGCGTGCAGCAATCCGAGATCGGGCCACGGGGCCGATCCGAGCGTCGTGGCGCGGCTGGCTGCGAAATACAGCCAGCGGGCAGCCGCCGCGCCGTTCGTCCAGAACGATATTCGCAGCACCGATTCCGACGCCCGCGCCGCAGGCGTGCGGCAGTTTTTGATGACGCCCATCAGCACGGGAGCACGGAGCTTCGGATGGTTTGTGGCCGTCAATCGCAGTTCCGTCGGCCGCCAATGGCCTCCTAGCCCGCTGCTGCAATTGGGACAGGACGAGTTCGGCACATGGGAGGCTTCGCTGCTCAGCGCCGCGGCGACGCTTGTCGCCTCCCACGCGGCTAATCTCGACTTGATTCGTGAAAAGGAAAAACTCCTCACGAACATGGTTCGCACGTTGGTGTCGGCGCTCGACTCGAAAGACGCTTACACGCGCGGTCATAGCGAGCGAGTGGCGCTATTCTGCAAGCGGATCGCTGCGCAAATGGGTTACGACGAAACAGCCACCGAGAAGCTTTATCTCTCCGGCCTTCTTCACGACGTCGGAAAAATCGGCGTCAGCGACGCCGTGCTGCGCAAGCCGGATAAACTGACGCCCGAGGAATACGAAGAAATCAAGCGGCACCCAGACGACGGATGGGCCATTTTGCGGGACTTGGAACAACTCCATTACCTGCTGCCCGCCGTGTTGCATCATCACGAACAAGTGAACGGCACCGGCTATCCCGACGGTCTCAAGGGTGACGAGATCCCCCTTGATGCGCGGATTATGGCCGTGGCCGACGCTTATGATGCCATGACGAGCGATCGCGCCTACCGCCGTGGCATGCCGCACGAGAAAGCAATCGAGATACTCCAGGCCGGCGCTGGTTCCCAATGGGATGCGGGCGTCGTCGATGCATTTCTGTCAGCGATCGACGACATTACGGCGATTCGCTACGGCTACTGCCAGCCGGACAGACCGGCGCGCAAAGGGCCGGCGCTGGCGCCGTCGTGTCGCGACTGATGCGGTTTGCCGGTTCTCGGTTCGTGTTCTGCGCTGCATGCCAATGCTGCCATGAGAATAACGAGTTTCGTTCAATTGCGTCGTGTTCAGCGTTCAGCAAAGCGGCGTGATGGCGTTGCCGGCGCTCGCCGCGGCCTTACGCTCGTCGAGCTGGCGATCACGGTGCTCGTCATCGGCATTCTGACCGCATCGGCGGCGCCGAAGTTCGCCGAGGCGCTGCGCCGCATCCGCATAGACGCGGCTTGCCGGCGGATCAAGGCCGACCTGACGCTGGCGCGGCAAACCGCGATGAGCAAGAGCGCTACCCAATCGGTCCAGTTCACGGCGAACTCCGGGACCTACTCGCTTCCGGGGATGGCTGCGCTTGACCGACCAGCCGCCGCTTACTCGGTGGATTTGTCCGTAGCGCCCTACCAAGTTCGCGTCAGCTCGGCCCTGCTGGGCGCCGACTCGCAGGTGATATTCGATCGTTTCGGTCAGCCTGATAGCGGCGGCGTTATTACGGTCGCTTCAGGAAGCGCGGCCGGGACTGTAACCGTCGACGGCAACACAGGTCTAGCGAGCA
>QEVI01000307.1 GCA_003576855.1 Planctomycetota bacterium
TGGCAAGGCTCGACCGGACAGGATTGGCGCGGACGCCTGTTCGTCAACCTGTCAGGCCTTATGGTTTCTAAGGCCGGGCTGGGATCTTGATCTGCTGGCCCACGCTCAGCACGTTAGGATTGGAGATGCCGTTATAGGCCGCCAATTCCTGATAGCTGATACCATAGCGTAGACCGATGCGGAATAGATTCTCGCCCGCCTGCACCGTGTGGATGATCTCGCCCGTGGGCGAAGTCTCCTGGACCGGGGCGGCCGTGGCCTCGGGAGCCGGGGGCGGCGTGGCGCTGGCGGCCTGTAAAGCCGGGTCAGGCGTGGGCGTGGGGCTGACGGCCGGCACGACGGACGGCGTCGGGCTGGGCAAGAAGGGCGGCAGTGTCGGCGCACCCAACAGCGGCGAAACCGGCGTGTCTGTGGCCGGGGGCGGCTGGCTGCCCGGCGCGGGCAATTCGCACGCGGCCAAGCTCAGCAGCAACAGGACAGTCGTTACGAACAACAAGAGATTGGTGCGTTTCACGCGCGGCCTCCAGTAGTGATGCGATTTGGTCGCCGCCCACCCGCTGGATGATCGCGGCGTGGCGGCGGCGGGCCGGCGGCCCGACCCGACGATATGTATACATAATGTAGTCTATCATAGTGGTCAAGACAGGGCAAGGCATGGCGAGCTGGACAGGCAGAGAGGACTACATGCCGATTGGGCCGATGATCGTATAATTGGCCCATGAGTGCGCCGACCGTTAGGATTTATTGGGGGCCGTAGCGTGTCCTTTTCGCCTTCGCGGCAGGGTTTGCGGCAGACTTCTGGGTGTTTTGAGGCGCGGTTATGCGTCGAGCGTTGACCATCGTCGAATTGCTGGTCGTCATCAGCATCGCCGGGTTGCTGATGGCCATCGTGCTGCCGGCGGTGCAGCAGGCGCGGGAGACGAGTCGTAAGGCCTCTTGCAAGAACAATCTTCGCCAGGTGGCGTTGGCGACGATGACATATCACGACGCCCGCGGGCGTTTTCCTCACGGCTATTTCATCATCGCCGGCGGAGTGGGACCGGATGCCAGAGCCTGGAGCTGGCTGGCGCGCCTGTTGCCCTACGCGGAACGAAACGATCTCTACGACCGCGGGCGGGTCGGCCGCGCCACGCTTCGGCAAAGCCGCGCGCTGCATGAGCAGGTCTCGATCTTCCTGTGTCCCAGCGACGAGTACAGCCTGCGAGGGCCTCGCGGCGACGCCGGCGACCTGGAAGGGATGGCCGTCGGGCAAACCAATTACCAGGGCGTGACCGGCGCCAATTGGGGCGCCGACGGATCGCAGCAATTGGCGGACATCGGAACGGACTGGCGTAACATGGGAACCAATGGTTCCTACGACGGGCTGGACGATGGCGACGGAATCATGTGGCGATCTGATTATCGTCGCGTCCGCTCCCTGCGGCACGTCGAAGACGGGGTCAGCCATACGTTTCTCGCCGGCGAGTGCGCGCCGCAAAGAAATCGTTATGTTTCGTGGCCCTACGCGAATAATGCCTATGCGACTTGCGCGATCCCCCCGAATGTCGTCCCTGTAGAGGGACGCGATTATTCGCCCAACTGGTGGCCTAACGTAAACGGTTTTCGCAGCCATCACCCAGGCGGCTTGCACTTTGCACGCGTAGATGCGTCGGTTGCTTGGCTGAGCGATGCAATCGACCTCGCCGCCTATCGCGCGCGAGCAACCATTGCCGGCGGCGACTGACGCCCAGCGAGCGCATTGGAGTTCTCCAAGCGGCGTTGGATCGCTTTCAAGCCGCGGTCCAACGGACCGCCGGAGCGGGCAGGTTTTATTGCCTCTGCCACAGCCCCCGACCTGGCCACGTCGGGGCTGGTTGGCGTTGTCCACCACGCAATTCCTCACCGCCGGCGGTTGATGGCGAGCATCAGCAACAGCCCCAGCGCCAGGCCGCTGACGAGCATCGCCAAGAGCGGCAGCGGCGCGTACTGCCGGTCCCACGACTCCAGGCCGTGCCGCAGATTGACGCCGAAAATCGCTGCCAGCGTGGCCACTGGAAAGAAGCACGCCACCAGCAGGTTCAGCCGGGCCGCGGCGCTGGCCGCGCGGCGGCTCGATTCGGCTTCCTGTTCGGCCCGCTCGGCGATGGCGAACTCCAGCGCGTTTTTCGCGTCGCCGTGCAGCAAGTCGGCCGCACGAGCGATCACGTACGCACGGTCCCGCCACAACAGTAGTTGGCGATCGTCCGACGCCGCTTCACGCGCGCTCTGAATCGTTTCGTACAGGTTTCGCGCCGTGCGGGCTAGCGGATTCAGGCGATTCAGCAATTGGAAATATTGCCGCGCGGTCTTCGCCTCGTCCTCGTCGGCCTGCAACTGCTCGATGGCCGATTCGTATTGCCCCAGCAAATCGCCCAAGCCGGGCTGGGCCGGCGAAGCGCCGCTGGGCGTCCACCGGCCAGTCGGATCGCGCCAAAACAGCCGGCCTTCACGGACGTTGGAATCCGGCGACGGCGGCGCGTGCAGGACCAGCAGCAAATGGCCGTCGGCTTGCATGAGCCGCTGCCGGCCCGCTTGCTCGCCCAAACGGCGGCGGAACTCCTCAGGAACCTCCCAATTCGGCGGCAACAAGGAGGTCGTTGGCGGCATACGCGCTGCTCCTGTGATCGGGTTTCCCAGCCCACGACCAGCGGCGGCGACGCCGCTACGGCTGATGGCGTCCCGGCGCGGCGGGCCCTTCGCTGGGCGGGTCGGTACCCAGCGCTCGCGGACTGTCCGGGCCGAACTGCGTAATCCAGTAGAACGGCTTCCCCGCCTCGTCGACGCGGAGTTCCCCCGCCAGCCGCGCTTGCGCGAGGATATTGTCCACCGCCCGGCGGATGTACGTCTTGCTCCTCGGAAACTTCACCTGGATGTTAGCCGGGTCGATCCGCCGGTCAGCCAGCACGCGAGCGTCGAACACCAGCGGCACGCCCATGTGGGCCGCCAGGCCCCCGTCGAGCGCCTGCTGCAGCGTGAAGCCGCTGATTTCGATCGTCGTGAACTGATGCATGGCCGGTGCGATGACGCGGCCGACCTGTTCCGGCTTCCAGCCAGCGGGCCAGTGATCCGTGTCTCTGGTGGCGGGCACGATCTTCAGCGCGACTGTCTCCAAGGTGGGACCGGAGGGCGCCAGCTCGAGGCCCGCGGACCGGAGCGCGATGGCCAGCACCGTTCCGGCGGAATAGCCTTGCAAATCGGCCGTAAGCGGCTGGCCCCGGTTCAACGTGTCCGCGACGCCTGCGCTAAGTTCGACGGGCGTCCCAAGCCGCGCCGTCACGTTCGCAGCCAGCTCGTTGAGCGGCACGCCTTTGGTCGGCGCATCTACCGGTGTCGAGAGGTCGTGGTACAGGGCTGCGAATTGCGGCTTGGTCAGTCCGAAAATGCCGCGCTCGATGCCTTGCTCTGCCGTTTGGCGAGGGAGATCCTCCAGGAACTGTTTAAGCTGGGCCGCGTCGGCCTGGCGAAAGACGCCGCCGGGCAGAACCAGTTGGTCCTTGTGATTGACGATGCCGACGACCTGCAGTCGCAGTGCCGGCCCCGCGCCGGTTGTGGTCACCGAAGGCTGATCGCCCCGGTTGGCGGCCCGCAGACGAACCCGGGCCAGGTCCATCTCGCTGAGGACCCGACCCCACTGCTGCATGGCGCCCAGGGGCGCGGCTTGAACGACCGCGACCTCCAGGTCGATCGGCAGCGCCGCGTGCGCCAGGGCGCCGCCGGCGAGCGAGCCGAAGGCGACCAGCGCCGCCAATCGCCGAGAACGGGCGGGTGTCATGGTCGAAGCCTTTTTCGTGGTGACGGTTCGAAAGCAGGACGCCGTCAAGTATAAGTTATACCCGATGCGGAGCACTGGCCGAGAACTGCCGCGCCGCAGCGGTTGCCAGCAGTCGAAAATTGGCGACAATGCGTTTTTCCTCATCCTGTCGCACGAAAATGGAGCGCTTCTTCTATGGCTCGCCCCGTTACCCTATTCACCGGCCAGTGGGCCGATCTGCCGTTCGAGGATTTGGCGCGCATGACTCGCGAGTTCGGCTACGACGGCAATGAACTGGCCTGCTGGGGCGATCACTTCGATGTTTCGGCGGCCCTTAATGACAGCAGCTACGTGGCGGCCAAACGCGAGCAACTCGAAAAGAACGAGCTGGCTTGTTACGCCATCAGCAACCACCTGGTCGGGCAGGCGGTGTGCGACGTGATCGACCAGCGGCACAAGTCGATCCTGCCGCCGCACGTCTGGGGCGACGGCAAGCCGGAGGGCGTCAACAAGCGCGCCGCCGAGGAAATGATGAACACCGCTCGGGCCGCTCAGAAGCTGGGCGTCGAGGTCGTCAACGGCTTCACTGGCTCGAGCATCTGGCACTTGCTCTACTCGTTCCCGCCGGTTCCGGAGTCGATGATCGAGGAAGGTTTCGAGCTGTTCGCGGAACGGTGGAACCCGATCCTCGACGTATTCGGCGAGTGTGGCGTGCGGTTCGCCTTGGAAGTGCATCCGACGGAGATTGCCTTCGACGTCTACACGGCCAAACGCGCGCTGCACGCCGTGGCCAACCGGCCCGAATTCGGATTCAACTTCGATCCGAGTCACCTGCTCTGGCAGGGAGTCGATCCCGTGGAGTTCATTCGAGAATTCCCCGATCGCATCTTTCACGTGCACATCAAGGACGCCATCGTCACGCTGAACGGCCGCAGCGGGATCTTGGGCAGCCACCTCAACTTCGGCGACCCGCGCCGCGGTTGGGATTTCCGTTCGCCCGGCCGCGGGGGCGTGAACTTCGAGGAGATCATCCGGGCGTTGAACGCCATCGGCTACGACGGCCCGTTGTCGGTCGAGTGGGAAGACAGCGGCATGGAGCGCCAGCAGGGCGCCCGCGAGGCGTGCGACTTCCTACGAAAGCTCGACTTCTCGCCCAGCAACGTGGCCTTCGACGCCGCGTTCGCCGAGTAAGTCCAACGCCA
>QEVI01000308.1 GCA_003576855.1 Planctomycetota bacterium
GGAGTGGCCGACCTCGCGCGCCGTCGTCGGCGCTGGACTTGCCGACGCGTTCCGCGAGCTACGGCCGGACGAAGTGAACGATCGCGGCGAAACGTGGACGCCCGGCTACCCGGCCCCCACGCTGGCGCCGGGCGAGGTGCACGACCGCATCGACATGGTGTATTACGCCGGCCTGCACGTGTCGCCGACGTCGGCCCAGGTGCTGGGCTACGATGCCAGCGATCCGAACACCGACGTCGGCCTGCAGCCGTATCCTTCGGACCATCGGGCCGTCGTGGTCGAGTTTAGTCTTGCCGGCAGCCCGTTGTTTGGCGATCTGAACGGCGACTCGGCCGTGGACGTCGCCGACTGGGTGCAGTTCCGCACGTGGCACCGCACGAGTTTCACGGGACTGACCCGCGGCGAAGCCTATTCGCGGGGCGATCTGAACAACGACTACTTGAGCGACCATGCGGACTTCGTGCTGTTCAAACGGTATTACGAGGACGCCCACGGCCGCGGGGCGTTCGCCGCGATGCTGGCCGTGCCGGAGCCTGCCGGTGGTCTGCTGGGGTGTTGGGCGGCGTGTTTCGTCGCCCGCCGCCGGCGAATGTCGTAGGCGGCTAGCGCCGCTGTGGCGTTTGCATCGCAGCAGCGATCGCCTCGCCGCGGCGCCGGCGGTTCCGGTCGCCAGCGGAGACTGTTCGGAGCTCGTTTTGTCGTCCTGAGCGATCCGTTGTTTTCCATAGCAGTTTCGCCGGTCTCATGAAAGCCGCCCAAGTCGTCGCTCGGGGGAAGGTGCAGATCGTCGATGTTCCCCAGCCTGTACTGCGGCCCGGGCACGCACTGGTGCGGACGCAACGCTTATCGCTCTGCGGCAGCGACATCCGCATGCTGCACTACGCGGCGGAGGAAGATTACCCCTTTCCGCCTGGCACGACCGGGCACGAAATGGTCGGCGTCGTAGAAGCCGTGGACGGGTCCGCGGAAGTCAAGCCGGGCGACGCCGTCATGGCCCTGGCGCCACGGCATGAAGCGATGGCCCAGTATTTTCTCGCGCCGCTGGCGCATGTCATCCCGCTGCCAGCCGGGCGACCCCTCGAGCACCTGCTGCAGGCCCAGCAACTGGGCACGGTGTTGTACGCGTGCCAGCGGCTGCCGAATCTTGTCGGCAAGACGGTCGCCGTCATCGGGCAGGGCTCGGCAGGATTGTTTTTCAATTACCAACTCCGCCAGATGGGGGCGCGGCGGGTCGTGGCGCTGGACGTCGATTCGAACCGGTTGAACCGTTCGCGTTCGTTCGGCGCCACCCACGTGATTCATAATCACGCCGACGCCGCCGAGTCCGGCGAAGCTACCCAAGCGCTCCGCGACTGCAACGAAGGCGAGCTGGCCGACGTGGTCGTGGAAGCGGCGGGCGAAGTCGCGGCGATCAATCTGGCGGCTCGCCTGGCCCGCCAGTGCGGCGACGTCCTGTATTTCGGCTACCCCCGCGGGCAGGTGATTCCATTCGATTTCGACGTGCTGTTCCATAAATGCGTTCGAGCGCAAACGATCGTCGGCGCCTCGGTCGAGGCCAATCAGTTGTCTACGCGGTTGGCGCTCGACATGGTGGCCAGCGGCCGCATCGACGTCAGCGGCCTGGTGACGCACCGGCTTCCGTTTGCCGCCGTCGCGGAGGCGTACGAAATGCACCGCACCCGCGCCGACCAGTGCCTCAAGATCGTGATTGAAATGCCCGAGTAGGCGTCCGGCGCCAGCGGGCCGGGCGACTTGCCATGGACGACAACGTCATTGCCGCCGAGGCGCTGCGCCGCTTCATCGAGCAGGCCTTCGCCGCGGCGGGTTACGGCGGCGAGCCATCCGCCGTAGCGGCCGACGTGTTGATGTGGGCCAGCCTCCGCGGCGTCGATACGCACGGCGTTCGCAACCTCAAGACGTACTACATCGACCGCACGCTCAGCGGCGAGCTGCTGCCCGGCGCGGAGATTCGCATCGAGCACGCAACCGACGTCTCGGCGAGGCTCGACGGCGGATCGGGGCTGGGGCTCGTCGGCGCCGCGCGGGCGATGGAAATGGCCATCGAGATGGCCCAGCGCGGCGGCGTCGGCGTCGTGGCCGTTCGCAATACGCACCACCTGGGGCCGGCCGGCTATTTCACGCACCTGGCGGCGGAGCGCGGCCTGCTGGGGGCGTGCGCTACGGGGCACTTCTTCGGTCGCGGTCACGCCATCGGCATCGCTCCCTGGGGATGCGCGACGGCGATGTTTTCGACCAATCCCGTGAGCTTCGCGGCGCCGTGCGGCGCCTACCCGCCGCTGGTGCTCGATATGTCAACCGCCGTGGCGACGGTCAATCGCATCCAGCAGTTCGCCCAGCACGGGCGACTGATTCCCCCCGGCTGGGCGAGCGACCAGTTCGGGAATATGACGACTAATCCGACCGACGCCCGGCTGCTTTGGCCGCTGGGCGGCACGGCGGAACTGGGCGCCTACAAGGGCGGCGGCCTGGCGATGATCGCCACGGTGTTGTCCGGCGTGCTCTCGGGCGCGTGGGCCGCCGTCGCGCCCGTGGCGGCTGATGCACAGGCGCGGGGCGATCGATCCACGGCGTACGAGCAGCCGACGATGGGCCATTTCTTCGCTGCGATGCAAGTCGAACTGATTCAACCGCGGGCCGAGTTCGAATCGGCGATGGAGGCGATGATCGATGCATTGCACGCCGCGCCGGTGCTCGACGGCTATCCGCGACTCCAATACCCTGGCGAGCCGGAGCACGCGACGGCGCTAATGCGCGCCAGCCGTGGAATCCCGGTCAGCGATTTCGTCTGGAGCGAACTGCAGGCGATTGCCGAGCGCTTCGGCCTGGCGTTGCCGCCGCGGCGTGCTAGCGCGCGGGCGTAAGCGGCGCCATGCACGATACCCGGCGGGCTGCGCGGCCGCTTTGCCAATAGCGAGCGCCCCCGCGGCGGCGACGACGCGACTAACCGTCGATCGGCGACGGCTCGGCCAGCCGCCGGTTTACGGCCCAACTGAAGGCCAGTCCAGCCGCCAGCGTTATCAGCAGCACGCCCAAGGCGGTCCACCGGGCGTACTCCCAGTACGCCCGCAGCCCGACGAGCACAAACGCCGCCGCGCCCAGCAGGTTCAGCACGACCAGCGCCGCGGGCATGCGCAGTTGCCGCGGCAAACGGCGATCCATCCACGGGTTCAATAGGCAAATCAATCCGCACCCGAAGACGCCGGTGAAGAGGTTCACCGGGGCCAGCACGGCGGTGAGACCCGGCGGGCGGCTCGCCCCGGCCCGAAGCTGGTAGGCGAAGCTCACGCCGAGCACCGCAAGCGCAGCCCCGGCGCACCAAAGCACGGCGAACTTACGCAATCGAGCGGCGCCAGGCGCACGACGCGTCGCGGGGCGCACCGCCCGCAGGCCCTCGCTGACGATCGTCGGCATGATCTCCAGCGTGCCGTAAAGCGTGCCGATCATCGCCAAAAACACGCCCACGGCATACAAGGGATAAAGCCACGGATGAATGGCGGTGACAAGCTGCGCCTGGTGTTCCAAAAAGGCGCCGTCGCCGGGCAGTTGCCGCTGGGGGCCGAGGATCAGTTTGCCGGCGGTCACGAACACGGCGCTGAACGCCAGGACGACGGCGAAGCTGAGCGTGCAGTCGATCAGGGGAGCCCGCGTCCACCTGCGCAGCTCGTCGGCGGTGAAGCCGCCCGCCGGCTCGCCGCCGGCTCGGCCCCAGCCCTTGTCGCGCAAGTAAGCGGCATAGGCGAGGTAGTCGTAGCTGGATCCGCCGATAACGCCCACGTAGAGCGACAGCTCGACCCAGACCGGGTTGGCGGCGATTTGCTGCACCGCCGGACGGGAATCGGCCGCGAGCCAATCGGGATAGGCCAGCCGCCGCGGAACGAAAAAACCGCCCAGCAGCTCTCGCCAATCAGGGCCGAAGATCGCCAGCGTAATCGCGACGGCGGCGAGCATGAGGCCAACGATCGCCAGTTGCGTCTTTTCCAGGGCCGCATAGCCGCCGACCAGCGAAAGGGCGAGCGTGGCGACGAGCACCCCCGCGCCCCACAGGTGAATCGTGGCGCCGCCCAGGAAGCCCTTCGTATGGGTGAGCGTGGCGAAGAAGTCGCCCAAGACGCTGGCATGAAAACTGACCCACACCGGGATGCAGGCGACGCCCAGCGCCGTGAAAAGCATGCTCAGCCAGCCGCGCGGCCCCAGCGGCAGCTCCGCCCACCGCTGGAGCGGATGCACTCCGCAGAGGACCATGTGCCGGGCGGCGCTGTAAGCCAACGTCCATTTCAGCAGGCAGATCACCAGAAACGGGAACAGGATCGAATAGCCGAACAGCGCTCCGCCTCGCGAGGAGAAGATCAGTTCCCCCGTGCCGATGGTCAGCGAGGCGATGATCGCACCGGGCCCGAAGATCCGCAGCCACTGCAGCGGATTGCGGGAGACCAGGGCAGGAGGAAGCGAAGGCATGCCGCGCTCGACGATTCGTTCGAGGAGGTTTCGTTCGAGGAGAATGAGGACAGGATACTCCGCTGGCCGCCGGCGTGCCACGGCGAGCCGACCGGCGATCAAGGCCGCTGCGGGCGCTCGTTGTGGCGGCGAGGATCGTACTTTGTCATGGGCGCCAATAGCGAGTCCCTGCTGCAGTCACATGTCGCTTACGCGACTTGATCGCAACGGAAAATCGCCGCAACGAGCGGACCTGGGACTGACGTTTCGTTGACGCCGCCGCGCAGCCATCTTAAGCTGACGGGCGTGGGGTTTGCAGATCGGCAGACCCATGCGCAGTTTTCTTTGCGGCGCCTGCTCGCCGCGCTGGCGGAGCCTTCGAGCCCGCGCGGCGCTGTTCTTATCCACGGCTCGGCGTGCACGTTTTGCGCACGGCGTGCGAGCGCGCGATTCCGGGCACAGTAGCG